>DASPQB010000296.1:0-89162 GCA_035625205.1 Nitrospirota bacterium | reverse complement strand
CAAAAGCCGCGGCCCATCGTGTTTCGTGACATGAAGCCGTCGAATATCATGATCGCCCATGACGGCAGAGTAAAGCTGATCGACTTCGGCATCGCCCGTTTCTTCAAGGAGGACCGGAAAGAGGACACCTATATGTACGGCACACCGGGTTATGCCGCTCCGGAACAATACGGCATAGGCCAGACCGACGTGCGCTCTGACCTGTATTCGCTCGGCGCAACCTTGTATTGCTGCCTTACCGGAGAACATCCACCGCAAAATCCGCTGGATTTCCTTGACCCGAGGCGGAAGAACCCGAAGCTGAGCCGGGAGACGACGGCCATTATCAAGAAAGCACTCGCACCGGACATGGCCAAACGTTACCAGAGCGCATATGAGATGAAGATCGCTGTCCAAAATGTCCTTCTCGATTTATCAGCGCAGGTCAAGGGAAAGAGGAAGGTCATCTACGCCAAACCGGGACAGATGATCAAGCTCCCGTGGTGGAAAAAGACCTCTTGGGTGAGCGTCCCAGTCATGTCTCTCGGCTGTAGTGGGTCAACCGGTCTGTTGTCGGCGGACGATCGCTGGCTCAAGCCGAAGCCTGTATCGTTCGGCCCCGATGCCATACGGCTGTTATTCCGCGTGGAAAGCGGCATGTTGAAGGCCGGCAGAGAGTATCGGCCGCACATTACCGTGAATACCGCGGCGGGCATACTCCGTCCGCAGCTGACATTCAAGAAACAGTGGCCGTGGATAATTATCGAGGCAGCAGTGCTTATAGGACTGATAGCGTTTTTGGTGATGATGCGGTAAGGGAATTAGCGTTACGAGGGGGAATACGATGGATCATTCGAAGGGAGCACATTGCCGAAATCTTTGAAGGAGTTTTCTGGTTTTAACCAAGGAGGAAGGCTCTGTTCGGGTCAGGAGGTACCTCGCTTTTTCATCTTCAATTTTGTTTTATTGCTATTGGTTAAAATTCAGCCGCCCTGTTTGAGTGTCAGTACCTTGTCTTTTATGATTCGCTTCAGCGCTGCTACGCTCCTCTTGGCTTTCTGCCACGCGGGAAGTTTATTTAATTCAGCGTACAGCCAGGCCTTCTTTTCCGTGACCCAAGAGTAACTCGCAGCAAAGTTTTTTATTTGCATCAACTTGTCTTTACTCACAAAAAAAAGCCTTGTAACGAAGGCTGTGATAAACCCTTTTGCAAGTACAAAGATCAGGATGCCTCTTACTATCTTGCCCTCTGCTATAAGATAAATACCGTATATCTTGGCCGGGATCATGATGAGAAAAGGGAATAAGAAAAGGGATAATAAAAGATAGGGATTTTGACTTGTGAGGTAGATCTCAAAACGTTTAACGATTTTGAGGTGGTCGATCGTCTCCATCACGGCCATAAGAGTGTCCCAAACCCACTCTTCGAACATTATCCAGAGTGAGGCGAGGAGAATAAAAATGAATTTGATCGTCCTTTTTAACAATTTTTTAGCTCCGTCCTTTATTCTACTGCTGCAACGTCGAATTTTCTGGAGAATCTATTTTGTGAACTGCACTTGCATACAGCAAAAAACATCCATGTATCCTGATGGTGTCCTGGTCGTTTTGCTCCAAGGTAAATAGCTAGTTATGCAGGATTTTCAGATTGACAGGAGGGACCGATAACTAGTACTTCCCTCACAAATCTACTGCATTCCCGGGGGCTCTTCCTCATTGATACATACAATAACTCTTTTTCATACTATACATCATAGTATCACAGAGCACTGCGGTAAATTACCCTAGGAGAGGAAGGAATAGAGGCATTTTACCAGACCATGCCATAAGGACCGATGAGGCAAACATTTAGACCTTAAGGCCGTACTTCTTCATCTTCTCGTACAGTGTGGAGTAAGCAATGCCGAGCACTTTAGCGGCCTCTGTCTTGTTCCCAGAGACGGACTTGATCGTCGCGTGAATCGCGGCTTTTTCGATTTCTTCGAGCGTCTTGCCGCTCAGACCTTCAAGCGTTGACGTCCTCTTCCCGTGTGAGAGGAAAAGATCCTTCGCTTCGATCCGGTTTCCGTCGCTGAGCGCGGCAGCCCTGCTGAGAACATTCCTAAGTTCCCGCACATTTCCAGGCCAGGGATATGCAGTAAGAGCTGCTGCAGCTTCCGGCGAAAGACCCGTGAGCTGTTTGCCCACTTCTGCGGATATGCCGCCGAGCAGGTGTCCGGCGATCAACTCGATGTCTTCCCTGTGCATACGTAGCGATGGAAGATGTACTTTTACTGCGGAAAGTCGATAGAATAGGTCCTCACGAAACCGGCCGGTCTTCACTTCTTTTTCGAGGTCACGATTTGTGGCTGCGACAATGCGGACGTTGACCTTTACAGCCACTTCGGCGCCGACGCGCCTCACTTCGCGCTGGTCAAGGGCGCGGAGCAGCTTGGGTTGCAGAGAGGTGGCAAGTTCCCCGATTTCGTCCAGAAACAGCGTGCCGTTGTCCGCAAGCTCGAGGGCCCCTTGGCGGGACTTGACCGCGTCGGTGAAGGCACCCTTTTCATGCCCGAAGAGTTCGCTCTCGATCAGGTTTGGAGCAACGGCACCACAATCGAACACAATAAAGGGTCCTGCTGCCCTTCGGCTGCGGTTGTGGATGGCCCGTGCCGCGAGTTCTTTTCCCGTTCCCGTTTCGCCCAGGATGAGTACGGTGATATCGGTGGGCGCAATGCGCTCCAATATGCCAAAGACCTCCCGCATGGAGGGAGACGAGCCGAAGAGGTCGCCGAAACGGTCAGAGGAACTTCGAAGGTTTTCGATGCGTTCTTCGAGGGGCGAGAAGACCATCTCGGTCTGTCCCAAGCGGATAAGGGAGCCCGCCTGGAGGTATCCTTCGCGCACACGGACGCCATCAAGAAATGTCCCGTTCGTGCTGTCGAGGTCTCGCAAAACATACCCCTTCGAAGTCTCTTCGACACTGGCGTGCCTGCGCGAGACCGTGGGATCCGTGAGTACGAGGCCGTTATCGGGCAAGGTACCGATAGTGACAAGGGGGGTCTGGAGCTCCCTCTCCTTGCCCTCGTCTCTGCCTTTGTTTACGACGAAGCGCGCTTTCCTGAGCACAAGCGGCTTCTGCTCCAGCCCAGTCAATACTTCTGTCTGGTCTGACCTTTTGGCGGGTTGAGAGGATTTTTTGTCGGCCTTTTTCATAACGTCATTGTAGCATAACAGACCGGTAAAGAACATTGATTTCATCTTGACGTAGGAATGGCTTTGCCCTATCATAATCATAATTATCGCCGCATGCGATTATGGTAAAGCAACTTAAGAATACCTGCAGACCTTCCGGCGGCAGTTCAATGGCATTAACCACGGAGAAAGCTGACAAAAAAAATCCATGAAAATAATTTCTTTTGGCGGAACCGACCCTGGGAAAAAAAGAGGAAATAACGAAGATGCCTATCTCATCGACGACAGCATCGGGCTCTATGCTGTTGCTGACGGGATTGGGGGAAGCGAAGGTGGCGAGGTCGCAAGCCGCATCGCTGTGGATGCGCTCGCAGGAGCGATACCCGACCTGCTTCGAGAAAAGGGTGGGCAACAGCCTTCAGGTGTTACTGGCAAGGCTGAATTGGAGAATTCCCTGCTGCGTCAGGCGTTTGCCATAGCGAATAACGATATTCTCAATACCGGGGATCAAAACCCCAGACTCTCCGGCATGGGCACAACCCTGGCTACGATCCTCATCAGGGATGAGGTTGCATATATCGCTCATGTCGGTGACAGCAGAGCCTACCTTCTCAGGTCAGGCGAGTTTAAGCAGCTAACTCCTGATCACTCGTTTGTGGCAGAGCAGCTTCGCGCGGGCGCCATAACAGCTGAACAGGCGAGAATGAGCCCCTACCGCCACATTATCACGCGGGCGCTGGGGGGAAACGGCGAGGTCCTCCCAGATGTATCACAGCACCGGCTGCAGAAGGACGACAGGTTCCTCTTGTGCACCGACGGGCTCACAGAGATGGTCGATGATGAAGACATTGGCAGGATCCTCGCCATGGCCTCACCCCGGGAAACCGTGCAGAAACTAGTGGCTGTCGCAAACGACCGGGGCGGTGTGGACAATATCACGGTAGTTGTGGTTTGGGTGGCGGAGCTATAGATGTTCAGCACGGAATAGTGTACCGGCTCCCCTCCTATGAACGAATAAGAGGAAGGCGATCCTTCAGGGCAATGATAGCTTCATACATGCATTTTACGAGAAACCCTTCATGCCGAGACAGATACAAGAAGAATACGAAATAACCGCTGAGATCGGATCAGGCGGTATGGCCACCGTGTACAAAGCCGTTCAGAAATCTCTGGACCGGCCGGTCGCCATCAAGGAGTTGAAAAAGGCTTATACAACAGACTCCCAGATCGTCCGTCGCTTTGAACGGGAGAGCAAAATGGCCGCATCGCTCCAGCACGAGAATATTGTCCACATCTACGACTACTGGAAAAAACCGCATTACAGCATCGTGATGGAGTATGTGGACGGCGTCAACCTTGCTGAGGTAATCGAGAAGACCGGTCCCCTGCCCGTTGATGTCGGGACAATGATCGCCCTCCAGGTCTGCGATGGCCTCGACTACGCGCACATGCGCGGTCTGATTCACCGTGATATCAAGCCGAGCAACATTATGATCAAGAGGAACGGTGAAGTAAAGGTCATGGATTTCGGCATCGCTCAGAGCAGGAACCTGGAAGCCCTGACTATGCCGGGCACGCTCATCGGCACGCCGGCCTACATGTCACCCGAGCAGATTCTGGGCCAGCAGCTTGACAGCCGGTCGGATATTTTTTCCTTCGGCATTGTGCTGTATGAGATGTTTACCGGAGTAAAACCCTTTAGGGACGATGATTCCCGGTCGGTCACGGCCAAGATCCTGAAAGAAAAATTCCTCGCCCCCCGCCATATCAACAGGGTAATTCCGTGGGGCATGCAATGGCTCATCAAGAAATGTCTCCGGAAAAATCCAAAAAGACGGTATGGGTCCGTGCCCGAGGTCCGGGAAAAACTGGCAAAGCGGCTTGGCCGCAGGTCAACGAAAGCAGACTCTCTACGGAGAATCGCAGGCTACCTGGTGTCCATGAATGTATTAGAAGCTGCTCCAGAACAGGAAGCCTTGGTCTCCGTGTCGAAGGCGCCACTTGTGGGCCGGTATAGCATTGCCCTTGTCATTGTAGCGTTAATCGTTCTGGCAACGCTTGGCGGCTTAATCTATCAGATGTGGGCGAACCATTCGTTCATGCAGCATCCTACGACCCAACCAGCACTGCCGTCAATCGTGACTTCGCCTGTGACGCGTTCGCAGGTTACGACATCAGCGACACCCACGGCAGCCGACGCAGGACCCCGGGAGACTTCAGGTTCAGAGAGAGGCGGCGCTCCCCAAACGGTTTCTTCCGCCTCAGTCAGCTCCATCCCGAGTTTCACCGCTTCTTCTCCTGCTCCATAACCGGGACCGCATGCGCCGGTCAATGACCAATCAGCGTTGTATCAGAGGATATGCGGCATCGGGGGAAAAAAGAAAGTTGGCGATACCTGACGCACGGAACCCAGTCGCTGCTATGCTTCTCTCCTCATTTCTGCGACGCATTCAATGTGATAGGTATAGGGGAACATGTCCACGGGCTGGAGGCGGTCCAGACGAAAGCCGAAAAGGTGGAAGTATTTCAGGTCTCGCGCGAGCGTCGAGGGATTACACGAGACATAGACAATCTTTTGAGGGACAAAGGCAAGGACGCGTTCAAGCGTTTTCAGCGTGGCGCCGGCCCGAGGCGGGTCCAGGATGATGACATCAGCCCTTATTTTTTGCCTTAAAAGTGTCTTAAGACCATTCTGCAGGTCATCGGCAATGAACTCCACGTTTGAAATCCCGTTCAGCTCTGCATTTGCTCTGGCATCTTCTATGGCGGCGAAGCCGGATTCGATACCAATAACATTCCTCGCCTTCCGAGCGAGAGGCAGGGCAAAGTTGCCGATGCCGCAATAGAGGTCGAGGACAGTCTCATGCCCCGCGAGACCCGCAAAGTCCATGACCGTCCTCACCATATTTTTGTTCTGCTCCCAGTTGACCTGATAGAAATTGCCTTCCGTAGCGGTGTACGTTAATCCATCCAGTTCCAGTGACAGTCGGTTGCTGCCGAGAACGAAGGCCTTTTGCTTATTGGCATAGGCCGTTATCCCGATTACTTCCGGTACCTCTTTTTTCAGATTGAAATAGAACGGTTCCAACGACGCCAGCGTGCTCAACTGGCTGAATAGTAAAATGTGCACTTGACCACGGGGGGTCGCGTTAATATGGATTTCCGTGAGTAAAGGAAGCTGCTGTGCGAGCGACCTGATGGCTTTCAGTGTTCGGTTGATGAGAGGATGAAGCAGAAATGCATCATCCACTTCTACGAGGCTGTACGAACCATGGCGGAAGAAACCGATCCGCTGCGTTCCTTCTATCGTTCGGACGTTGAACTGCGTTCGCAGCCGATAATGGTCGGTACAGGGGGATGGAAGAATGGGAAGAGGATGCCTCGGCGCGATGCCGCCAATTCGTAAGAGGGTGTCCTGCAGGATGTCCTCCTTGTATCCAAGCTGGGCCGTATAGGCTATGTGCGGCCACGTGGCGCCGGTACATTGCTTTTCGCCATTGCAGGGGGGAGTGATACGGTTTGCCGATGGAGTAATGACCTCGACGAGGTCGGCTTCGAGAAAACCTTTCCGTTTCTGTTTGAGGGTGACGAGGGTGCATTCGCCGGGCAGCACACCGTTCACAAAGACCACCTCGCCCGTGTTGAGCCGTGCAAGGCCGCTGCCGCCTTGAACTAGTTTTTCCACGACCACTACCGCTTGCTTGTTCATCCGAGAATTTTCTTTACCGTTTCACGCAGAAGGGATGTATCCGCTGATTTTACGACATAGGCGTCCGAACACCAGCTTCCGAAGTCCTGTTTGTACTCTTCATAGGCCGTGCAGATGATCACTGGCAGTGTGCTGTCCTTTTCCTTCATCTTTCGCAGGGTCTCAATGCCGTCCATATCGGGCATACGCATGTCAAGAGTCACGAGATCGAACTTTGTTATATTCATGATTTCGAGCGCCTGTATCCCGTCGGCTACCACCGTCACTGCAAAGCCCATATCTTCCAATTCCTCCTTGTAAAGCTCCCGGATATTTTCTTCATCATCAACAACCAGCACTTTTTTCATCAATGCCTCCTTGGCTATGATCGCTCGGCTTTGAAACCTTATTATAATAATATTTTGTCCCCGTCTTTCTCTGTCAAGATAGATAAGATATTGCCGATGATGTACCTGCCTTCTCCCTTCCCCGCCGATGGCTGGATTACGTAATCTTGTTAACACCCCGTGCTGAGCAAGGGAGCTTCAGGGTAAAGAGCGCCCCGCCGGTATCCTTGTTCTTTAGTTCAATTTTCCCCTTGTGGGCTTTGAGGATCCTATTTGTGATCGGTAGCCCCAAGCCGGTCCCCCGCGGTTTCGTCGTATAATACGGATTGAAGATGTTATGCATGGCCTTCGCGGAGACACCGGGACCCGTATCGCCGAACTCGATGGCAACTTCGCTCGTCTCTTCAAGGAGATATGTCCGGATCGAGAGTGTGCCGCCGTTTTCCATTGCCTCGATCGCATTTTTCAGAACGTTGATCGCTGCCTGTTTAATCTGCTGAGCATCGATTTTGAGCAGAGGGAGGAAGGGTGTTAATTTTTTTTCTACGGTTACGTGCCGCTGTGCAAGCTCATCCTCGTAGAGCGTAAGGATATCCTGGATTACCTCGTTGATATCTGCCTCGCTCACCTGCAGGGAAACCTCCTTGATATAGTACAAATTGTCGTGGATGATCCCCTCGAGCCGGGAGACTTCACTCAAGATGATGTCTATGTACTTTTTATCCTCCCTATTCTGCAATTTTTTCGCCAGCCGTCGCGTAAAGCCGCCGATGGAGACGAGAGGGTTTCTGATCTCATGGGTGATTTCCGCCATCATGGCGCCCAAGGCAGCCATTTTTTCGGACTGGACCAGTTGTTCGTGCAAGGCCCGGATATCCTTGTTCATAGTCTCGAGATTGGTGTGAATGATTGCATTTTCTATGGCGAGCGCCGACTGGTGCGCGAACATGCTGAGAAACCGGATGTCGCCGTCGGTTATCGGCCGCTGGGTGAACATGTTGTCAACAAGAATCACGCCAAGGACATGGTCCTTGGCCACGAGTGGCACTGTTGCGAAGCTGTTCACTTTGAGCAGTTCCCGGAGTCCCTTTGAAACAAGTGGGTCCTCAGCTGCGTTGGTCACGTTGTAAGGACGTTTGTTCAGCGCCGTCAAGGCCAGGACGCCTTCGGCCGGATTGAGCGTGATCCTGATGCTACGGGCAAGCGCGTTCAGGGCTGAATCACGGTGCTCAAAGATCTCGCCGGTCTGAATCCACTCCATGAGGCTTTTGTGCCGTCTGGAAACCTCGCCCCAGGCTTGGCCCGCTTCTTCCCAGTTTGTAGGACCCACTCCCAGCATGCCCTGGAGCGTGTTGGTACGTTCGTTTGTCAGGAGGAGGAGTGCACGGTTAAAGCCGAGGCCGCTGCCTCCCATCGTGACGGCAGTCAGGATTATCCTGAGCAATCGGTCGAGGTTGAGCGTTGTGCTCACTGCCGTGCCGATATCGTTCAGGATGGAGAGCTCCTGCGCCCGGTTTCTGGCTTCGATCGCGAGGTCCTCCATGCGCTCGTACATGGCAGCGTTCTCGATAGCGATTGATGCACCGCTGGCAACGGCAGTCAGGAACTGGAGATCGTCATCGCTGAATGTCTGTGTTTCCTGTTGTTTATTATAGAGCGTTATGACACCTATCACTTTTTCACGAAATAAGAGCGGCACACTGAGAATGGAGGCAGAAACGTTTTTCACCCCGATGGCATCGTCTCGACCGACGTCATGGATAAGTAGCGGTTTTTTCTCACCCGCGACCCGGTCAGCCACCGCATCGCCAATCCTGGCATCCAGATCCCTGATGGCATTCCCAACAACGCTGTGGAACGCGAAAGTCGCATGCCAAACGATCTCGGGCAGGTTTCTGAGCCTGATCGCACAGCCCTGTGCGCGCAGAGACTGGGTCGTGCTTTTGGCGATGAGCGACAGGAGCTGTTCAACGTCAAGCGTAGAGGTAAGCGCCATACCGATCTCGTAAATGGATGCAAGGTTGGCGAGGCGATCTTGGAGGCCCTGGAAAAGCCGGGCGTTTTTGATGACGCCGCTGAGCTGGTTGGCCGTGGTCGTGAGCAGCGTGATGTCTGAAGTGGTGGCCCGCCAGACGGCGGCGGAGAGCACGAATATGACGCCGAGACAGCTGGCATCGTCCATGATGGGCGCAGCAACGAGGGACTTAAAGTTTTCGATGCCCGACCCCGGGACGTAGGCGAACCGTGGATCCGAGTAGGGGTCTTCGAGCGCGAGCGGCACCTTCTGCTGCGCCACCCATCCGGCGATACCCATGCCGAGCGGAAAGGTCAATTTGCCGATAGTTTCCTGATTGAGCCCGATAGCCGCAACGAGGGTGACCGTTTTCCCCGAGCGATCGATGAGGAATATGGAAGCCCCATCTTTGCCCATGCCGCGCTTTATGGCCTCAACAATGTGCTGGAGCTTCTCCGCAAGACCGATGGTTGAGTTCGAAATCCTCCCGATTTCGCTGAGGATGCTCAGTTCGGTTTTTTCCGTTGTTTCCATAGCTCTCTTCCAGGGGACAAGGGGAAGGGGTCAGCAAGCGGCTGAGAAAGACAAACAAAGGATTTTGGTCGGACCCTGCACCCTTGATCTTATACCCGATCTCTCTTCATCACCTTCTGGTACAGCTTCGCATATTCTTTTGCCGAATGCTCCCAGGAGAAGTCCTCATTCATACCTGCCTTCATGATGCGCTGCCACTTCGCTTTATTGCTGAAAACCTTGAGGGCGTGACGTATGCAGTCAACCAGTGCAGGTGCTGAATATTCATTAAACAAAAAACCGGTTCCACGACCAGCCCTTGCATTGTAATCTACCACGGTGTCCGAGAGCCCGCCCGTTCTGCGGACGATCGGCACGGCTCCATAACGTAGAGCGATCATTTGCCCGAGACCGCATGGTTCATACCGCGACGGCATGAGGAACATGTCGCTTCCTGAGTAAATGTTTTTTGCAAGGCCCTCATCATATTGGAGCAGCACCCGCATCGCATTTCCGTTGCGGCTTGCAGCATCGGTCAGCAAGCGGTGATAGATAGCTTCCCCGGAACCAAGAATAATCAGCTGCACACCGAGCGACATGATGTCCGGTAAGGCATCAGTCAGGATGTCCAACCCTTTTTGGTCGACGAGACGCGTGACCATGCCTATGAGCGGGTCTCCCTTGTCCGGCAGGTTAACGAGTTCGAGAAGCCTTTTTTTACACCCTGCCTTGCCTGACAGCCGGGAAGCGCTGTACCGATGGGGTATGGCATGATCGTGCAACGGGTCATACGTCTTATAATCGATGCCGTTCACGATTCCATAAAGATCAGCCGAGCGTTCCCTGAGTACGCCCTCGAGTCCGCAACCGTACTCTGGAGTCTGAATTTCCCGGCTGTAGGTCTTGCTTACGGTGGTAATAATATCTGCCGAAACAAGGCCTGCCTTAAGCAGGTTCATCTTACCCCAGAACTCGATCCCTTCCGGTGTGAATACATTCCACTCGAGGCCCGTTAGACGCATGTCCCAATGCCAGAACAGACCCTGATATCCGAGATTATGCACCGTGAAGACAGTTTTTGTCTTGCGTAGCATCTCCGCGCTGCCATAGAGTCTTTGCAGATAAAGCGGCACGAGGCCGGTCTGCCAGTCATTACAGTGAACGATATCAGGTTTCAGCTGCAGTACCTCGCACAGTTCCAGTACCGACCGTGAGAAAAAAATGAAGCGTTCGGCATTATCACTGTAGTCGCCGTGAGTCGTGCCGTACAATTCTGGCCGGTCGTAATAAACGTCCTTATTGATGAAATACACCGTGACGTTGTTGCCCATCGTTCCCTTGAGCACATCACATCGCTCTTTCCACGTACCGAGGGGTACCATAAAAGTTGTGACCCGTTTCAGCTTGAGTGCATGCACGTCCACCTGTCGGTAACGGGGCATGACGACAGTCACCTCGTGGCCGAGCGAAGCGATGGCAGGTGGCAGGCTCCCCGCTACGTCTGCGAGGCCGCCTGTTTTGGCAAAGGGTGCTGCCTCAGACGTTGCAAAAAGAATTCTCATAAATTCATGATTAGGATATTGAAAAACAGTATTTACCGCAGACAAACAGGGCCACCGAGAAAAGACCGAAAATCTGAACACACGCGAGCAATGAGAAAATCGGAACACCGTAAGCAGTCTCTAAACTTCCTTTCTCTCTGTCCTTCTTCCCCTGTGGCGGCTCTTACGGTCAAACAACGTCATACTTTAATTTCTCGCAGAAATTTTGCTGCATCCTCAGGCGGCGTGGGATTGATGTAGAATCCAGAGCCCCACTCAAAGCCTGCAACGTTCGTGAGCTTAGGCATGAGTTCAATATGCCAGTGGTAGTAATCATTCCGCTCGTCGCGAAATGGCGATGTATGGATTATGTAGTTGTAGGGGGGGTACGATAGCGCCCGGTCAATCCGTCGCAGGACGTTCTGAAGAATTCCAGCGAGGTCATGGTAGTCGTCGTTTGTCGAGCACGAATAGCACGAGAGGTGCTGTTTGGGCATGATCCATGTTTCGAAGGGGAAGCGAGGTGCATAAGGAGCCAGGGCGATGAATAACGACGTTTCGAGTACAACACGCGTTTTGACCTGAATCTCCTGCCGGATAATATCACAAAAGATACACCGTTCCTTGAGCCCATAGTGTCTCCTGCTTCCGTCGATCTCTTCCTGAACCTGGATCGGAACGATCGGCAGGGCTATCAGCTGTGAATGAGTGTGTTCTAGCGTTGCGCCGGCGGTGATGCCCTCGTTTTTGAAGATGAGCGTATACTGGAAGCGTGTGTCTTTTTTCAGGTCTTCCATGCGGTCGCGGTATGCCCAGAGGACTTCTTCCATAGCCTTTTGGGGAAGGGTTGCAAGCGTCGCAGTATGCTCCGGACTTTCGATGATGACCTCATGAGCGCCGATTCCGCTCATCTTGTCAAAAATCCCTTCGCCCTGTTTGTTCAGGCTTCCTTCGATCTGGAGGGCCGGAAATTTGTTCGGAACGGTCCTCAGCCGCCATCCCGGTCCGTTGGGCTGTCCGTTGTCCCGGTAGGCAAGAATCTCATTCGGTGTGGTTCGCTCATTACCTGCGCAGAAGGGGCAGAAACCGGCGCGCTTCTTGTCACGCTGGTCATGAAATTCGTTGGGGCGTTTACCCCTCTCCGACGAGATTATAACCCACCGGCCGGTGATGGGGTCTTTACGCAGCTCTGGCATGTGCGCTCCTTAAGTCCGCATTAGCTTTTTCCCGAGGCATTTTCCTATTATATCCGTGTCCTTCGCTGTTGTCAAAAGAACTCTTGGTATGCTATGATAAATTACCATGGCGCAGAAGCTAGACAGACTTTCCATGACCCTCGGCAAGATTCTCAAGAATCGCGGTTTTCAAGGCCGTCTCCATGAGTACCGCATCTTCGGGCAATGGGAGCGCTGTGTGGGGGCAATGATCGCCCATCATGCACAGCCCCAATCAGTCCGAGGAGGCAGGCTTTTGCTCATTGTTGACAGCCCGGCATGGATGCAGCAGCTTACCCTTCTCAAACCGGAAATTATCGAAAAATTAAACACGAGCCTGGGCAGAGCAGCGATCAAGGACATCACGCTGAAGCTTGGCGAAGTCATGGAAGACCATGAGTGCATGCCGGAGGAGGCTGCAGCGACTCCGCTTGGTCCCGACGAGCGGGCGACCATTGAGCAATACGTCGCCAAGATAGCCGATGGTGCCACACGGGATGCCATCCGACGGGTCATTGAGAAAGATTTCCTAAGCAGGAAGAAGATAAAAAAATAAAACATGCAGAAGGATCACTCTCCATTTGTCTTTTCGGACAAACAGCCTTTTGCGGGCGGGTCTCTGCCCGCAGCGTCATCTTGTATTTATTAACCGCAACCTTGCTCAGGAATCCATGTCTGAAATCCCGCGCGCGAGCAAGCGCTGCCCATATGCGACCACGAGCACCGTCAGGACACTGCCTCCTCGCACATGATCATGGCCTTCTGACTTCTTGCAGTGTCGTTCAGCTGACGCAGACTCTCCACGAATTTTTCTGTTTGCGTTATCGGCGAACCACCCGAATGCTGCATTTCGCCATCTTGAGAACGGTCCGAACGTCAACGAGAGGCTCTATGCCATACGTCTTTAGTATTTCGATGAAATGTCGTCGGGAATGCGTAGAATGAACGATGGTATGGATCTTAAACGACATCTACGAATTCCATCGACGAAGAAGTGTCCCGGAGATTGAGACCTTAAATGTCGGGGCTGCGTCTGTTGATGATCGAGAAGAATTCTTCCCGGGTGGAGGCGTTGGTACGGAATACTCCCAGGAGCGATGAGGTGACAAACAAGGAATTCTGTTTTTCTACGCCGCGCATCATCATGCAGAGATGGCGCGCCTCGATCATCACGCCGACGCCGTCAGCCTTGATCGAGTCCCTGATCACGTAAGCGATCTGTTCCGTGAGCCGTTCCTGGATCTGGAGCCTTCGAGCGTATATATCCACGAGGCGCGCGAGCTTGCTGATTCCGAATACCCGCCCCCGGGGAATGTATCCGATGTGGCAGCGCCCGTAGAACGGCAGCATGTGGTGTTCACAGAGGCTATAGACCTCGATATCCTTCACCACGATCATGCTGGTCGTCTGCTGCTCGAAACAGGCCTGATTGATCATGTGCTGAACATCGGCTTTATACCCCGACGTCAGATAGGTGAGAGCGGTGGCGACGCGTTTCGGCGTATTGACGAGGCCCTCGCGCTCCGGGTCCTCGCCGAGTTCGACGAGCAGTTCTTTGACCAATCTCTGAATCTTCTCATTACTTTCGATCATGGAGGATTTCCTTTCGAATAATGTCAGTGTATGAATTGAGCGGCTGCATGCCATCGCATGACAGCGTTGCCGCAGCTTCTTCGACGCTCGCGTTCGATCCCGGAAGAACGAGTCCCGGAGCGATTTCACGGAGCGTGATTGCAAGAAACGGCCGTCTGACGATGTCCGGGTCCGGAAGCGGACGACCGTCTATCGTGATCGTGAGGTTGTCATAGAGAAGGAGGTCGAGATCGATAGTACGCGGCGCAAATTTATCGCCTGTTCGTTTCCGGCCCATCTGATCCTCAATCCGCCGGAGTACGGCGTGTTTCAGCTCATGGGGCGGCAGGTGCGTTCCAATCTCAATTACGCAATTGTAAAAGCGTGGCTGACCCGCTGGACCGACGGCTTCCGTGAGATAAACCGTAGAAATCGCCTGAATAGACACCTGTTTTTTTAGACGACGCAGGGCTTCCTTCACGTTCTTTTCCGGATCGATATTCGATCCGATGCTTACGAATGCCCGCATGATGATCAGCCCGGTTGTTTCCTCGTGATTTCCACACCTACGCTTCTTGCGAACCGGAGCGCTGCCGGTTTCTCGACCCGCACGCGTGCTTCTGCCACCTCCGGGTGCGCTAGACAGATGTCGGCCACGGACTGGGCCAGGGCTTCCACGAGGTAAAATTGAGAGTTCTCAGCCATGCTCATGATCTGCTTGTTTATGGCGCGGTAGTCTACCGAATCTTCAATCCGGTCACTCTCGCCGGCTTTGCGCAGGTCTACATCCAGAGTCAGATTAATCAGGACATCCTGTTTTTCCCTGCGCTCGTCGTCACGAACGCCGATGATGCACCGTACGAGAAGATCACTGATCACGATTCGGTCCATTGCTCTCCTCCCTTAAGTGCCTGCCACCGTCAACGTAGATGACTTGGCCTGTCACAAAGTCACCTTTCAGCAGATAGAGTGCTGCATCGGTGATATCGCTCGGCGAGCCGTGGCGCCTGAGCGGGACTGTTCGTGCCAACGATTCAAGATAGGCATCGTCTTGCCCCGACGGAGGCAGGATGAGCCCCGGCGCAATCGCATTTACGGTGACAGCGGGGGCGAATTGCACTGCGCACATCGTCGTAAGCGTGGCGAGCATCCGTTTACTCAGGATATATGCAACGTGCTCCCGGTCGTAGCCCGCGATTTTCGTGTCAAGCAGGTTGATGATCTTGCCGCGGCCTGCAAGCCTCACGAACTCGCGGCTCAAAACCAGCGGCGTCCATGCATTCACGTGGAGGTGACGCATCAGATCGCGGAATCCCATATCCATGAGCATGCCCGACTGAAAGATCGAAGCATTATTAATAAGGATCTCAAGCGATCCGGCGGCCCGTAGCGCCCGTGCAATGAGAGTCTCGTACTCTTCTGGTGTTTCAAGGTCGGCGGAAACGTTCCACGATTTTGCACCGCAGCCTACGACTTCTTCGCAGACCTTCGCCGTTTCATGCTCACGGTCTCGATGGTCGTGAGCAACGATGTTCACCCCTTCTTCCGCAAGGGCGATGGAAAGCGCACGGCCTATCCGCCTGCTCGCTCCCGTGATCAGGGCGACCTTGCCCTTTAAACTTTTTGACAGGCCGTTTCGTCCTCTGATATGACTCGTCATGCCGCTTTCCCAGGTCGTTGCAAGTCCGCCAACTCATCGATTTTCGCTGCGACGACAAAATCGTTCAGTGATAGTCCTCCGATCTTATGTGTCGACAGTGTCACGCGGACTTTATTGTAGGAAATAAAAATATCCGGATGATGGTCCTGCTCGTTCGCTATGGCCGCCACGTCATTGACAAACCGCATGGCATCGCGGAAGTCCTTGAACCGGAAATCACGCACAATCTCTTTTTCACCGAGCGACCAGGCCGGCGTTTGCTGCAGCAACGCTTCCAATTCTTTCAAGGATAAGGGGGTGGCCGCCACTGTAACGGACTTTGTATTTTGTTCTGGTAGTTTCATATTTGCCTCTTGAGTTGTTTTCCTGCAAAGGATGAAAGAGCTCCAGGGGGAGGTACCGCATATAAAGCGACCGTCGGCGGCCGCTGCGAGCCCGGCAGCGTTTTTCTACCCTATCAACCCATACAGGCTTTCCTTCGTTACCTCCTTGTTTTTCTTGATAATCATGCGCGCGGTCTCGACCTTGTCCCACACATTGCACATCATAACGCCCCGCACCTTGTTGCCACGCATATAGTAAATCACCCCCGTATCGTTTTCCTTCTTCCAGTCGGCAACGATTTCGAGATCCGCGTTCACGTCGCCGACCGCCTCGAACCCGAACTCGAAAAGGTCAGAAAAAAAATAGGGCATGTACGTATATGGTTCGCGCGCACCGGCCATGTTCCGGCCTGCCCATTTACCCTGGTTCAGGGCATTGTCCCAGTGCTCGACTCGCGTCTGCGTTCCAAGTGCCTGGTACGGGAAAAATGCAATATCACCTGCCGCGTAGATGTCCGGATGCGATGCCTGGAGATATTCGTCAACAATGACTCCGTTGGCAGTCTGCAGTCCGGCCTTTCGCGGGAGTTCGAGGGATGGTGCAATGCCGATGCCTGCGACGACCATGTCCGAAGTTAGTTCCCTGCCGCTCGCTGTGCGGGTGAGGAACCTGGTGCCCTTTTTTTGGAATGACGCAGGCTTCTCACCGGCAAGAATTGTTATCCCGCGCGAACGGTATTGATCCATAAGCGCCCTTCCGAGGGACGCGGGTACGATCCGGTTCACCAGGGAGGACTCGGGAAAGACCATAGTTACATCGATTTTATTAGTTTGAAGCGCAGCGGCAATTTCCGAACCGATAAAACCGCCGCCGATCACGATTGCGGATTTTCCTTCTGCTGCTTGCGCGCGTAGACTCAGATAGTCGTCCAGACTGCGGTAATAGCAGATGCCGTCGAGATTGCCGCCCGGAATCGGCAGCGTCCGTGGTGTTCCGCCGGTTGCAAGGAGGAGCTTTTGAAAAGCGTATCGCGATTTTTTGCCTGTCGTTACTGTTTTTTGATTGGCGTCTAGTGCTGTAACCTCGGTGCCTAAGGCAACGGTTACCCCGTTTTGATCGTAAAATTGTTGATCGTGGAGAAAAATTTCCTCGACCTTTTTTTTCCCGAACCAGAGTTTTTTTGAGAGCGGTGGCCGATCATAGGGCAAATGCCGTTCCGCAGAGATGAGCAGGATAGCGCCCGTTTTGTCGAGTTCCCGGATGCCTTCAACAGCCGATGCACCAGCAAGTCCTCCGCCAATGATTACATATGCATATCTCTGCTCAGCCATACTCTCTCTCCCCTCGATGAATACCGCCTGCTTCACACAGATTCTTTTCCAAAGAAGCTTCCGATTGATGGTCTGGTATTACTATATCATAGTTGCAGGAAGAGTTACGGAAGACCAACCGGGAACCAGACCGAACGTGGGTCACAATGCACGTTACAGGAGGTCGTAGATCCTTCGCATTTCTACAGTATAGTCGCCCGATGACTCATGGATGACGAGAGGGGCAAGGACTTCAAGTCCGGGACCAGCCGACTGGACCGCTTCAACGAGAACAAGCGAAGCTCTTTTAGTCCGATAGGAATGGACAAGGCGCATGCGCTTGGGCTCAAGTCGGCGCAAGCGGAGACCAGCGATTATGTCCGCGAGCCTTTCGGCCGGAAATACGAGGAAAAACCGTGCCTTGTTTTTAAGAAATCTATGCAGGTCGAGCCAGTTCTCGAGGGATGTCAGATCATCATGGCGCGATAACTGCCTTGATTCATGAGGACTCAGTTTCCCGGTCCCCTGTATCCTATAGGGAGGGTTTGCCACAATTGCATCGAATGAGAGAGGCGTGAGGGTATTCTTTAGCTGTCTGATGTCTCGCTCGATCAGGTGAATTTGCTCTCGCAGGCCGTTTTGGGCGATGTTCTCCCTGCAGAGTTCAGCAAGAACGTCCTGGATTTCAATGGCTGTGACAGTGACTCCTGGGAATTTTTTTGCGAGGAGAATGGCAACGATGCCAGTGCCTGTTCCTGGTTCCAGGATGATATCGCCGGGTTTGATGCTGCAGAAGTCCACAAGGAGGATGCTGTCCAACGTGAAACGTGCGCCCTTTTTCGGTTGCGTGATATGCGCGATACCAGCGCCCCGCAGGGAGATGCTGTCGTGAGTGACTGCCTTCATTTTACTTTTTCCACAAAATCGGAAGACAGGCGCTTGGGCTTTGCATGAGCATCGACATAGACGATCTTTGTCCGGCATTCCACAAAAACTCGCTGGGAGGTTTTGTCCCGCATGATATGCTCAAAAATCATCGTTGCCCGGGTTACATCCCTGACCCAGGTTTCGATCTCGACCGTGTCTCCATAGCGAGCAGGGGAACGATAATCTATTTCTGCGCGCAGCACCATGAAGTTTGTACCCTCGTCCATGAGTTTTTTGACGGAGCAACCCTTTGACGCGAGATATTCGGTCCTCGCCCTTTCCATGTAGCGCAAGTAGTTGGCGTAATAGACCACCCCGCCGCAATCGGTGTCTTCGTAATAAATGTGCACATCCATCGATTGGTTCAAACCGGTCCTCCTCTCAGGATTTTGTCATCCTCGAAGGGTTCTGCCGCGAGTGTAGTATGTTCATGCATAGAGAAGCCGGACTCCCACGTTCCCATCGGGAGCGACCGGGCATCCGAAAAACAGTTTAGAATATTTTGAGAGTTTTGTCGAGAGGAAGATGGTACGAGACGGATTTACTACAGGTTAAATGCACATCAACAACCTGACCATACCCCCTGGGTACAACGAGTGGCTTTCTGAGTATGGTCCGATAAGCTGCTTAACAGGCCGCAGAATGAGATTAGGAGCCAGCAAGAAAAGAGAGAGAAGAATTGCAGGAAAACAAAAAAGGCGCTGCCTGCGAACCGGTATTGATATTCCGCTGAGCCACGTGTATTTTGGGGAAGTACATCCTGCTTCTCCGGCTCCGCTTTGCAGACCCTATGAAGCGTCGTGTATATGTAGCCAGTGGCCCATTCCCTCGTATCCCCGTGGCTTAGGGGTTTTAGCTCTTCCGATCGCGTGGTCGCCTGTGAAGCAAACCGGGGAACTGACCGCTCAACTTGCAGCTTTTCCGCCGGCCTCGGTTTCCATCACGCACGGTGCCTGATCCCCTTTATAACGGGTTATCATCTGAACACCTATCGGTGCTGGTTCGGCAACGCCCTCTTCTCCGTTCACTCTTTTCAAAGACCGACTTATTCACTTCCTGTGTCTCTATTAACTAATATAGCACATTTTCAGGCGATACGCGCGATTATTTTCTGAGAATTCACTTGACCACCCCGGGAATAATCTTTACAATTTCTGCATCTTACCTATGGAAAACATCAATCCCTCAAAAGAAGAATTTTTACGCAATCTTTCGTCCGGTGGTGCGCCTCTTCCGGTTGCCGTTGAAATCGACGTGCCGGCGCTGACTCCGCTCGCCGCGCTTGAAGCGTTGCGGCCCCTCGGTTACCCTGTGCTGCTTGAAAGTGCGCGAATAAACGATAAGACCGGCAGATATTCTTTCGTTGCTGCGGACCCCTACTTAATTTTCAAATCGAGGGGCGACTCGGTAGAACTCATACTGCCGGTGACTCCTGCCGGGAAATATGGCAAGCGGGCGACGATGAAACGGAATCCGATCGCGAAACTGCGGGAGCTTATGAACAATTACCGAACCGGGCGTGTTCCCGGCCTGCCACCGTTTAGCGGCGGAGCAGTCGGTTTCTTTTCATACGATTTTGTTCATCAGTTCGAAAAACTCCCGCGTAAAGCAGCGGTCGACCTTGATATCCCGGAAGCGTATTTCGTATTTGTCGACCTTGTCGTTGCCTTCGATCACCTTATGAATAAAAAATGGGTGATAGTGAACCCCGGCGCGCGTGGCCAGGAACTGGGTTTTCGAAGTCCCGGGCCGGAACAATGGGACGGCCTTTACGATAGGGCCATAGAAAGGCTTACTGCACTCGCCAGAGCCCTGCATTCTCCGGTGACGTCCGGAGATGCAGAGGCATTCGACAGAAAAAAGGCGTTAAAGCCTGTTG
Organism: Nitrospirota bacterium; assembly: GCA_035625205.1. Classification (GTDB taxonomy): domain Bacteria; phylum Nitrospirota; class UBA9217; order UBA9217; family UBA9217; genus JAJYKN01. The sequence goes on along the minus strand of DASPQB010000296.1, from coordinate 69,020 downwards.
CGGTTACGTCCAACCTGACACAAGCCGAGTTCGAGGTCATGGTCAGGCGAAGCAAAGAGTACATTGCCGCTGGAGACATCTACCAGACGAACGTGTCGCAACGGCTGTCTCTGCGAATTGGCGGTACGGACACGCTCCGCCTGTACAAGATCCTGCGCGAGATCAACCCGTCCCCCTTTGCAGCCTACCTTGACTTCGGCGATCTGCAGTTGGTGAGCTCTTCGCCCGAACGTCTTGTCCGACTTTACAAGGGGACTGTCGATACGAGGCCGATTGCGGGCACCAGGCGGCGGGGGGGCAACCACGAAGAAACGCAGGAATGCGCCGCAGAACTTTTGACCAATGAGAAAGAACGGGCTGAGCATATCATGCTCCTCGACCTTGAGCGCAACGATCTAGGCAAAGTCTGCAACTATGGTACCGTGACGGTCGATGAAATGATGGTTGTTGAGCACTATTCCCACGTTATCCATATCGTCTCCAATGTGCATGGCACGCTCTCGGACGGAAAAGACGCCTTTGATCTCGTCCGCGCCATGTTTCCGGGGGGGACGATAACCGGCGTACCCAAGATCCGGTGCATGGAGATCATCGATGAGCTGGAGCCGGTCGCAAGAGGGCCTTATACCGGCTCCATCGGCTATATCTCGAACAGCGGAGACATGGACCTCAACATCATCATTAGGACTTTTGTAGTAAAAGATGGGAATGCGCATATTCAGGTAGGGGCAGGCATTGTGGCAGACTCGGACCCCACCAGGGAATATTTCGAAACGCTCGAGAAGGCAGAAGCACTCAAGAAAGCCGTTGAGATGCTGTAAAATCAGCTTTTTCCCTGTTGCAACTTTAGTGCACTTGCGTTATAGTAGTCAATTAAAACGACGGGAAGGGAGCGATGCCATGTTCCTGGTGGAACTCGTAATGCAGGGAGTGCGTGGATTTCGGGAACTTACACGCTTAAGGTTTCAAAGCGGGTTTAACTTTATTGCCGCCGGCAACGAAGCGGGGAAGACCACTGCCGTCGATGCCATGCAGCGTCTCCTTTTTCCAAATGGCCAGTCTTCAGCGATGGAGAAGCTCGTTTCGCGCCAGACGCCGGAGTCTTCGCGATGCGCCCTCGTGGTGTTTTTTGATGATGGGGCGTATTACCGGGTAATCCAAGATTTTTCAAAATGCGCGGTAAATCTCTCTAAGTACGATACCGCATCAAAGGAATTCAGACTCCTGCACAAGGACTGGGGGAACACCGTTCAGGTATTGAGCGGTCTGGCGCCCGGGATTTCCGAGGAGGATTACGGGGCAGTATTCATGCTTCGGCGTGAACACCTGCTTGACGATGCCCGGTCCCCTTCTGCCCCAGCCGCAGCCACACGTCTTGGGGGGGCCGCGCGGGCGGCAGCCCCTGGCGGTGGAAATTCAGCAGCCAACGAGGCAAAACTCGCCGAATTGCGTGAGACGCTCCGCAAAGCAGAAGAGGCTGCTGACGCAGATTACCGCCACCAATCGGCAAAACTTGCCGCTGAGGCATTAAAAAAGAAATTGTTGTCCCTTGAGGAAGTCGAGCACAAGAAAGCCGAAATTGAAGCGTCCCTTGCCGAGCTGAAGGGGTGCGAAAGCCTCCCGGAGAACATTGCGGAACTGATCGACGAGCAGGAACGGCGAGAGAGTCAGAAGCTTGTTGATGCCGACGAGTTGAGCAAGTCGCTGGAAGTGCTGAAACTGCAGCTTGAGGCGTTACCGAAGGTCAATTTTCTTGCTGACAAGCTGTTTATCGCAGGCATCATCATAGGCGCTCTCTCTATGGCATTGGGAATGTTTGTGTTGACGGCGGAATACGGGCACTATTTTTATATCGGCCTTATCGCTGCGATGGGCTTGATGGCCGTAGCATGGTACAACGGCTCCCGGAAGAATGTCCAACGAACTATGATCAAGCAGGAAATAGCTGAAGGGGAGAAAGATCTTGCCGAGCTTGAAAAGAAATTCACGCAAGAGAGCGCGGCTATTACTGACTGTCTGCGCACCGCGGGAGCAGAAAGTGCGGCTGATCTTAAAGAACGTGCCGATAATTTCCGCTACTTCGTCGCGCTGCGGACGGACCTTGATGAACAGCGATTACGAATTCTCGGGGACGTGACGCCGGAAATCCTTCACCAGCAGTACGACCATCAACAGGCGGAGATCATGGAACTGGAAAAGGCGGCGCGTGCACTTGAGCCGCATAATATCGATTCATACAGTATCAGGCAAGACATCGAGCGATTGGAAGGGGAGGTTTCATCCGCTGGTGCTTCCTGGAATTTCGGCACCGTGGGGCACGATTTGCCGGGAGATTTCGGAGAGCCCGCTATCGAGCAGGGTGGATATCTTGCCAAATTGGCCGCTGCCAGCAGGATGGGCGGCATCGAGATGGAAACGCTCATCCCTGCCGTCGAGGCCACCGCGCAGAGGAACCTTGCCGCGATCAGTGGCGGCAAGTATGTTCGGATCGAGGTGGGAAGGGAAGGCGAACCCATTCTCCACGGTAGTGACGGTTCGCATTTGACCTACCGAGAATTGAGCCATGGTACAAAGGCGCTGTTCACCTTCTGCCTCAGAACCGGGCTGGTCGAGGTGATCGTGGACAAACGGCGTCTGCCGTTCATTCTTGACGACGCACTAGCAGGTTTTGATTTCGTCCGGCAGCAGTCGGCATGCCAGGTTCTCCGAGCCCTCGGAAAGAAAACCCAGGTAATCCTCTTCACATCGAATCCCGCGCTCAAAGCGGCCGGCGATGCAGTCGCGGAGCTTAAATAAATGGAGGGGAAGTTCATCACCCTCGAAGGCATCGAGGGTTCCGGCAAATCCACGCAGATCGTCCTGCTTGCGAATTATCTGAAGTCCCTCGGTATACGTTTGGTCCTTACGCGGGAGCCAGGTGGAACACTGATCGGCGACCAGGTAAGGAAGATCCTGCTCGATCCCGCAAATACCGCACTCGATCCGAAGGCAGAACTCCTTCTCTATGCCGCGAGCCGGGCACAGCACCTGAAGGAAGTCATTCTGCCACACCTTGAGGGGCCGGGAGTGGTGCTCTGCGATCGGTTTGCAGATGCAACACTAGCCTACCAGGGATACGGGAGAAGGCTGGATATCGATTTGATCCGTACGCTCGACGGGATCGTGTGCGCGGGACTCAGTCCCGATATCACCATTCTGCTCGACATCGATGCTGCGGCCGGTGTCGCACGCGCGCGGGGCAGGAATAATATCCGCGGCCTTGAGACGGAAGGACGGTTCGAGAATGAGTCGATTGCCTTCCACGAACGCGTCAGGCAAGGGTACCTCGCCTTGGCACGCCAGGAACCGGAGCGATTTAGGATCGTTGAAGCATCACGGTCGAGGGAAGATATCCAAACGGAGATACGGAAGATCGTGAGCGGTATCGTCGTGATGCCGAATTGAAAAATGTTCACGGGAGTTGGTCTTCATGTCGTTTGCTGCCATAGAGGGACACGAAAAACCCGTTAAAATCTTGAAACGGGCACTGGCGAACAAGACACTCGCCCATGCCTATCTTTTTTCCGGCGAAGCAGGGATCGGAAAGAAAATGACAGCACTCGCGCTTGCAGCTGCGGTTAACTGCCAAAACGCCGGGGAAGCGGGGGGCTGCGATGTATGCCCGTCGTGCCGCAAGGTAGCGGCCGGTGGACATCCTGACGTTCACCTTCTCGTCCCTGACGGTGAAGAGATTAAAATTGACCAGGTCAGGCTGGTGCAGTCGGACCTGGCACTCAAGCCCTTTGAGGGTACGAAAAAGACCTTGATCGTTGATGGCGTTGACCGTATGAACGCGGCATCATCCAATGCTTTTTTGAAAACGCTGGAGGAACCTCCGGGGGACACGCTGATTATTTTGATCACCTCTTTGCCGCAGAGCCTGCTTCCCACGATACGATCACGGTGCCAAGAGGTAAGGTTTCAACCACTGTCGCGACTGACGCTCGCGCAGGCACTAACGCGAAAACGGGGTCTTTCGGATGCAGATGCTTGGTTTGTTGCGGCACTTGCACAGGGGAGCATGGGGCGGGGCCTTGATATGGACGCGGAGCAGGAAAAGGTGGAGCGGAACCGTGTGATGGACCTCTGGTCCGGGCTCCCGCAGATGGGCCCCGGCGAGACACTGGCCCTGGCTGAAGCGTTTGCCAAGGACCGTGACCGCTTCGATCGCCTCCTCATGATCGGCATCGAGTGCTTGCGTGATGCAATTGTCTATCGTGAGACGAAAGACGAGCGACTGCTCGTGTTTGCACAGGCAGGAGAGCAGTACCGGAAATGGGGAGAACGGGTCCCCCTGACACAGATGCTCGCGGACCTAGATTTGTTTGCAGCCAGCCAGAGCTTGCTCGAACGCCGCATAAGCGCGCAGTTGGTGGCTGAGAACCTGTTTTTCAAGCTCGGGAAAGGATGAAGCGCATCAGGATTTTAGAATTCAGCGGATCACGGCGAGTTTTTTGCTCGTAGGCGCAGTCCTGAATCTTTACGAAAACAGAGAATAAAAAAACCGATACACAATGACAGATACGATGATAAAAATAGCAGGCGTGCGTTTTCGAGATAACTGGAAAGTCTATGATTTTGACGCAACCGATCTGGAGATCGCCATCGGCGACAAGGTCATAGTCGATTCCGAACGGGGGCAGGGGCTTGCCATCGTTATACGCCTCAAAAAACAAGTTGCCCCACCGATCCCGGAACCTGTTCAGCTGGAGCACGGGCTTCAGATCGAAGAAGAGTCAGCTCGTGAACCGGCGCCCGATGCATCCGCCCATGCAAGCAGGCAGGCGCCGAAGCTACTGAGAAAAGTGCTGCGCGAGGCAACAGAGGAGGATCTCGCACGGGATGAGAAGAACAAAGAGCTCGAGGCAGAGGCCTTTAAGATCGCACAGGACATGATCGCTGAACGGGAACTACCGATGAAGCTGATCCGTGTGGAATACTCCTTCGATATTTCGCGTGCTACGTTTTATTTCTTCTCCGAGTCAAGAATTGACTTCCGCGAATTGGTCAAGGATCTTGCTTATAAGCTCCATAGCAGAATCGAGATGCGCCAGATCGGCGTCAGAGACGTGGCGCGTCTCATCGGAGGGTTTGGACCGTGCGGCAGGGAACTCTGCTGCGCGTCGTTTCTGAAAAATTTCGAACCCGTATCGATACGGATGGCCAAAAAACAGGAGATGGTGCTCAACCCGGCTAAAATCTCCGGTGTCTGTGGCCGTTTACTCTGCTGTCTGTCCTATGAATATGAAATGTACGACGAGATTAAAAAAGATGTTGCAGGCATGCGAGAGGCCATTGTCAAGGAAAAGAAAGTGGAAGAAGAACGCCGGATTTCAGAGGAGCGGAGAGAGGCCGAGGAGCGTCAGCTTGCTGAAGAAAAGCGACGCCAGGAGGATCGTAAACAGCAGAATCTCCGGAAGGATAAACAGATAGAAGGCGGCCAGAAGTCCGACGGAAGGCCCGAGAAAAGACGAGATTTACAACAGGAGAGGAAACCGCAACAGCCGCCGGGTGGCCCTCCCCGGGAGCGCCAGCAACAACCAAAGCAAAAAATGGAAAAGCCTCAACTGCAGGAACAGAAAGCCGAGAAGCAACCGCAGGAAGGCGAGAAGGCCGGTAAAAGGAAAAGGCGCCGGTTCTGGCGAAAAAAGAAGAAGGGGATGGGTCAACAGAGCGATATCAAGCCACCACAAGGACCGGAAAAGAGCTAAGGGCCTTCCGGAGGTCGGAAATCGCTATGAGGGGAGAAACATTTTGAACGGGTAGATGTTGCGATTGGGGATCGCTGGGAAATTACGGTGTACTGTGGAGGTTTTCCGAATCAACGCAGGGACTATGCCAAAGAAATTTTATATAACAACACCGATCTACTATGTAAACGACGTGCCGCACATCGGACACGCCTACACCACGATCGCCGCGGACACGCTGGCTCGCTACCACCGCCTCAGGGGGGATCTGGTATTTTTCCTCACAGGTACCGACGAGCACGGACAGAAGGTCGAAAAAGCGGCCATCGTTCGCGGTCTGACGCCGAAGGCGCACGCGGACCTTATGACGGTAAACTTTAAGAGTCTCTGGAAGAAGCTGGAGATCTCGAACGATGCTTTCATCCGCACGACGGACAAAGATCACATTGCCGTTGTACAGGAGTTGTTGCAGAAACTCTTTGAGAAGGGCGAGATCGAACGGCGGACCTACGAGGGATGGTACTGCACGCCGGATGAGCGCTTTTGGACAGCGAAGGAGATCGTCGAGGGAAAATGCCCCGACTGCGGTAGGCCTGTAGAACGCATCACCGAGGACAACTATTTCTTCCTCATGAGCAAGTATCAGGAGCGGCTCGTTGCCCATATCGAAGAGAACCCTCACTACATCAGGCCTGAGAGTCGGCGGAACGAGGTGCTAGGCTTCCTCAAAACGCAGCAACTTGGTGACCTTTGTATCTCACGGCCGAAGGCACGGCTTTCCTGGGGAATCGAGCTGCCCTTTGACAGAGACTTTGTTGCGTACGTCTGGTTTGACGCGCTCGTAAACTATTACTCCGCGACGCGTTACCTGAGCCCGTCGACCGGAGATTTCCGCACGTCCGAAGAGCGGGAACAATTTTGGTGGCCTGCCGACCATCACCTCGTGGGTAAGGACATCCTGACCACGCACAGTGTCTACTGGTCCACGATGCTTATGGCCCTTGATCTTCCGTTGCCCGGCAACATTTTCGCCCACGGCTGGTGGACGCAGGACGGGAAAAAAATGTCCAAATCGCTCGGAAACGTAATCGATCCGAATGAAATTGCCGATGCATATGGAGCAGACTCGTTCCGCTACTTCGTACTGCGGGAAGTGCCCTTTGGTCTCGACGGTGATTTCTCAATCATGACGTTCACCACTCGGTTTAATACTGAACTCGCGAATGATCTCGGGAATCTTCTATCGAGGGTCGTCACGATGATCAATAAGTATTTTAACGGCAAGGTCCCGCCCGCACGAATTGAACAACCGAGCGATATCGAGCTGCGCGAAATAACCGCATCGACACCCATGAAGATCGAGGAGAATCTTGCCTCGCTAGCCTTTACGAAATATCTTCAGGATATTTGGAGCATCGTTGCGCGAGCAAACCGCTATGTGGAGGAGAATGCGCCCTGGACACTCGCGAAGAAGAACGACCTGGCCCGGCTCGGCAGCGTGCTCTACAACCTCTCAGAATCGCTCCGGTTGATTGGCCTCTACCTCTTCCCGGTCATGCCGTCGACATCGCAGAAGATATGGAATGCTCTCGGAGTAAACAAGCAGGTGAGCACCTGCCGTATGCACGAAGAACACCAGTGGGGGAAATTAGCAGTGGGGAACTTCATTCAGCCGGGTGTCCAACTATTCCCTCGGATTGATCAAAAAAGAGCATTGGAGAAAAAGATGGAAAAGACGGAAGAATCGAAGAAACCCGTACCAAAACCGGAGGTTGCCGGACCCGATCTCATGGGGATAGAAGATTTTATGAAAGTCGACCTTCGCGTTGGCAAGATTGAATCAGCCGAACGCGTTGAGAAGTCCGAGAAGCTTATCAAGCTCAAAGTTGACATTGGCACGGAAACACGCCAGATCGTTGCGGGCATCGGCAAAAGCTATTCGCCCGACGATCTCCTCGGGAAATCCGTTGTAATCGTAGCAAACTTGAAGCCGGCTAAGCTCATGGGGATTGAATCTCAGGGCATGCTTCTGGCCGCGAGTAACGGGGACGTTCTGGCCGTGGCCACCTTTGATCGGGAAACCAAGCAGGGGAGCAGGGTAAAATAAGCCGATTGCGGGATGGGGGATGATAGCGGGCGCAGGTTACATGATGCCGCTCTTATTTTGAATTGGGATCGTGCATTTTGCCGCTGGTCGTGTTTATCCTGCCATTTTAGATTTTTCTCCGGGGTTGAGTAACACTATGTTAATTGACACTCACGCGCATTTAGAAATGCGCGAGTTTAATGAAGACCGCGAGGAAGTGATCAAACGGGCGCGGGAAGCGGGCGTCGAATACATCATCTCGATAGGGACCACACTCGAGTCGAGCCGTGATGCGGTGGTCCTGGCGGACAAGTATGACTTTATCTACGCGGCGATCGGAATCCATCCACATGAAGTGAAGGATATTCTTCACCCGGCCTACGATATTCTCAGGCACCTTGCACAGCATAAAAAGGTCGTAGCATATGGCGAGATCGGCCTCGACTATCATTACGAACATTCGCCGCGCCCGGACCAGAAGAGAAATTTTCGCGCGATGCTGCGCGAAGCTAGGGAACTCGACATGCCCGTCATTGTGCACGACCGAGACGCCCATGAAGATACTCTCCAGATCATCTCGGAAGAATGGTCACCGGACCTCGGAGGGGTTTTGCATTGCTTCTCCGGCGACGCGGCCATGGCAAAGAGCGTGATCGAGATGGGATTTTCCATTTCCATAGCCGGGCCGGTCACCTTCCCAAAAGCTGAATCATTGCGTGACATTGTCAAACAGATCCCGATCGAGCACCTGTTGATTGAAACGGACGCTCCTTACCTTGCGCCGCAGCCTGTGCGGGGCAAGCGGAACGAACCGGCCTTCCTCCGCTATACGGCAGAGGCGATCGCCGCCCTCAAAGGGCTCTCTGTGGACGATGTTGCTCGGATCACGAGCTTTAATGCCATGCAACTCTTCGGCATTGGCACGCTCCCCGAGCGCGGCCAGATAACCTATCCTATACGTAATTCCCTCTATCTTAATATCACGAATCGGTGCACGGCTGCCTGCGTGTTCTGCATACGCTATCACACCGATTTTGTGAAGGGGCATAACCTCCGGCTTGGAGCAGAGCCTACCGCCGATGAGCTGATCACGGAAATCGGCGACCCGACGCGGTATGGGGAAATCGTGTTCTGCGGGTATGGTGAACCGCTGCTCCGACTCGATACTGTCAAGACCGTTGCCGCAGCAGTGAAGCGGAGGGGGGGGAGAGTTCGTGTCGACACGAACGGACATGGCAACCTGATCCATAAGCGGAACATCTTGCCCGAACTTGCCGGGCTTGTGGACGCTGTGAGCGTAAGTTTAAACGCCCACAATGCGGAAGCCTATTTTAAGATCAGCCAACCGAAATTCGGTATCGAAACTTATGAAGCGGTTAAAGATTTCATCCGTGAAGCCAGGAAATACATCTCCGCGGTAACAGCCACCGTTGTCTCAGCGCCGGAAGTCGATGTCGATGCCTGTCGTGCCATCGCTGAAGAACTTGGTGCACGGTTCCGTGTACGCGAATACAATGTGGTAGGTTAAGTCTTGGCATTCGTCAGTGTTGCCTATACGAACCTCATGCTTCCTGCCCGAAACATTATACGGTGTGGTACCAATTTCCCATCCACAGTTCATGTCTGTTGCGAGTCGAGTTGCCCCACTATCTCTTATTCCATGATATTTTTGCCAGAAATGCATTGTCCGCCTTCTCTTACCTTAAAAGGTATCGGATAGGTATTTTGCATGGACCGATCCGCTATGCATCATGGGGGAAAACCAAACTCCATGAAACTACTTGTTTTCTTACAGTCCATTGTTTATAATAATAGTTCCAGCTTAGATAATTTTAACGAGATGTGGAGGTTTTGCTATGCCGAATTACGAGTATGAATGCGGAAGCTGTGGAGGCCGTTTCGAGGTTCTCCAGAAATTTAGTGATCCTGTGTTAACGATGTGCAAGATTTGCAACGCCAAAAACCTGCGAAAGGTTCTTTCACCAACGTCATTTGTGCTGAAGGGAAACGGGTGGTACGCAACGGATTACGCTTCGCAGGACCGCAAATCTGCAGATGCTGGTGTTGCTGAAAAACCAAAAGAAGAAGCAAAGCAGCCGGCTGGATGCCCCGGAGGCAACTGTTCGGGCGTTTGTCCCTCCAAAGGCTGAGCTTTGATGGAACCACTGCACGTTCATGTCCCGTTTCCTGCACTGCAGGATTTCTTTGAACTGATTCGGCGCCGCCGCTATGATCTTGAGATCTACTTTTCGTCCGCAGTGCTTGATCAGATCGAGAAGCCGGATCTGGAGAACCTGCTGGAACGGCTTGATTGGAACCCCGCGCTATCTCTCCACGCACCGTTTATGGACCTGAATCCCGGCGCGGTGGATCCCATGGTTCGTTCGGTCACTCAGGTCCGTTTCCGCCAGCTCCTGAACGTTGCTGCGATCCTTAAGCCGCGTGCCGCCGTGTTTCACGCTGCCTACGACAAATGGCGCTACAGCGGCCGAAAGGATGTTTGGCTTGAAAACAGCATCGACGCTTGGCAGAAAGTCATGGACAAGGCGGCCAGGATAGGCTGCCGCGTGGCCATCGAGAACGTGTTCGACGACGACCCCGATGCGCTCCGGATGCTGATTGAGAAGATCGACAATCGTGACTTTGGGTTCTGTTTTGACACAGGCCACTTCAACCTCTTTTCGAAGGTTCCGCTAGAGCAATGGTTCAAGGCCCTCGGCCGTCATCTCGTTGAAGTGCATCTTCACGATAACGACGGGAAGGCCGACTCGCATTGGGCAATAGGCAATGGGAACATTGATTTCAAGAAGTTTTTTGGATTGATGAAGGCTCATGCGCCCATGCCGGTTTTTACGATTGAAGCGCATGACAAAGACGATATCGAAACGAGTCTGGAACACGTAAAAACGCTTATGAACTCGCAGTAACAATACAGTGCCGTAAGAGGTCTCACTGGCCGTGTACGTTTGCTATCGATCTGGCGTACGTGGGGGTGAGGCTTCAGACGCTCTGCTGAGGGATGTTTATCTTGACACTTATGAACCGTTCACCTAGACTGGAAGCCATGTATAAATTTGCGTTCATAGCACTGCTTATCATGGTATTGACAGCCTGTGCAACCCTGCCGGCCAGGACGCAGGAAGTAACAGTAGGAACCGTCAGTCCTGATGTTCAGACTAAGGCCGATGCCGATTATCACTTCATGGTCGGCAGCCTCCTCGAGCAGGATGGCGATTTTGATGCAGCGCTCAAAGAATATGAGCAGGCGTACCGCCTCGACTCGGGGTCGGCGGAGATTGCCCTGTCGCTCGCGGCACTGTCGTTGCGCAAGGGGCAACTGGACCAGGCCACGCGATATGCACAGAAAGCCGCCGAGCTTCAGCCCGACAGGACTCAGACGCTCATGCTGCTCGCCGCCATCTATACGGGGGTGAAAAAGTATGATGATGCGATTAATTTGTATCACCGCATAATCTCAATTGATCCCAAGCTGGAGGATGCCTACATCGATCTCGGGTCGCTCCTGGCCTCTTTGAAACGGTATGATGAAGCGGTCGAGACGCTCCGGTCCCTTGAGAAGGTCAATCCCACTTCGCTCATGTCTCCCTATTACCTTGGGAGGATATACATGGAGCGTCATATGTATCCTGAGGCACTAGGAGAATTCAACCGGGCGATATCACTCCGGGATGACTTTGAGCCAGCCTACACAAGCATCGGGTTCGTCTATGAACTCATGGACAAGATGCCCGAGGCCATCGCGGCATACAAGAAGTCCGTGGCCATTAATCCCAATAACGTGGAAATCATGCAGCATCTCGGCCAGCTGTTTATCCAGCAGAACGCGCTTGCTGAAGCGCTGAAACAGTTCGAGCGGATTGTAGCCTTGGATCCGAACAATTATGACGCCTATGTCAAAATCGGGCTTATTTACTCCGAACAGAAGAATTACGAGCAGGCTGCTACAGCATTCAGGAAAGTATCGAAGGCGTTGCCAAACGATCTCAAGGTAAAGCGGTACTTGGCCTCGACCCTTGTCGCTTCGGATCACTATGAGGAAGCTCTCAAAGAATATCAAGCCCTCCTCGCAGCCGCGCCCGATGATCTCGATACAATTCTTCAAATTTCCTACCTCTACGCGCAGACAGGCAAAACCGAGGAGGCGATCCCGCTCCTGGAAAAGGCGCTGGAGGAACAACCCGGAAAGCCTGAGCTCTACCTTTACCTGGCCAATGCCTATATGGATGGAGAAAAATACCAGAAAGCCGTCGATACTTTGAACCAGGGACTCCGCCTGGCCCCAGACAGGGATGATCTGCTGTTCAGCCTTGCCATGGCCTACGAAAAACTTGGGAAACGAGACGAAATGATCGCATCGCTCAAGAAAACGATCGAGTTGAAGCCCGACAATGCCGATGCGCTTAATTATCTCGGTTACGTCTATGCCGAGAAGGGAGAACACCTCGACGAAGCCATACAGTTGATCAAACAGGCGCTTGTGATCAAACCTGATAATGGATACATCCTTGACAGCCTTGCCTGGGCTTATTATCAAAAGGGTATGTTGAAAGAGGCGTTCGAAGTTATGCAAAAGGCAATTGCGAAGACCTCCAAGGACGATCCCGTGATGCGTGAACACTATGGCGATATTTTCCTGAAATTATCGGACAAAGACAAGGCTAGAGAACAGTGGCTCAAGTCCTTGGAACTGGACCCCACAAACCAGAAGCTCCGCGAGAGGTTTAAGGCGGCCGGGTTCGGGAATCCCGACGATTTGCTGAAAGATGGAAAGTCGGGGAAGAAAGACAAGAAGTGAAAATCTCCAGACTTGTCATCCTTGGTATCATTCTGCTCCTTTGTTCCTGCCTTCCCAAAAAACCGGAGACGCCCCTTACACCTGTGCCGGCGGGACCGCTGCTTAAGGTCCTGGAACACCGCCAGCTGTCCTTCGAAAGCCTTAAAGCCGTTGCGCGGCTCGAAGTTGTCAAACGAGGTCGAAAGAGGACGCTTGATTCTGTCGGTATTGTCATAGATGGAGATAAACGTCTTAGGATGGAGGCCTATGGTCCTCTTGGCCAATCACTGATGGCGATTGTCTGGGATGGACGGGACGTTCTCCTTCGCATGCCAGGGCAGGAAAAGGTCACGCGATCAGGGCCTGCGGGCCTGGAGAAACTCTTCGGGAAAGGTCTGGAGCCATCGGAACTCTGCACTGTGCTTTCCGGGAATATTCCCGTGACGGCCTCGCCGTCCTCTGCCTTGCTGCTGTGTGGACAAGACAATGATTGCACGTTGGAATTGCGCCACGACGATATCATCCGGCGTGTTTTCCTAAATAATCCTTCGACTGGATCGAGTCAGGAGCCCCGCATGCTTTCCCAGGAATTGTACAGGGCAGGCAAACTTGTGTATGAGGCCAGGTACGAGCGAACTCAGGAAATATCACATTATCGACTTCCGCTCAATATCGTAGTGGATACCCCAGATAAGAACCTACAACTGACCGTGCACTATACCGATGTGGAAGTGAACACGCCGTTGAGTGAGGAATCGTTCATGCTGACCGATGAAGACGACACGAAAGATGGCAACCACCCTTAGCCAACAACGTTTTTCAAAGATCGCTGCGAGGTTTTTTTGAGGGGGGAGTAACCATTTGTGTTGAGAAGAGGGATAATATATATAATAAAGAGGAAGGAGTGAGATGAATTCGATCACACTTCGGTCTCCGGCGAAAATAAACCTGTGTCTGTCTGTGCTCGGGAAACGAGCCGACGGATACCATGAGGTAGAAATGCTCATGCAGATGGTGGGTCTCTACGACGAGATCACAGTTACTCGCGGAGGCTTCGGTATCCGCGTGGACTGCGATGGAGGCGTTGTTCCGTCGGGAGAAAGTAATACTGCCTGGAAGGCTGCCGCAGAGTTGCTAAAGGCCGCGGGCAGGAAAGAAGGGCTATCCATCCTCATAAAAAAGAACATTCCCGTTGCAGCAGGCCTTGCAGGGGGGAGTGGTAATGCTGCTGCCGTCCTTGTGGCTGCAAACAGCCTGCTCGGTACTGGTTGCAGCAGGGAGGAACTGGCAGAAATTGGGTCGAAAGTAGGCATGGATGTCCCATTTTTTTTCTTCGGGCCCACAGCATTTGCGCGGGGAAGAGGGGAATATATAACTGCCTTGCCTCCTGGCCCGAACTTCTGGGTTCTGCTGGTCAATCCGGGATTTGAAACGTCAACGTCGTGGGTATACCATAACTTAAATTTGAGGTTGACAAAGAAAGTTGACTGTACTAAAATTGCAGGGCTTTCGGTCCAAAATATCGCCGAAGGGCTTCATAACGACCTGGAGTCCGTGACTGCAGCCGTTCATCCGGTGATCGGCAGGATCAAAGAGGCCTTATTGGCTCAGGGTTCGCTCGGCGTTCGCATGAGCGGAAGCGGGCCAACGGTTTTCGGAATTTTTAAGACAGAAACGACATGCCAGGCTGCCGCACATAACCTCTCCGGGAGCGGGTGGCGTTTATACCCGACTGAGACATTGACCGAATCGCCGTTTGCGGAGTATCTCTAGGAAAGAGGACACCGTCGGTCTGATGGTGTGCACCTCCGAACAGAAATCTACCTGTCAACCATGAGGGGGGTAGCATATGGAAATTACAGAGGTGAGGGTATTTCCGGTCAATAATGAAGAGCGACTTAAGGCTTATGCGACCATAACAATAGATAATGTGTTCTTAATTCGGGACCTGCGTGTAATAAATGGGAATGCAGGACTGTTCGTGGCCATGCCGAGCCGTAAGATGAAAGACGGGACGTTCAAGGATATTGCGCATCCGCTGAACAGCGAGACGAGGCAGATGATCGAAAAGAAAGTCCTCGCCGAATACGAACGAGAATTGGCGAATCCCACCAAAAGGGAACAGACCCCGAAAGATTCAGCAGCATAGTAGTATCGCGAGTTCGAGAATTGCCGATTCTGCGTCTTACGCAAAGGGATAGGCACCCGCCTATCCTTTTGATGTTTATTCGGCTGATCGTCGGAAACTGACTTTAGCTGCCGCCATTCGGGGATCGTCTAATGGTAGGACAGAGGCCTTTGAAGCCTTTAATCGGGGTTCGACTCCCTGTCCCCGAACCAGAATACTCGAAATGAGGTTTTCATGGTGAAACTGAGAGGTCAAGAGATAAAGGTGTTCAGCGGCAACGCCAATCCTGCCTTGGCGAAGGAGATTTGCCAGCAGATGAATCTTCCTCTGGGGAACGCCGTGGTCGGCCAGTTCAGCGACGGTGAAATCAACGTTCAGATCGTCGACAATGTCCGCGGCATGGATGTGTTCGTCGTGCAACCGACAGCAAGTCCGGTGAACAGGCATCTCATGGAACTTCTGATCATGATCGATGCGCTTAAGAGAGCTTCGGCAGCCAGGATTACCGCAGTGCTGCCATACTATGGGTACAGCAGACAGGACCGCAAGGTGCAACCTCGCGTCCCAATTACATCGAAGCTTGTTGCTGACTTGATCACCACAGCCGGGGCGAACCGGGTGCTGACCATGGATCTGCATGCAGGTCAGATCCAGGGTTTCTTCAACATCCCCGTGGACAATCTGTTCGCCGCGCCGGTGCTCTTGGAATATATCCGATCAAAAAAATTCAGGAACCTCACGGTCGTGTCACCTGACGCCGGCGGCGTGGAGAGGGCCAGGGCATTTGCCAAGCGGCTGAATGCAACGCTCGCCATTATTGATAAGCGGCGGGATAAGCCGAACGAAGCGCAAGTAATGCACATCATCGGCGATGTCAAGGGTCATGATTGCCTGTTGCTCGATGACATGGTAGATACAGCAGGAACGATAACCGAAGGCGCATCAGCGCTGAAGGCAAATGGGGCAGGCTCGATCAGTGCGGCCTGTTCCCATGCCGTACTTTCGGGTCCCGCGATCAAGCGCATTAATGAGTCAGCGCTTGACGAGCTCATTACCACGAACACAATTGCCCTGGACTGCAAACAGCAGGAATGTAAAAAACTGATGGTACTCTCCGTCGCATTGATTTTTTCGGAAGCAATCACGCGTATCCACGAAGAAACGTCGCTTAGTTCATTGTTCGTGTAATGCAATTCGACAGTTTAAACCGTTTAAACTAGTCAAGCCGTTTAAACGGCGTTTACGTATGGAGGAGAAATGGAAAAGATAGCATTGACAGCACAGGTCAGGGAAAAGGCGGGCAAAGGAGTTGCCAGGGGCCTGAGGCGGAACCAGATAGTACCGGCGGTACTCTACAGCCACGGCAAGTCCATGCCCATCTCGATGGATAACAAGGATGTGACGAAAATCCTCAACAGCGAGGGCGGCGAGCATGCGCTCATCAACCTGAAGGTCGAGGGCGGCAAGGAAGGTGCGGAAAAGCTGGCGCTGATTAAAGACTACCAGCTAGATCCGAGGAACGGCGAACTCATTCATGTCGATCTTATGGAAGTCGCGATGAACGAGAAGGTGAAAATCCCGGTGGCCGTGTACCTTGCCGGTTCCTCCATCGGCGTGAAGGAGGGCGGCATCCTTCAGCACAGCCTGCGCGAGGTGGAGATCGAGTGTCTCCCGACCCAGATTCCCGAGCATCTGGAGATCAACATCTCGGCACTCAAGGTCAACGAGTCGCTCCACGTGAGGGACATTCAGGTAGCTGAGGGTGTCAGGATACTTACTGACGGTGACGCAACGGTCGTGACAATCCAGCCTCCGATTTCGGATGCAAAGCTGGAAGCAATGTTGACTGCTGCACCGGTTGCCGCAACTGAGGCCGGCGAGCCCGAACTCGTCAAGAAGCCCAAGAAGGAAGGCGAAGTGGCGGCAGCTGCTCCGGCTGCCGAGGCCAAGGGCAAGGAAGCGGCGGCGCCGAAAGAGGCTCCCAAGAAGGAATCCGCACCCAAGAAGTAACAGAAGCGGGCCTGCTTTCCGGGGATTGAATGATAATCATCGTCGGGCTCGGCAACCCGGGCAAAAAGTTCGAACGCACACGACACAACGCAGGTTTTATGGCTCTTGACGAACTTGCCAGAAGTTTGCACGTTGATATAAGCCAGGGGAAACACAACGCACTCTTAGGTAAAGCCCGGATCGATGCGGAAGCCACGGTTTTAGCAAAGCCGCAGACATACATGAACGATAGCGGTAGAGCTGTAGGCGCGATCCTCACAGACACGTATGCAGGCATCAGCAATCTCATTGTGCTCCATGATGAGCTTGATCTGCCTTTCGGTACTGTCCGCATTAAGATCGGCGGCGGTCATGGAGGCCACAATGGACTGCGCTCGATCATCGAGCAAGTTGGGTCTTCAGACTTTATGAGGGTACGCTTGGGGATTGGCAGGCCTGTTCCGGGGATGGACGCTGCTGATTATGTGCTGAGTCCGTTTCTCGCCGAAGAGAGACAACTGCTGCCGGACGTGTTGGCTAGGGCGGTGGAAGCAGTCAAGATCATTGTTTTGGAAGGCCCGAACAAGGCCATGAATATCTTTAATTAGTAGTTAGCGTTCAGAAGCCCGGACCTGGAAGAAGTACAGGGGACTCCGGGCTTTTTGTTGCTGAAATACCCGGAAGGGCATTCACAACGGATGAATAGTTGGGACTGGAGAGGCCTCGATCGCACGGGGTTTGCCGCGCCGTTGACTTGCCAGCCTGGTTTTAACCTCGTGGGGCGCCTTGAGTGTGTTCAGCATTGCTGTACCTTTATTCATCTGCGGTACCGAGCCTTATGTTCAGGAAGAGGTGTTTTTCATGGGTTTTAACTGCGGCATTGTTGGGCTTCCCAACGTTGGCAAATCTACCATCTTTAATGCTCTCACCTCTGCAGGCGCGCAAGCTTCGAACTATCCCTTCACGACCATCGATCCGAACGTCGGCGTAGTGGATATGCCTGACGAGCGTCTTGACAAACTGGCAGAAATCTATCAGCCGAAGAAAACGACTCCTACGAGCATGGAGTTTGTAGATATCGCCGGCCTGGTAAAGGGCGCGGCACAGGGCGAGGGGCTCGGAAACAAGTTCCTCGCGAACATCCGCGAGGTGGATGCGATTGCCCATGTTGTTCGCTGCTTCGAAGACCCGAATGTCGTTCACGTCGCGGGTACGGTGGACCCGAAGGCCGATATCGAGGTTATCGAAGCAGAACTCATGCTTGCGGATCTTGATGCAATCGAAAAGCGGTTACTGAAGAGTGAAAAAATGGTTAAGACCGGGGACAAGAAAACCGCTGACGAAGTGGAATTCATGAAGAGGCTCAGGAACATGCTGAGCCGCGGCGAGCCAATCCGCCGCGCAACCCATTCCGAGGATGAGTTGGCATGGCTCAAGAGCTACACTCTTTTGTCTGCCAAACCCGTCCTCTATGTGGCGAACGTCGCAGAAGACATGGTTGACAAACCCAATACCTTCGTGGACGCGGTAAAAAAAATCGCCGCAGCAGAGGACGCAAAAGTTGTAGTCATCTCAGGGCAAGTGGAAGGCGAGATAGCCCAACTGCCGAAGGAAGAACGTAAAGAATACCTCGCCGGCATGGGGCTTAAGGAATCGGGCCTTGACCGAATGATCCGGGCTGGTTATGAACTATTGGGACTCATCACCTATTTTACTGCCGGAGAAAAAGAAGTCCGCGCTTGGACCATCACAAAGGGGACGAAAGCGCCGCAGGCTGCGGGCAAGATCCATACAGACTTTGAAAAAGGGTTTATCCGTGCTGAAGTGTTTCACTACGACGACTTGCTCAAGCTGAAGACAGAACAGGCAGTGAAGGCTGCTGGACTCCTTCGTTCGGAAGGCAAGGATTACGTGGTGAAGGATGGAGATATCATGCTGTTCAGGTTCAATGTGTAGCAATGCTGCCCGTTGCTACAGCGCAAGTCCCGCTGCAAGGATTGAACCGATCTTCTGAAGCCGTTCTATGCCTTTGATTTCCTGATACGATCGCGGCAGGGTGACTACCTGGTGCGTTCCCCCCATCCTTCTCAATTCTCTCAAATATGGTGACTGCGTTTTCTGAACTGCTACGAGCGATGGGGAATCGGCATCTTCGATCACGCAATTAATGATCAAACCGCGTATGGGAAGCTGATATTCTTCAAGCGTAGCGACCATCCTTCCCACCTGCTTCACGACGAGCGCTTCAGGATTGGCCACGATCAAGAATGACGACTTTTCGCGGATAAAACGCGCGATCAGTTCCGATGCCTCGATCCAGCCATCCATGATGCCGGCGATGGACCGCTTCCCCAGAAGCTGTTTGCCGATCCTGTCCAAGCCCTCAAAGACTTTGGCGCCGGCGCGGATATGTTTTCTGATGTTCCTCGGCATGTCCAGGAGATTAAGCGTCTCTCCCGCCGGCGCAGTGTCCCACACGATTCTGTCATAGCCACGGTTTTCCGCCAAATCCCTTATGATATCGAGCATAGTCTCCTCACGCAGGGACGGCGCAGAGCCGATATATTCGAGGAGCTGGTGGCGCGATTCACTATCAAGCGCCTCAACGTCAATAAGATGAGCAAGTATATCGTTAAAATCCTGACCGAACCGCTGTCTCCACCATGCCGCGATCGCTTCCTGGCTGATTTCATAGGCATCGAGGTTTTTGCTCACTTTCGTGACAGTATCTCCGATCGTTTGTTCAAAAATGTCCGACAAGGAAGGTGAAAGGTCGGATGTAATGATCAGTGTCTTGCTACCGGAATCCGCATAGTGTGCTGCAATCGCTGATGAACAGGTCGTTTTACCAACGCCTCCCTTGCCACCAACGAGGAGAACGGGTCTTGGAGATATGTTTGAATACCTCTCTACATTCCAATTCATGTCAGTTAATAGTAGCATAAGTTATCTGCATCGGGAAATGCATTGGCAAGTCTCGGAAGAAACTTTGAAGGTTGTTGGTTTTTTTGCGCGATGCCCCGCTTTTATCCGGCATATGCGATTTCAGCAGCCAGCACTACGATACGGGCGAGGTAAGCTGTTGATCCACCACGACTTTAAGGCAACTCGATGAGCGCATCATGGTTTCTTTCTGAGATTCGGGGAGGAGTTCCTGCGTTGGTTGGACTCTATCGATAAACCTGCATAGCTGCCCCATCCGTTTTTTGTCCTCATAACAGTCAGTGAACTATGAACTTAAAAAACCGACCGCGTTCGATTGCGTTCTTCATGAAGGATACACAGATTTGATGAAAAAAGGTTATTCTGGTTAGAACCATCCGTCTTGACGTATGGTGCGCGGGGAATTCAAACGCCGGATGTTCCACGGTGAAGCGATCATCCCATGAAAACGGGGTTTCCAGACGAGTCGTGCATAGAGGTCATCGTTAGTTATCATCGTCGCCAAGACCCGCTAATTCTTTCATAAGGCCCTTAACCGATAGAATTTTATCGACCCGTGAGGCATTCGTACCGACAGTATAGAGCGCTTCTTCCTCGATCGCATTATACCGGCCGGAGCTCAACAGACCGTTACAAATGCAGAAATAGTCCTTATTGTCTTCTTTGGCAGGACAAATCGTATATTTGCCATCGGCGTCTTTCAAGAGCACATAACCTTTATCGCATTTTGGTTCCCTGCGCCGGCCCAGAGCGGACACATACATGGGAGACTGTTTCATAACACGAAATGGCAGGCCGCAGGGAGAACCGGGACGGTGCGCAACAACAATATCTTCTTCACGAGCCTGAACGACCGCGTCCTTGTATGCTGAAGTAGCGCTGCTTTCCTCGGTGGCGAGGAAGCGGGTTCCCATCTGGACGCCGTCCGCTCCCTTGTCCATGAAGCTCACAATGTCATCATGAGTATATATCCCGCCGGCGACAATGACGGGAAAGTCGCCGAATTTTCTTGCCATGTCTTTGACAGGCGGCAGTAAATTTTCAAGTCTGTTCGATTCCAGGTCAATCTGGTCAATCCGAAATCCCAGGTGACCGCCTGCAAGAGGCCCTTCGAGCACAACCGCGTCGGGTCGGTAGCCCAGTTTTTCCCACTTCTTACAAATAATATCCAATGCTCGAGCCGATGACACAATTGGAATTAATGCCGTGTCCTTGGGTGGTTGGATTGCGGGTAGGTTGAGCGGCAGGCCGGCGCCAGAAATAATTGCATCGGAACCTGCGTCCAGGGCACCTTTTACTGAATCCGTGTAATCCCGTGCAAGAGCAGCCATGATGTTAATACCAACGAATCCATTCTCTATTTTTGAAAGAGTAATCTCCTCTTTAACTGCCTCATAGGTGTTGACTTTGCGGCCTATTCTCCTTGAGACGAGCCTATCCAGGCAGGCGCTTGATACAATACCGAGTCCACCTTCCGTTGCCACCGCTTTCGCAAGGGGATGGAGCGATACCCCGACTCCCATACCTCCTTGAATTATTGGAAATTTAATGTTCTTCCCCTTTATGGTAAGAGGTTTCAGCTTTGCTTCTGTTTTCAAATCGCCCCCTTGTCATTTTAGCGTGAACATCATTCTTTCTTTGCACTTTGCATCATAATTGAATGAATAACTACGCTGGTGTTGCTGTGAAAAAGAGTTTTCATTATACCATACTGAAAAATCATATACAATCAGAAGTTGGGATTTCCCCAAGATTTTGCCAAACGGGAAGTTGACAATTACGCGTCAGTGTGAGATTATCCCTGCGCATATGAGAATAATCCGGGGCCTCAAAAATATATCAGAGCGTTTTCCAAAGCCTGTGCTAACCCTTGGTAACTTTGATGGCGTGCATCTTGGTCACCAGGCAATATTCAAGAAAGTCGTTGAACGAGCCCGCATGATCGGCGGAACGAGCATCGCCTTTACATTCGAGCCCCATCCGCTTAAAGTGCTAGCCCCTGATCGATCCCCTAAGTTGCTCAATACGTTTCATGGGAAAATGAAGCTCCTTGCCGCTTCCGGGATCGAGATCGTGATCTGCGCCAATTTCACGCGTGCATTCGCTGAACAGCATCCTGAGGATTTCGCACGCACCGTTTTACACGACCAGTTAGGGGTTCAAGAGATATTCGTAGGTTATGATTATGCATTCGGCAAGGGCCGGGAGGGGAGCATCGAATCACTGAAAAAAATGGGCCGGACATACGGCTTCGAAGTGGGCGTGGTAGAAGCAATTCAGGTAAACGGAATCGTAGTCAGCAGTTCCACGATCCGTGAGCTTATCTCAAGCGGCAGCGTGGACGAGGCCGCCAAGCTTCTCGGAAGGGACTATGTGCTTGAAGGAGAAGTAATCCACGGGTCCCATCGGGGGCACACACTCGGATTTCCGACAGCGAATCTGCGCACTTCCAACGAGCTGCTACCCGGATTCGGTGTTTACGCTGTGCGGGCATCGGTAGATGGCCAGCAAGCGCTGGAAGGAGTCGCCTCCATCGGCGTGCGGCCGACCTTTGACGCGGGGGCCGTATCAATCGAGGTTTATTTGTTTAACTTTGCCGATGACCTGTACGGCAGGCAAATGGATGTTTCGTTCATTAAGCGGCTCCGAGGGGAAAAAAAGTTTCCTGATGCAGATGCACTCGTAGCACAAGTCCGGAAGGATGTTGAAGATGCAAAAAAAATCCTTTGTAGCAGATGACCTTGAGGGTGTTTCACAACGGTTGTTTTCCCGGCAGGAGAGAGATCCCTGAGGGAAGCTGGTGGACGCCTTTTTCTCGGCAGGGAAAGGATGCCGTCAGGTCTGTTTGAATCCTATCCATGGAACTGTACAGAGCAAAACCGAGTGTAGCGGAAGAAGACATGAATGACCGGAGGGGAGGTGACTAGCGATGGCATGCGGATCCAGGACTTGTGGAGCAAAGAAAACGGCCAAGAAAAAAGCCGTGAATAAGAAAACAGCGAAGAAAAAATAGCATGAAACTAGAAAAGGCGGACGATTGGGTCCGCCTTTTTTCCGTGGGCCTGATATTCTAAAAGATATCCCTCCATAGCAGTTCATGGGACTGCTTAGTTGTACTCTGTACGTGCTGCGCCGTTAATATTAAATTGACTTTTGCGGTAGGCTATGATAGATACAGCACCGGTATCTGTTAACGGAGCCTCTGTGAAGACCGCAGTCATCATTTTGTTTCATGGCAGCAGGGCCGAGGGTTCTGACGCAACCGTCCATCGAATCATAGCCGAGGTTCGTCGACGCGGGCATTTCGGCATCGTTGCGGAAGCTTTCCTGCAACACGCGACGCCGGGCCTTAGAGAATCCGTGGCGTTCTGCATCCAGCAGCACGCAGAAAAGATCATGATTGTTCCTTTCTTCCTTCAGTTGGGAGGGCACGTCACGGCCGACATCCCCCTTTTAGTTGATGAAATAAGACATGGTCATCCCGGAATAGAGATAACGCTGACTGAGCCTGTTGGCTCGCACCCGCTTTTGGTGGACGTCGTACTCGACCTGGCAGCAATAGTGAAGTAGTTCTACCCTGCAGCAGAATGAATGCTGACGTGAGGAAACAAATAGGTCGTCCGCTACTTTTTGAAAATAAATTATCGGACAACTTCGGCGTTCGAAGTAGGGGACTTGAAGGGTTTGATACATGCTCTCAGCAAAAGGACAACTTGACATCATTAAGCGCGGCGCCGTGGAGATCATCGTTGAGGACGACCTCCTTAAGAAGCTCGAGAAGTCAGTTGCGAATGCGCAGCCGCTCCGCGTGAAAGCCGGTTTCGATCCCACGGCACCGGACATCCATCTGGGCCACACCGTGCTCCTGAACAAGATGCGCCAGTTCCAGGAGCTGGGGCATGAGGTCATATTCCTGATCGGCGATTTCACAGGCATGATCGGAGATCCCACAGGGAAGTCAGAAACGCGTAAACACTTGACGCGAGGAGAAGTCTTGCAGAATGCCACAACCTATCAGCAGCAGATTTACAAGATACTCAGTCCCGGCAAAACGCGGATCGCATTTAACAGTGAGTGGATGACGAAGATGTCGTCCACTGACATGATCCAACTTGCTGCAAAGCATACAGTAGCCAGGATGCTGGAGCGCGAGGACTTCAAGAAGCGCTATGAATCTCGTCTGCCAATCAGCATCCACGAGTTTCTCTATCCCCTCATTCAGGGATATGACTCAGTGGCGCTGCATGCAGATGTGGAACTCGGGGGGACGGACCAGAAATTCAATCTCCTTGTCGGCCGTGAGCTGCAGAAGGAATACGGACAGGAGCCGCAGTCAATTGTCACGATGCCGCTCCTCGAGGGCATCGACGGCGTGAACAAGATGAGCAAGAGCCTCGGGAACTATATCGGCATCAATGAGCCCGCGAAAGAGATATTCGGAAAGGTGATGTCGATCAGTGACGGCCTCATGTACCGTTATTATGAGCTTGTGAGTTCTGTGTCCCTGGATGAGTTGGCAAAGATCAGGTCTGAAATAAAATCCGGCATGCTGCACCCCATGGAAGCAAAAAAAAGGCTTGCCATGGAGCTTGCAGACCGGTTCTGCGGGATCGGCGAAGGGAAAAAGTCTCGTGAAGAGTTTGAAAACGTGTTCAGCGGACACCGGCTTCCTGACGACATTCCGCTCGCCGAGATTGTTTGGGAAGAGAAAAAAATGAAGCTTGTGAAGATCATGGCTCTGTCTGGGATGGTAAAGAGCAACTCCGAGGCGCGCAGGCTGATCCAGCAGGGCGCCGTTGAGGTTGACCAGCAACCGGAGAAGGATGTTGATAGGGAATTGGAACAGAAGGATTATATTATAAGGATCGGGAAGAAGCGGTTTGTGCGGATTTCCGCGAAAAAGTAAAAAAATATTCGACTGCGAAAAAAGTCTTGACATGGGGAGCATATTCTGATAAATTGCGCCCTCGTTCGTCGGTTAACCTCGGGCAAAACCTCGAAGTTCAATTAGACCACCCAACGAGCATTAAGCACAAAAAATTTTCGAATAAACTTGATAAAGTTCTTGACAAAATAGATTGTTTTAGGTATTATTAATATTCTGCGAAGTATGCATGGTCTTTGAAAACTAAATAGGTGCATTAAGTTTCAAACAGCTTTTTTAGCTTTTGAAACGGCGGGTTTTGGGTAACAAAAACTTGTCAAGTTACTTTGTGTAACTTTGCATAAAAGGATCAGCTTTTTATTGGAGAGTTTGATCCTGGCTCAGAACGAACGCTGGCGGCGTGCCTAACACATGCAAGTCGAACGAGAAGTACGTAGCAATACGTATTGTAAAGTGGCGCACGGGTGAGTAACACGTGGGTAATCTGCCTTTGAGTTTGGGATAACCCCGCGAAAGCGGGGCTAATACCGAATAAGACCACGGGGACCAAAGTCCCTGAGGTAAAAGATGGCCTCTATTTATAAGCTATCACTTGAAGATGAGCCCGCGGCCCATTAGCTAGTTGGCAGGGTAATGGCCTACCAAGGCAATGATGGGTAGCTGGTCTGAGAGGACGATCAGCCACACTGGAACTGAGACACGGTCCAGACTCCTACGGGAGGCAGCAGTGGGGAATATTGCGCAATGGGCGAAAGCCTGACGCAGCAACGCCGCGTGGGGGATGAAGGTTTTCGGATTGTAAACCCCTTTCGATCGGAACGAATCTCCTCCTGGTAAACAATCAGGAGGATCGACGGTACCGGGAGAAGAAGCCACGGCTAACTCTGTGCCAGCAGCCGCGGTAAGACAGAGGTGGCCAGCGTTGTTCGGATTTATTGGGCGTAAAGCGCACGCAGGCGGTTTGGTAAGTCAGAGGTGAAAGTCCGCAGCTTAACTGCGGCACTGCCTTTGATACTGCCTTTCTTGAGTAGAGTAGGGGGAAGTGGAATTCCGAGTGTAGAGGTGAAATTCGTAGATATTCGGAGGAACACCGGTGGCGAAGGCGGCTTCCTGGACTCTAACTGACGCTCATGTGCGAAAGCGTGGGTAGCAAACAGGATTAGATACCCTGGTAGTCCACGCCCTAAACGATGGGCACTAGGTGTGGGAGGTATCGACCCCTTCCGTGCCGCAGCTAACGCATTAAGTGCCCCGCCTGGGGAGTACGGCCGCAAGGTTGAAACTCAAAGGAATTGACGGGGGCCCGCACAAGCGGTGGTGCATGTGGTTTAATTCGACGCAACGCGAAGAACCTTACCTGGGCTTGACATCCCTGGAACCTCCTGGAAACAGGGGGGTGCCCGCAAGGGAGCCAGGAGACAGGTGCTGCATGGCTGTCGTCAGCTCGTGTCGTGAGATGTTGGGTTAAGTCCCGCAACGAGCGCAACCCTCACCCTCAGTTGCCACCGGATCATGCCGGGCACTCAGAGGGAACTGCCCCGGATAACGGGGAGGAAGGTGGGGATGACGTCAAGTCCTCATGGCCTTTATGCCCAGGGCTACACACGTGCAACAATGGCCGGTACAAAGGGTCGCAATCCCGCGAGGGGGAGCCAATCCCAGAAAACCGGTCTCAGTTCGGATTGGAGTCTGCAACTCGACTCCATGAAGTCGGAATCGCTAGTAATCGCGGATCAGAACGCCGCGGTGAATACGTTCCCGGGCCTTGTACACACCGCCCGTCACACCACGAAAGCCTATTGTACCTTAAGTCGCTGCGTCAACCGCAAGGAGACAGGCGCCCACGGTATGATCGGTGATTGGGGTGAAGTCGTAACAAGGTAGCCGTAGGAGAACCTGCGGCTGGATCACCTCCTTTCTAAGGATGAATAGAGGTTATTCGTAATCTCTCATCTTAGGTCGTTCCTGCCAGCACCTATTTAGTTTTGAAGGACCATGAGCAATGCTCAGGGCTATAGGCATGAGCTCGGAGCGTTACCACCGGGAAACGTCCTGAGCCGGATGGAAGCGAAAGAGCGGGCCTATAGCTCAGTTGGTTAGAGCGCACCCCTGATAAGGGTGAGGTCGGTAGTTCGACTCTACCTAGGCCCACCAAGTCAATTGCGGATTGCAGAATACCGATTGTTGATTGAAAAATCCCCAATCAAAGATCTGAAATCTAAAATTGTTATCGGGGCTGTAGCTCAGCTGGGAGAGCACCTGCTTTGCAAGCAGGGGGTCGGCGGTTCGATCCCGCTCAGCTCCACCAAATAATTCAAAATTTAAAATTCAACATTCAAGGAGTTGAGTGGTGAATCTTGAATTTTGAATTCCCGAGCGTAGCTCGGGATTGTTCTTTGACAACTGAATAAGCAAGGGTACAAGAAAAGCTGAGGCAATCAAGAAACGCCGAATCTGCCAGAGGCAGGTTCGGTGGTTAAGCTACAGAAGGCGTATGGTGGATGCCTTGGCGCCAAGAGGCGATGAAGGACGTGGCAAGCTGCGATAAGCTTCGGGGAGCCGCTAACAGGCTGTGATCCGGAGATTTCCGAATGGGACAACCCTTCCAGATGAAGTCTGGAAATCTGCATCTGAATACATAGGATGCAGAAGCTAACTCAGGGAAGTGAAACATCTCAGTACCTGAAGGAAGAGAAAGAGACATCGATTCCCCTAGTAGTGGCGAGCGAACGGGGATCAGCCCAAACTGGGTTCATGTGATAGCTTGCGGGCGTTATGGATCTGGGGTAGCAGGGCTTTGCCGGTGGGGTCCGCAAATCTCACGGAGAGTTACAAACCTCTGTTGTAGTTGAACGATCTGGAACGATCGGCCATAGACGGTGATAGCCCGGTAAACGAAACGACAGGGGCTCTCTGGGCAGAGTTCCTAAGTACCACGGGACACGAGAAACCCTGTGGGAATCCGGAAAGACCACTTTCCAAGGCTAAATACTACTTGGCGACCGATAGTGAACCAGTACCGTGAGGGAAAGGTGAAAAGAACCCCGGGAGGGGAGTGAAAAGAACCTGAAACCGTACGCTTACAAGCAGTGAGAGGGCTATGGGCCGCAAGGCCAATGCCTGATCGCGTGCCTTTTGCATAATGAGCCGGCGAGTTATTAGGTGTGGCAAGGTTAATCCCGATAAACGGGAGGAGCCGTAGCGAAAGCGAGTCTGAATAGGGCGATTCAGTCACACTTAATAGACCCGAAGCGGAATGATCTACCCATGGCCAGGGTGAAGCGAGGTTAATCCCTCGTGGAGGCCCGAACCGTTTATTGTTGCAAAAATATCGGATGAGCTGTGGGTAGGGGTGAAAGGCTAATCAAATTCCGTGATAGCTGGTTCTCCCCGAAATAGCTTGAGGACTAGCCTTGCAAATTAACTGACGGAGGTAGAGCACTGAATGGACTAGGGGCCTTACCCGGTTACCAAACCCAATCAAACTCCGAATGCCGTCAAGTCTTATTGCAAGAGTCAGACTACGGGTGCTAAGATTCGTGGTCAAAAGGGAAAGAGCCCAGACCGCCAGCTAAGGTCCCTAAATATATGCTAAGTGGGAAAGGTTGTGGGAGCGCACTGACAGCCAGGAGGTTTGCTTAGAAGCAGCAATCCTTTAAAGAAAGCGTAATAGCTCACTGGTCAAGCGGGCCTGCGCCGAAAATATAACGGGGCTCAAGCATATTACCGAAGCTGCGGATTCCAGAGCAATCTGGAGTGGTAGGGGAGCATTCTGTCATAGGTTGAAGGCGGACCGTAAGGACCGCTGGACGAAACAGAAGAGATTCTGCCGGCATAAGTAGCGATAAAACGGATGAAAAATCCGTTCGCCGAAAACCTAAGGTTTCCTGGGCAATGTTAATCATCCCAGGGTGAGTCGGATCCTAAGTCGAGGCCGAAAGGAATAGACGATGGACAGCAGGTTAATATTCCTGCACTACTGTGGTCACGTTACCAGCAATGGGGGGACGCAGTAAGGTAGATCTACGGGCGACTGGAAATGCCCGGCCGCAATTCAAGGGGGATCTTACAGGAAAATCCGTGAGGTCATTACTCTGAGGAAAGCGGGGAAGCAAGTCTTCGGATGAGCCAACTGATTGATCCTACACTGCCAAGAAAAACCTCTAGCGAGTTACCATAGTATCCGTACCGCAAACCGACACAGGTAGGTAGGAGGAAAACTCTAAGGCGCTTGAGAGAACTCTGGCTAAGGAACTAGGCAAATTAGCCCCGTAACTTCGGGAGAAGGGGCGCCTCATTAGGGTGTCAAAGCCCGAGGAGGCCGCAGTGAAATGGCTCTGGCGACTGTTTATCAAAAACACAGGTGTCTGCTAAGCCGCAAGGCGATGTATAGGCACTGATGCCTGCCCGGTGCCGGAAGGTTAACAGGAGGGGTCAGCCGCAAGGCAAAGCTCTGAATCGAAGCCCCGGTAAACGGCGGCCGTAACTATAACGGTCCTAAGGTAGCGAAATTCCTTGTCGGGTAAGTTCCGACCTGCACGAATGGCATAACGACTGGAGCACTGTCTCGGCCAGAGACTCAGCGAACTTGTATCATCGGTGAAGATGCCGATTACCCGCAACTAGACGGAAAGACCCTGTGAACCTTTACTATAGCTTGGCAATGGATTCTGGAACGGTATGTGTAGAATAGGTGGGAGACGTTGAGACGGGGGCGCTAGCTCTCGTGGAGTCGCCTTTGAAATACCACCCTTATTTTTCTGGAATTCTAACCTGGGCCCATTATCTGGGTCGGGGACATTGCCTGGTGGGTAGTTTGACTGGGGCGGTCGCCTCCCAAAGCGTAACGGAGGCGCCCAAAGGTTCCCTCAGGCTGGTCGGAAATCAGCCGTTGAGTGTAAAGGCATAAGGGAGCTTGACTGCGAGACTGACAGGTCGAGCAGATACGAAAGTAGGGCTTAGTGATCCGGTGGTCCCTCGTGGGAGGGCCATCGCTCATCGGACAAAAGGTACTCCGGGGATAACAGGCTTATCGCGTCCAAGAGTTCACATCGACGACGCGGTTTGGCACCTCGATGTCGGCTCATCGCATCCTGGGGCTGAAGTAGGTCCCAAGGGTTTGGCTGTTCGCCAATTAAAGCGGTACGAGAGCTGGGTTCAAAACGTCGTGAGACAGTTTGGTCCCTATCTGTTGTGGGCGTAGGAGATTTGAGAGGATCTGACCCTAGTACGAGAGGACCGGGTTGGACGAACCTCTAGTGTGCCAGTTGTCCCGCCAGGGGCAGTGCTGGGTAGCTATGTTCGGTCGGGATAACCGCTGAAAGCATCTAAGTGGGAAACCCACCTCAAGACGAGATCTCCCGGGTAGCAATACCCCTAAAGACCCCCGGTAGACTACCGGGTTGATAGGCTGGGCGTGTAAGGATGGTAACATCCTAAGCTAACCAGTACTAATAGGTCGTGCGGCTTAACCACTATTTATTTATTCTCCAAATCTGCTTCTGACAGATTCGGCTTTTCGAAGTATTCTTGCTTATTCGGTGTCATTGATTATCGTTACAAGGTTTTCGGTGGCTATACCGGAGGGGTCACACCCGTTCCCATCCCGAACACGGAAGTAAAGTCCTCCAGGGCCGATGATACTATGATCGAGAGGTCATGGGAAAGTAGGACGCTGCCGGAATATTTTTCAAGCCCATCATCAACTGATGATGGGCTTTTTTTGGGCCATTTTTTTCGAAGAGGGGATTAATTAATGCACGTCTGCCGGGGGACCGCCCGCAGCGGGAGCTGCCCGCTTCATGATGAATACCAGTGGAAGAACGCAGAAGATGAGGATGCAGATCGTCAGGAACGCATCGTTGAAGGCAAGGGTTGTTGATTGGCGAATCAATTCTCCGTACAGTAAGCCGTTTGAGCCGCTGTGCGGAATTCCCCTTGAGCCGAGAAACGACGCCAGTGCATTGTTCTGGAAATGGTAGGCAGTATCAAATGACGACAGGTGCCCCGCAAGCCTGGTCTGGTGGAATTGCGCGCGACGCGAGAGCATCGTCGTCGTAAATGCGATGCCGACACTGCCCCCAAGGTTCCGCAGCAGGTTGTACACGGAACTGGCCTCGGTCATGTGCTCCCTCGGGATATGAGAGAGCGTCATGGTTGTCAGAGGAATGAAGGTAAGACCCATGCCAAGGCCCAGCACAACTCTCGGCCAGACAAATGTCCAAAAATCCGCGGTAAGGTTCAAGCGGGACATCATGAAGGTGCTGATAGCGCAGAACGACATGCCAACGGCGAGGATACGCTTCGGATTGGTCTTACTCACCAGCTTACCCGCAACCGGCATCGCGAGCAAGGTGGCGATACCGCCAGGGCCGAGTACGAGCCCAGCATAGAAAGATGTGTAACCCATGAGCGTTTGTAAAAAAATCGGGAGCAGAACGATGCTTCCGAAGAGGTTCAGGAAAACGAAGAACATCACCGTCGCGCCGCTCGTGAAGGTCCGGTCCTTAAACAGCTTCAGGTTGACAATCGGATGCTCGGAATAATACTCGTTGATCACCAGGAAGGTAAGCGAAACCGCCGAGAGAATGGCCAGCGTGACGATGAGGTTTGATCCGAACCAGTCCTCTCTCTCTCCTTTGTC
The DNA here is from genome assembly GCA_035625205.1 of Nitrospirota bacterium. Lineage (GTDB taxonomy): Bacteria > Nitrospirota > UBA9217 > UBA9217 > UBA9217 > JAJYKN01. The sequence goes on along the minus strand of DASPQB010000296.1, from coordinate 37,822 downwards.
GAGCACGAACTGGAGCGCGCCAAGCCCCACGCTCAGGAAAAGAAGTCCAAAGTAGTCGATCTTCATTTTTTGGCGCTGCATATAGGGAGGGTCCTTGATGACGATGATGTTCATAATGATCGAGAGGATCCCGATCGGAATGTTGATGTAGAATATCCACCGCCAGGACAGGGAGTCGGTGATCCAGCCGCCCAGGACTGGACCGACGATTGGACCAAACATGGCTCCCAGGCCGAAGATGGCCATGGCCTGGCCATGCTTCTCACGAGGAAAGGACTCAAGGAGAATGGACTGGCTGATGGGCACCAGGCCTCCGCCGCCAATTCCCTGAAGCACCCTGAAGAACACGAGGCTGGACAGGCTCCATGCAGAGCCGCACATAAAGGAACTGAACGTAAACAGGGCGATGGAGGAGATCTGGTAGTTCTTTCTTCCGATGAGTCGCGCAAGCCATCCTGCCATGGGGATGACTATCGCGTTTGACACGAGGTAGGCGGTGATTGTCCACGTGGACTCATCAATCCCCGCGGAGAGCGAGCCCCGGATGTGGTCAAGCGATACATTGACGACAGACGTGTCGATGATCTCGATCAGCGTTGGGAGCATTACCGTGAAGGCAATTAATCCCCTGCTCGCAGTTTTACTGCTCATTTTATCAATACCGTCGGTTCCACAGACATACCGATTCTCAGGACATGGTTTCTGTCCGTTCCCTCCTGGAGAACGATCTTTACGGGTATTCGCTGGACTACTTTGACATAATTTCCCGTCGCATTTTCGGGAGGGAAAAGCGAAAAGGATACACCAGTGCCGGCCATGATGCTGTCGACTTTACCTTTAAAAACCTTGCCGGGGTACGTGTCCACTTCGATCTCCACGTACTGACCAGGATGGATGTTCTCCATTTGGGTTTCCTTGTAATTCGCCGTAATCCAAAGGTCATTGAGCGCAACCAATGCCATGAGCGGTTGATCTGCCTGGATCTGGTTGCCGATCTGAACCGATCTTCTCGTGACGTATCCATCCACGGGAGAATAGAGCTTCGTGTACTCGTAATTGAGCTCTGCGAGTGCAGCCTGCGCATCCTTCTGTCTGATCGTTGAAATCTGGGTGACCTTCGCCGACTCGGCCGTCCGGAGCTGTTCCTCAGCAGCTTTGACCTGAGCCAGGTTTACTTCATAGGCAGTCATTGTCCGGTCGTACTGCTCCTGGGGGATGACCTGCTCTGCAAAAAGCTTAACCGCTCGCTCCTTGTCCGTCTCTGCGAGCTTAAGATTTGCGCGTGCAAGGTCAAGGTTTGCCTTCGCGGACTCGATCTTCGTTTCCGCCTCGGCTAGCTTCGCTTTCTCGACACTGAGCGCCGATTTGGCCTCCTGCAGCCGCACGGCGTTATCAACGGGGTCGATCTCCACCAGGAGGTCGCCCTTTTTTACGGACTGGTTGTCGTCTACGTAAATAGCCTTCACTGTGCCGTTGATCTTGGCTGCAATCGTGTGGATATTCCCGTCGACAAAGGCGTCATCGGTGGATACATGGGTTTTGCGATAGTTATTGTAGAAAAAACCTGCAACGAGCCCGATGCAGATAATAACGCCAACAATTGCAAAGGCACGCTTTCTTTTCCCGATCGCATTCGTTTGTTCTTCAGCCATGAGTCGTTCTCCTTGAGCAACAGTATAACTATACTGCCAGGGTTCCGTCAACGATTCCTATGAACACATTATTCCCCATACACGCTAGCAAGGTCTCTCCCCATCGAATAGAGCAGCTGAGCCTCTGCACGGCCGACTCCGTAAAGCGATTTCCAGGAATTTGTTTCCGCAGTCGTCATGAGCGTCACCGCATCGAGCTCGTCGGTTGCGGTTGCGACGCCCTCGTGGTAGCGGAGCCGCTGGAGACGCAAATTTTCCGTAGCCGAAGCGATCGCGGTCTTCGTGACCTCGATTTTTTCCCGGGAGCTTTGCAGATCGAGGTATGCATTCTCGACTGCGAGGCGGATGTTATCCAGCACTTTATCCCGCGCAAGCCTGAGCGACCGGAGCTCGCTCATGGCAATGCTCACTTTTGAACTGCTCGCTCCCCCGGAAAAGAGATTAATGTTCACTCCGGCGATCAGCGACCAGTTGCTCGGCTGAACCATGTACCTGTTCTCCGTGTATTCATAACCGCCGGAAAGATAAAGCGTGGGAAAGTACTCCGCTTGTGTTGTCCGTACAGTTTCCTCCTTTGCTGCAATCTGAGCATCGATGTCCTTGAGTTCAGGGCTTTCCGCTTCAGCAAAAGTCCATGCTTCGTCGAGCGTCATTCCGGTGGCGGGGTGAGTAGTGACCTCTTCAACCACGACCGGCTCATTGAGAGGCCTTAAGAGAAGGCTGTTAACCCTCGATGCCAGGAAGGAGTGAAGATTCTCAGCAGTTACCAAACGCTGGCGGGAGTCCGCGAGCGTAGCATCGGCTTGGAGCACCTCATTCTTCGTAATGACTCCTGCGCCATACTTCGCTTCGGCGTCACTCTTATGCGCTTCAACATTTTTTACCTCCTCTTTTGCGACCTGGAGGAGTTTCTCCGCCTCAAGAAGGTCGTAGTAGGCAACGATGAAGTCCAACGCTGTTTGGTTCCTCGTGCGCTGCGTCTCGATCTGCCGTGCTTTCACTCCGTACTGGGCCGCATTGATAGAAGACGACGTTTTTCCGAAGTCATACAGAAGCTGATTTGCCTGTATGCCGTAGCTGAGGAAGTGGTCCTGTGATTCCGCAGCCGTCAGGACACCCCCCGGCTCTATGAACTTGCCGGTAGGCTGATACTGAAGCCACGTCTGGCTCCCGTAGAGATTAACATAGGGCAGCCACGGAGATCGCGCGAGGGTAACAGCTGCCCGAGCCGCAACCTCATAGCTTTGTGCGATCTTGACGTCTCGACCGCTTTCCACGGCGGTCTTGACGCCCTCAGCCAAGGTCAATGCGTGACCGCTGAACGGAACATTGAACATGAGGAACGATAATAACGCTGCAAAGTATTTGCTGCTCATGGCGTCACCTTGCCCTCCACAGGGGAATTCAAATGTAAGTAAGCGCTATATTACACAAAAGGTTCAGAAAAAGAAAGTTTTTTTTCATGAAGGGTGTGAGCCTATTCAATACCACGCGATCCTTTCCCTGTTGTTTTCACAGAAGATATGTAGTATTTTTAAAAGAACATGAGAAGGAGTATATGAATCATGCCTCACGTAATTTCCGCAAGCAGACGCACCGACATCCCGGCATTCTATTCCGAGTGGCTCATCGGAAGGCTGAGGGCGGGATTCGCGCTCGTTCGGCAGCCATATTCAGGCAGATATTCAACCGTATCGTTGAAACCGCAGGACGTTGCGGCGATCGTCTTCTGGTCTAAAAATTATGCCCCGCTCCTTTCAAAACTGGAACAAATAGAACGGACCACCAGGAACCTTTTTTTCCACTTTACGATCACCGGGAACCGGGAAATGGAACCCGGCGTCCCCGACTATAAGGACGCGATACGCGACTACCTTTACCTTGGCCGACGATATTCAGCCGGGCACATTGTCTGGCGTTTCGATCCTCTCTGCATAACGGACAAAATGCCCTACGAACTCCATGAGGAACGATTCGCGCGTTGTGCTGAAAAGCTCAGCGCTGATGCGAGGAGATGCGTCATCAGCTTTGTGCATCCTTACAAGAAAGTGCTCGCGCATATGAAAAAACATGGCGACGACAGTCTGATCGAACTTTCCCGGGAAAAGAAACGAGCGTATGCGCATCGTTTGGCCACGCGGGCAAAGTATTACGGCATCGGGCTCTTGGCGTGCTGCAACGATTATCTGCTCTCGGACACGGTACAAAAAGCAAGCTGCATCGACGGGCACTATCTGTCCGGGCTCTATCAAACTCCGCTCGATTCAAGATTGGCCGCGACAAGGGAGGAATGCGCCTGCACGAAGAGCCTCGATATCGGAGCATATGATACGTGCGCACACGGCTGCCTGTATTGCTACGCCAATTCGGATCAGGCCCGGGCGCGGGCTGCCCTTATGAGGCACGAGCCCACGTGGAGTGCTCTGGGGGAGCAGGTTCCCGAGCTGCACGGTGATCCGCAGAAAGCGCAGCAAGCTTTTCTTCAGTAGCGCGTAAACAGCAACCCTTGATCTGCATTCTGCACTCAGTTTCAGCTCGTCCTTCCGATGCTATGATGTGCGATGACGGCGCAGGAAACCTGTACGAAAACATTCATTCCCTCGCGGTCGTTTCAGAACAGCGTGCATGGTCATGACGGAACCAATGACTGCTGAAAAGACGATGTCTGACCAGAAGGGAAAGAGTATTGTCGCCACAACAGTCATGAGCGAACGCCGGATAGAACAATCTTTTTCTTGATTTTTGCGGCGGCAGGCGTTATCCTTTTTCATGCTCGTTCCGGGTGGGGTGGCCTCATCAGGTATCGTTGAAGCCCCACCGCGCTAAAAAAGGGAAGGATGCCGCCGTGCTCAGCAGCAACCGTCTAGCTGTCCTCTTACTTCTTTTTTCCCTTCTAGCCTGCGTACCGCCGCCGAAAGCCGTAACGAAACCGGAGGATGCGATTGCGCCGATATCGTGGTGGAGAGCAACAACACCTGCGGATGACCTGTCGTTCAAGAACGCAGCAGCAGCAGCGCGCCAGAGCCTGGAATACTATAGGAAGCTTCCGCAGGACACGGCCTTCTTTCTGGGAACCGATAAAGTGACTGCAGTCGACATGGCCGTCACACTCCAAAATTTTTTGTCGATCGTAGAGAACGATACACTTACGCCGGACCAGAAGCTCAATCGCATTAAAAATGACTTTATTCTCTATCGGTCAATCGGTTCGGACGGCAACGGCAAGATGCTGTTCACCGGCTACTACGAACCGGTGATCTCATGCCGCCTCGCAGCGGACGAAACCTTCCGCTACCCCCTTTACCGCAAGCCCGACGACATCATCGAAATTGACCTGACGCAGTTTGGGAGCGGGTTCCCCCAACATAAGATATTCGGCCGGCTTGACGCCAAAAAAATCATTCCCTACTATTCACGCGAAGAGATCGACCAGAAAAAAATCCTTGCCGGCAAGGATCTCGAGATCCTGTGGTGTTCCGACCTCGTTGATATCTACGTTCTGCAGGTGCAGGGCTCGGGCAAGGTGGACCTCGGTGAGGGGAACGTCCTTTCCGTGCTTTACGATGGTCAGAACGGCAGGCCGTACAAGAGCATCGGGAAATACCTCGTTGACACAGGAGCGGTTCCGAAGGAGAACATGTCCCTGCAAACGATACGGGAGTATTTACGCTCTCACCCGGACAAACTGAATACTGTTCTGAGCCAGAATCAGAGTTATGTCTTTTTCCGTCTCGGCACCGGGCCGTCGGTCGGGAACATCGGCGTACCGCTCACGCCGGGACGGTCGATCGCCACGGACAGCAAACTCTTCCCGAAAGGGGCTCTCGGATTCATCGCAACGCAGAAGCCGGTGATCGAGAATGGCGCGATCAAGGCATGGGTGCCGTTCACGCGTTTCGTCATGAACCAGGACACAGGCGGGGCGATCAAGGGACCGGCCAGGGTCGATGTCTTCTTCGGCCAGGGGCCCGAGGCAGAACTTGCTGCCGGGCACCAGCAGCATGAAGGGGAACTGTATTTCCTGCTGAGGAAAAGACCGTAAACGCTCAAAAGGGGGAGGTGGGAGATCCATGGGGAAGGCCTGTACGTTCCAGCCTTCTGCAAATCTCCCCGTTGTCTTTACCCTAAGTTTGGCTTACGCACTGTCGGATGATACCATATGAAAATGAAACTACCTCTCTCCTGTTCCCCCTCGAGCTCGAGGTTCCTCTGCACCGCAGTTCACGGCGTTTGTAATGCCTGACCATATCATTCCTCATGCCAGCAGTCTTGCAGCTCGTCATGAGCAACCAGCGGGCTTCTCGTTGCAGTGACCAGCGGGCAGGCGTCGTTCGCAGATCAGCGCCGCGCGGTGAACCGCCGATGATTCAGCAGGAGCAGCATTGAGCGCGCGCGAATATTCCGGGCCCGAAGGCGCGCCTCATCGAAATGGCCCGTAGCGCCGTTTGGTCCTGCTGTGAGGCAGGTATCTCCCTTGACAACCAGCAATACAGTGCCTACACTTAAAGCTAGAGTGTCTCATGAAGGAGGCCGCATGAACATCCAGGAACGTGAAGTAGGGCTGAGAGAACTTCGTCATGTCTGTGACACTGCGGAATTTGCGTTTCAAAACACTAACGAACTGGTACGAAAAGAAGAAGTGATCGGCCAGGCGCGGGCCGTGAGGGCAATCGAGTTCGGCCTCTCGATCAAGAACCACGGCTACAACATCTTTGTCTCCGGCAACCCGGGCACGGGCAGAAACTCCATTACCCGGTCGATCGTCAAGCGTCTTTCGCAGAACATGCCGGTACCGGACGACTGGTGCTTCATTAATAACTTCAAGGACACTGATCGGCCGCGTGCCATCAAGCTTCCCCCTAGCAAGGGCAGAGAGTTCCGGCAGGACATTGAGAAATTTATCGAGTTCACCCAGAGCGAGCTTCCCAAGGTCTTCGAATCAAAGGAGTACGAGGAGCAGAAGTCGAGTATCGTAGAAGGGGCCGAGAGGGCCAAAGAAGTCCTGTTTAGCGACGCCGGAAAGCGTGCACAGGAATTGGGATTCCAGCTTACGATCACCCGTACCGGCATCGTCAAGGTCCCCTTGTGGAAAGGCAAACCGCTCCAGCCGCAGGAACTCGAGGAGTTGTCCGCGGAACAGAAGCGAGAACTGGAAGAGCACGAGAAAAAAGTTGATTCCGAAATACGTGATTTTCTTGCCAAGGCACGCCAACTCGACAAGGAAGCTCACGAGAAAGTCCATGAGCTGAACCGGCACGTCGCGCATTTCGCCATGGGCCACCAGCTCGATGACCTCCGGGAAAAATTCCGGATGAATCCCCGCATCCCCGATTTCCTGCGTGAAATGGAAGAAGATATTCTCGGCAATCTGCGGGAGTTCCTGGGGCAGACGCAGGAGATGCCATTCCCCATTGAGGGCATGGACAAGGGGAGCTTCCTCGAACGCTACAAGGTAAACCTCATTGTCGACAACTCCGAGACCAAGGGAGGCCCGGTGATTGATGAGGTAAACCCCACGTACAATAATCTCGTGGGCCGCATCGAACGCAAAGCGCGCTTCGGCGCGTTCTACACCAACTTTTCCATGATCCGGTCGGGATCAGTGCTCCAGGCCAACGGTGGCTATCTCCTCCTGAATGCCATCGACGTGCTCCGGAGCCCGTTCTCATGGGACGCGCTCAAGCGCATCATCAAGAAGAACGAGGTGAAGATCGAGGACCTCATGGAACTCTACGGCTACGGGACCGGCGGCATCAAGCCGGAGCCTATTCCCGTCTCGCTCAAGATCATCATGCTTGGAAGCCCCTGGCTCTACTACCTTCTCTATAACTACGACGAGGACTTCAAGGACATCTTCAAGGTCAAGTCGGACTTTGACACCCAGACCGCGAATTCTAAGGATGAGAAGATGCGGTATGCCGTGTTCATCGCGAACATGACGCAGAATGACGGCCTTCTTCCGTTCGACCGGAGCGCGGTGGGCGCCATCGTAGAGCATGCCTCGCGGCTTGCGGAGAAGAAGAACAAGCTCTCGCTCCGCTTCAGCGACCTTACGGACCTGGTGCGCGAGTCGTCGTACTGGGCCGTGCAGGAGGGGAAGAAGACCGTGATGAGCGAGGACGTAGACAAGGCCCTGAATGAAAAAATCTACCGTGCCAACCTGGTTGACGAGCGCATTCAGGAAATGATTGCCGAAGGTACGATCATGGTCGACGTGTCGGGATCAGTGGTCGCGCAGGTGAACGGCTTGTCTGTCTACGACATCGGCGACTTCTATTTCGGCAAACCGTCCCGCATCACGAGCAGGGTTTTTCTTGGTAAATCGGGAGTGACCGACATCGAGCGCGAGGCCAAGCTGTCCGGCCGCATCTACAACAAGGGCGTGCTCATTCTGTCGGGCTATCTCGGCGGCACCTACGCCAGGGACAAACCGCTGTCCTTGACTGCGACGCTTGCTTTTGAACAGAGCTATGGCGAGGTCGAAGGCGACAGTGCATCGGCAGCAGAGCTCATAGCGCTCCTCTCCGGCATTGCCGAAGTGCCGATCAAACAGAACTTTGCCATTACCGGCTCGATCAACCAGAAGGGAGAAATCCAGCCCATCGGAGGCGTGAACGAAAAGATCGAAGGGTTTTTCAGCGTATGTAAGAACCTCGGTCTCACGGGTGATCAGGGCGTCATCATCCCGGAGCGCAACGTGAAGAACCTGATGTTGAAGAAAGAAGTGATCGATGCCGTGAGGGAAGGAAAATTTCACGTCTATACGGTCAGGAACGTGAGTGAGGCGATCGAATTAATGACCGGTCTTCCTGCAGGCGAGCGCAAGGAAGATGGATCGTACCCGGAAGGTTCGGTGAATTTTTTCATAGACAAGCGGCTCAAGGAGATGTCGAAACAACTGAAAACCGAAGACAAAGGGGAAGAGAAAAAAGAGAAGAAAGAAGAGAACAACGAAACCGCCCCAAAGAAGCCTCCTGCGCCGGGAGTAGAACCTTGAAGAGGATAGCTCAGGTGATTCGGATAGATCATGTCGTAGATCTCGTGAACGATAGGCCGGCTGTCGATGTCAGCCCGGTTTCGCTCTGACCTCCCAAAGTTTCGATTATCCGAAAGTGCACCTCCGGAGGAGATGGGCAGGAGAGCCTAACTCTAAGAGTCCGAGGAAAATTCGGCTGAAACCAACAACCATGCCTTCTTCTCTTCGCAGGACGATGTCAAGTTTTCAAGACGATCTGTCAAGTCTTGGGGCATCGCTTGGCCTAAACTTAGAAATAGAGTTTGACTTCGCCCTCCGTAGTATGTATGCTCTTACCATGAAATGGCAGGCATTAATCGTTCTCGTGGCAATCGCACTTAGCATCGTTATTCCACCCTCATTGCCCTTTCTGCCCGGCCACAGAGCGATGGTGGCGATTGGGACCATTGACGTTTGTCATTCAGCAATGCCTGCCGTGTCCGGAAATGGAGACATGCCGTGCATGCACGAGTGCCTTTGTGGTCCCTTACCTCCCGAGCTTTACAACAACGTTGCAATACCAAATCCCCTTATTAAACCTTTTGCAATATCCTATCAAGACGAACGCCCCCCGAAGGTCTGATCTACAACACTCCGCTTATCAAGAACGAAGTCAAGGGCTTTGAATTCACAACTGCGCAGCATCGGTGCGTGCGTATGCGTGCGCATGGACTGCCCGTTGAGGGCAATCCTCCCCTTTAAGCTCGGCTCCGCATCGATATATCCGCGGTCTCATGCTCGCACATGATGATGTGTTCGAAGCGGAGTCATTTTTTGGCCTCCGAGGAGGAACCGGGATTTTTCCAATAGGTACGGACACCGAAAGGTAAATTTCAACCGTTGTTCGCGCACTGATGCTGCGAGCGATGATAGTTTACAGAGAGGTGCAGCATTTATGAATACAGCGTGCTACACTTATGAGGGTAGGTTTGATACTACAGTCGAGGATCGTTAAAGCAAAGACAGGAGGAAAATCGGCCAAAGGTGATATCTCTTGCCATATTTTGAAAAAATTAGCGTTATAGACATCACGCAGGCTGTTGCAAAATCCAAGAATGGCGAAAGGAGCAGAAGAAATGAAAAGCAAGAAGAGACTTTTAGGGGCTGTAATGGCTGTGGCGTTCATGCTGTCCATGGGCTTCTTCGGTGCGGCTTATGCCAAGCATGGAGGCGATGCCGCCATGGACATGCACCATCTGCACATGCTGATGAACCACGGACTTGAAATGGTTGCCCAAGGCTCGAACCTGGTCATGCTTGCTGATATGAAGATGACCCCTGCGGTCGATCCAACGACCCTTGAACACGGCCGTCAAATGATGAAGGAGGGCAAAGAGGTCGTCGACCGCGCCCTGAAAGGCCCGGAAATGCAGGCCATGCACAAGGGCGGTCATGCCGACGATCCCATGATGAAATACACGCATGAATTGGGCAATGCGATCATGACTGTCGCTGACCTGCTCGACAAGATGAACATGGAAGGTCCGATGACGGACGACATGATGGCCATGCACCATATGCATATCATGATAGACCATGCCCTGGAGATGGCAGCTGAAGGGTCCAACATGGTGATGCTCGGACAAATGGGAATGTCGAAGGATGTCGACAAATATACCATTGATCATGGGAAAATGATGCTGTCCGACGCCAGCGCCTTACTTACGGAAGTCATGACAGGCAAGGCGATGACCGGAATGCATGAAAAAGGCGTTACCACTGGCGGCAGCCCGATGATGGGGGACACGCATAAGATCGGCGATGCGGCAAAGAACGTCATTGATCTCCTAAATAAGATGGCATCCGCAGAACCGATGAAGATGAAGTAGAGAATGGAGAATTCGTTAAGATCGATTTGACAATGGCCAAGCCGGCCTTGTCCTTATATGTTTGGGACAAGGCCGGGACGCTTGTCAGACTGTGGTTATCTGATTCTCTCTATCCAGAGGACTTTTATGTCGGTCTGAACGTTCCAACAACCAAAACGACGAAGGTACAATGCCAATATCTTAGTCAGCTACTAATAGTCCTCGTTGCGCAATTCTCACTCCTTGGTGATTATCACGCAACCAAGAATTCTTATCATCGATGACAATGAGGGCGATTGGCCAAGCATTTCAACAAAGATTGCCTTATTGTTTCTGTTGCTCGCTGCCTATAACCGATACGTAAGCGTACCGGACCGCGGATAACTTGCGGGTCTCGAGGCGGCTGGGATCGGCTATTTCTCTCGTCTCGTAAAAAAGTTTTCATCAAGCTTTTTAATGAATAGGAAATGAATAGGACAGGAGCCGACGTCCTCTAATCTTTTAAACGCGCAGCGCGTTTTGAAGCGTTTCTGTTCCCTGGTTTATTATGCTGCGCAGCCCTATTGCGGCATGGGATTCCTGCGCGCTATGCCATGTACGGTGACCATGCCGGAGCGCCCCTCCATGAGCATATGCACCATTGACATGACGGGCCATGACGACCGATTCGTTTTGAGGAACTGTCATGAAATTTCATCGTCTCTTCACCGGAATTGGTTCGAACGCACATTCGAACGGCATGAGAAAGACGATTGACATAAATGTACCGAATTCCCGAGAAGCCGCTGGTTTCAACCATGCGGAGTGGTCTGTGACACAATAGCTTGACAAATTTGCCAGCAAAGTTTATCTTGACCATTATTGAAAGGGGCTCCATGCTCTGGAACAAACGAATTACTGTTTTTCTCATTCTCCTTTTCCTAGTTGCCACAGTCGTGGCCGCTTCGCACCACCATGAAAATACGGCTGACGATCACCAATGCCCCGTCTGTATTGCGAGTAATCATCTCTCCGGAACCAGCCAGTGTGTGGTTGCCTTTGACAGCGCCCCCTATTTCACAGAAACGACAGTTGCCACTCCCTCCCCTGTTTTTATCGATACTCTCTTTTCATATTCCCTGCGCAATCGCGCGCCTCCTGTGTGAATATCCGTCAATTTGATCGTATGAACTAATGGTAAGAGCGGGGCTACCCATTCGGACGTTGCTTGGACCGGAAGGGAAACAGCCAACTTGATATTTCCGTAAGGGACAACCGCTTTGGGAAAATTGCGACGGACATAGAAAGGGCGTGCTCGATCCATTTACGTGCATAATCAACGCATCCACGGAGGGCCTTATGAGACGAGTATTGTGCATCCTCGTCGTTCTTACTTGCTGCTCGTTCGGTCCGGCGGTTTTTGCCGACGACACGGCTGAGCGGCTCAAGAACCTCGAAGACACGGTGCAAAAACAGTCAAAGACCATTGAAGAGCAACAAAGCACTATAGATTCATTGAAGGAAAATTTCTCAAAGCAAAAAAACCAACTGCACGAACAGAATGGCCACGAACCGCAGAAGTCAAACCAGGAGCTCCAGCAGAAGGTCCAAGAATTGAACGAGAAGGTGGATGAAGTGGTTGAAACGCAAAAAAAGGAAATTCCCAGTGAATTCAACCCGGCCATCGGGCTCGTTGGTGAGACTATATTCTCCTATAGCAGCAAAGGGTCAGCAGAAACGGGCAGCGACAGGCCTGGCGGGTATGATATATTTCAGCGTTCGGTGGAACTGAACGCAGCCGCGTCAGTGGATCCGTTCACAAAGGGCTATGTGGTAGTTAACGCGTCAGCCGACCCGGTAACCGGAGAATCGACATTGGGGGTCGAAGAGGCTGCGATTCAGACGACATCATTTCCAGGGAACTTGGAGGTGAAGGCAGGGCGGTTCTTCGGCGAATTCGGACGCTTGGGCTACATCCACGATCATGAGCTACCCTTTGTAAACCGGCCACTCGTACTTGCACAGTACATCGGCGGAGAGTCCAGAACGGACGGGTTGCAGATTAATTGGCTGGTTCCCGTCGAGCACTACGTCAGCTTGACGGTCGGCGCAGGCGATCAGTTTGGCGGAGACAACCCCCCAAACTTTGTCGGCGATTTCCGCCAGGGCAGTGGCTTGAACTATTGGGGACGCCTCTCCACATATTATGACCTAACACCCGATATCTCACTCGAACCGGGAATCTCAGGCCTTTGGAATCCGAGTACCACTGCGCAGTGGGCGCCCAACCCTGCGAATCCGTCATTTCCAACCGTAGATGGCAACACGTTTACCGAACGTGAGCGGCGCCTCGTAGGGGTGGACTTGGTGCTGAGCTGGAAGCCTCTCCGCAATAACCAGTTTCAGACCGTCACGTGGGGCACGGAAGTGCTGTACAGTGATAACCGGTATGACGTGACGGATCCCTCGGGCAATGCACTGCCCAGCCAGTCCGTCGGCTCCGTTGGCCTTTACTCATACCTCACGTACAAGTTCCATCGGCAGTGGACAACCGGAATCCAATACGAATGGCTGGAAAACGAGTTGAACAACCAGGGAAAAACCTCCGCGGAATCCGCGAACATAACCTGGGCCTTGAGCCACTGGAACCAGCTGCGCCTGCAATACACACATACCGACAACAATGCCGCGACCGGCCTGCGCCCTTATGATGCCGTCTATGTGCAATGGGCTTGGATTATCGGCTCACATGCGCATGGGTGGCAGCAACGGTAAATCTGGAAGGGAGGAATATACTTTGAAATCCAAATTATTCAACGTAATGGCGATAATAGCCCTCACCGGGACACTGTGCGGCTGGGCGACGCCCGCTCATGCTGCCAAAATCCGAATTGTTACGACGCTTACCGACCTCGCTGATTTTTCTCGCGCAGTGGGAGGGGACCTCGTCGACGTCCACAGCCTGGCCACGGGCGTCGAAGACACGCACGGGGTGCCGATGAAGCCAAGCTTTGTACCGCTGATGAACCGGGCGGACCTGCTGATTCTTATCGGACTCGATTGCGAGCACGCATTCCTGCCCGCGCTCCTGGAAGCGAGCAAGAATCCCAATATCCAGAAAGGCACACCCGGCTATGTGGACTGCTCAAGGAACATCTTCCCGCTCGATGTGCCCAGGTCGACCGACCACTATCAGGGAGACGTCCATCCCTATGGCAACCCCCATTACATGCTTGATCCTGTCTTGGCAAAGACCGCCATCGAGAATATCTACAACGCGCTTGTAGCCTTCGCCCCACGGCATGAGGCGGAGTTTACACACAATCGCGACATGTATATCGCCAGGCTTAATGCCAAAATTGCAGAGTGGACGACGGAGGCCAAACAGCTCAAAGGGGTGAAGTTTGTGTCCTACCACGAACACTGGCCGTATTTTGCGGAGCGTTTCGGCTTGGATTATTTCGGCACGATCGAACTGAAGCCGGGCATAGATCCGACCCCGCGTCACATCGAGGAATTAATTAAATCAATGAAGGCTGAACATGTTCCCCTCGTCGTACGCGAGCCGCAGTTTCCCGAAAAGGTGCCAAAAACCATCGCCGAACAGACGGGCGCAACTATGATAACATTACCTATTATGCCCGGCGGCGTGCCCATGACGGAGACGTATATTAAAATGATGGATTACATCATTCACACGATGGTAACTGCCATGCATGCAAGGCAAGAACGATAAGGAGAAGGTGTCCGCCCAAGAACGCGGGCGGACATTCATAACAGACGATGACCGAATTACTGATTACGCTCGATAACCTGAGCATAGGCTACAACGGCCAGCCCGTGCTGACCGGACTTTCGCTCTCCATTACCCGTGCAAGCTTTACCGCTATTCTCGGCGCTAATGGCTCGGGCAAATCGACGTTGCTCAAAACGCTGCTTGGGCTGCTGCCTCCGGTCGCCGGCCGTATCGATATCGCGTCGGCAGGGGTCCCGCTCACGTTCGGCTATGTCCCCCAATCCAATCAGTTCGACCCGGTTTACCTGCTCACGGCGTTCGAGGTGGCACTCATGGGGGCGTATGGTCGCATACGCGTGGGGCACCTTATTCCCCCGGCCGAACGCGCCTTCACGCGCGAATGTCTGCGTGCAGTGGGCGCAGAGGATTTTTCCCACAAGCGCTTTGCCGAACTGTCCGGTGGTCAGCAACAGCGTGTGCTCATCGCCCGCGCCTTGACGACACGTCCCGACGTCCTCGTACTGGACGAACCCACGGCGGGGGTAGACCGTGAAGCAACGACCGCCGTGCTGGAGTTCATTACGGAGATATGCAAAGAAAAGAAAATCACGGTTCTGCTTGTTACTCACGACTTTTCGGCCGTCCGTCACCACGCTGAGAAAGTCATCTGGCTTCATGAGGGAAAGGTTTACCAAGGGGCCGTTGACGAACTGCTCACAACCGAACGGATGGCGGAAATATTTGAAATAGGGATGGGATGACATGGAGACACTTCAACAGATTCTCTCTATTGATTTTCTTCTGCGGAACTCACTTTACACCAGCGTGCTCGTCGGCTTCGCTTGCCCGCTCGTTGGCGTATTTCTCGTCATGCGACGGCTGGTGTTCATGGGTGTGGCATTGCCCCAGATTTCCTCGACCGGCGTTGCTATCGCTCTCTCGCTCCCTCTGTGGCTTGGATTCAAACTGACGGAGCATGGCTCACACAGCGCGCATGCGCTCGCCTTTGTCGGCTCAATAACATTCTCCCTGACCGCAATCCTGGTGCTGGCATTCATGGAACGACGCGGGCGCGGACAGCCTGAAGGCCGGCTCGGCAGCGCTTACGTCGTTGCTGCCGCGTTGAGCATCTTAGTGCTTTCAAAAAACCCCTACGGAGAAATCGGCTGGCTTGATATGCTGAAAGGGGAAGTCATCACCATCTCCAATTTTGATCTCGTGCTGACCGCGGCAACGCTTACTCTTGTTCTTGCGGCACTGGGACTGTTCCACAAAGAACTGCTCCTTGTTTCGTTCGACCGCGAGATGGCGATTATTCTTCGAAAAAACGTCGTGTTCTGGGACAGTTTGCTCTATTTACTGATTGGGTTAACTGTCTCGATGGCGGTACTCAGCGTCGGTCCGCTCATCGCATTCGGATTTTTGCTGATTCCCGCTCTGGCTGCGCACCAATATGCGCGCAACATGCGCCAGTTTACACTGCTGGCCTCTTTGATTGGCGGCGCGACCGCGTTTTTAGGATTCTTGATCGCCTATCGATGGGATTTGCCGGTCGGCCCGACGGATGTTGTTCTCCTTGGTGTGCTCTATGCGATAGGCTGGTTAACCGCCAAACTTCTCCAGGGAGATTAACGGCATACATTTCGTATCACAGGAAAGGGGAACGCGGCATGACGCACATACATATTCCTGATGGCATTCTCCCTGTTTGGCTGTGGGTCTCGGGATTCCTGCTTATGTCGGTGTTTCTCGCACTGAGCCTCTACCGCTTGCGGACCACAGATATGAAGAAAAAGGTCCCGTTGTTGGGTGCGCTGTCCGCCGTAATGCTCGTTGTCATGAGCCTGGAGATTCTGCCTATCGCTTATCACCTCAACATGTCGGTCGCGGCCGGCATACTGCTCGGGCCGTCCCTGGGATTTATGGCGGCGTTCATCGTAAATCTAATGCTCGCGTTTGTCGGCCACGGCGGCATTACCGTCGTCGGTCTCAATACGCTGCTCCTTGGTGCAGAGGCTCTGCTGGGACATACGATATTTCATCTGTTGAGAAAGGGATTATCCATTTTCTGGAGCGCTGCATTATCCACGGTCTTATCGCTCTTTCTCGCGACACTGCTCTTGATAGGTATCGTCGGGGTTTCACATGTACGCGCGGATTTTTTCGGACACCATTATGAACATGCGGGTGGCGTTACCGATCAAACCCATGTAAATGACGACGGACAGGAGAGATCATCTCTTCGGGCATTCGCGGTGATTGTGCTTTCCCTTGGCAGCATCGGCTGGATCATCGAGGGTGCCATTACCGGCGCAGTAATTCAGTTCATTTCGAGAGTAAAACCTGACCTTCTTGGCCATGGACTCCATAAAACGCAACAATGAGCAGACATAATAAATTGATGATTTTCATGGTAGTGGAATCCTTCTCGTGGGTTGCGGGACGGCGACAACAATCATGACGAGACTTGGTCTTTTCAAGTAAGTGCCGGCTGAAGGAACAGGTTTAGCCGGCTTCGGAGATCTGCTGATCAATGAATCCCTTAACAGGAGGAGGCGATTGTTATGGCCAGATTTTTCACCAGTTTCAAGTTTAGGGCGGTCCTGTTTTTTATCGCAGTTTGTGTTCTGGCATTACTGTATAGTTATTTTATAGCGGACACGATACAGACGAGAATAACTGATGCACAAATGACGAAGGTGGATGGAAAGTTTATGATTGCAACGGAAGACCGGCCGTTTATTAACGAGGATGTCTGGTACCGTCTAAAATTTGATTCCGGCACCATACAGAACGATGCGATACGGTTAAAAGGGAAACCGGTAAAGATCAAAAAATACGGCTGGAGAATACCTATGCTCTCCCAATATGAGAATGTCGTGAGCATCAAGGAAGTGAAGTAAGAACACCTATCGCTCGAGTCACAGTGCAGGGAGTACGTTATGGTTGTATCTTAGTTGGCCGGTCATATGCACGTCTACATCATCCACGTTAGAATTCGGAAATGACCGGGAACTGCTGCGTGCTCTCGATGACCGGGGATTGCTCATACAGAGACTATCGTGAGATAAAATCATGTTCCGTTTACCATGTACAGACTCGATGAACAGCAGCCCATAGCGGGAAGGGAAAAATCTCATGAGAACGCATCCTTGGGTGGCGCCTGCAGTACTTGCAATGGTCCTGTGGGGTGTATGGGGGGTGTTTCAGAAGCTGGCCACGAGGCAGATGCCACCGCGGAATGTCTATTTTATTTCTGCCCTCGGCGCTGTATCAGTCGTATTCGCCGTACTGGCAACGACCAAATTTCCGAAACCTATCAGCGTCAAAGGCGCTTTTTTTGGTATTCTTGCAGGCATTTGCAGTTCGCTTGGCGGCCTGTTGTTTCTACAGGCCATAAGTAGGGGCGGCGCTGCGATCGTAATCACCTTCACAGGACTCTATCCGCTCGTCTCTATCACCGTCTCCTTCATCCTTTTGCATGAAACGATAACGCTGAAACAAGGTATTGGCATAGTCCTTGCGTTGATTTCAATAGTGTTGTTGGTGTAGCAGAAGCGCCATGATGATGGCCTCTTAACGGTATAGATTGTATCATCAGTATAAAGTATAATTTCTGCGTGAGCGTGAAACAATGGAGTTCAGGTGTGAAATTCATGATTAAATCACCTTACATCGAGAATGCTTATCTGAGCGCGCTGTATGAGCAGTTCGCAAAAGGGTCGCTGCCATTCAAGAAGTTCAAATGCAGCTGCATATCAGGTGAACACACTTCATATGCTCTCGCGAAGAGAAAAATGATGAAAAGGCGCGCAACCTTGTACCCGCGTACCTGCCAGACACGGCATGGATTGTTGAGGCAGGCATATTCACTCCCGAAGTGCTCAAGTCGCTTCATACCACCAAAGTAATAGTCAGCGACCATTCATGTCGTGAGACAGGATTGATTGCGGTCCCGATAGGAAGATACCCTGCCTGTGCCATAGACGAAATTTTTGGCGTCGTCTGCACCCTCGTTCGACAATCATCAGTTCTATCCAGCAGTACCCGTAGCCTGCAGCGATGGCTGTCATCTTCGTTCAAGTCCATTTCTTGACATGTTCCCCATGCGGTGTTAGGCTTAAACATGAATTTAAGCTTTTCCGATAGGCACGACCGTTCCGTAGAATACTGTCTAGAAGAAATAGGGAATTGCTGGATCGAAAATATTGAAGCAGTTTTAAAGAAGTGGTTTGATCTGTTGCAACAAAAGGTGTCCTGAGCGGGAGTCCGCACTGCAAACCCGCAGAGAAGAGGAGAAATGTCGAGACCGTCTGCTGATTTTCAATTTGAAAGCCAATACACTTTGATCGGCGGGTACCGGATCCACTATGTGGAGGCTGGAAGGGGAGAGCCGGTGCTTTTTATACATGGCAATCCAACTTCATCCTACGTGTGGAGGAATGTATTGCCGAAGGTAGCGGGCGACCTGGGCAGAAGAGGGATTGCTCTCGACCTGCTGGGTTTCGGCAAGTCTGACAAACGTAGTGACGTAGAGTACACAGTTCGTCTGCATGCAGACATTGTCGAGGCCTTCATTGAGAAGCTTGAGCTCAAGAACCTTATTCTTGTACTACATGACTGGGGCGGACCGCTTGGAACCGTCTATGCGGTCAATCATGCTGACAATGTCTGGGGAGTCGCGTTTATGGAAACTTTTGTCTGGCCCTTTACCTGGAAGGATTTCGGGAGATTTGCACCGGTGTTCCGGATGTTCCGCTCTCCGCTTGGCTATATCCTGCTCCAGGTGATGAACGTCTTCGTGAATAAAATTCTTCCCGGGTCCGTGATCCACAAGGAGAACATGTCAGATGAAGTGATGCGCCATTACCGTGAACCATTCCCAACCAACAGTTCACGGAAAGCGATAAGGGCCTTTCCGAAGCTCCTGCCGATTGCAGGCCGACCGGCGGAGAGCGATGCTTTTATCGAAGAAGTTCGGAAAAAGCTGCAAGGCGTGAAGTTCCCTCTGCTATGGATCAAGGCAACGCCAGGGGCCATTGTTTCGAAGGAAACGGAATACCATCTGCACCTCCTCCAAAAGATGCTGCCGCAGCTCATGATCAAAGATTTCGGGCCCGGTATTCATTATCTCCAGGAAGACGATCCGGAGAAGATTGCAATTCTGATCACCGAGTGGGTGCGTCGATGCAAGCGGGGGAATGACGATTCCGCTCCTTCACCTCCAATAAGTGCCAAGCGCGCTGCCTGATTACCAGCATGCAGTCAGGCATGCTATGGATCGAGAGAAACTCTCATATAACAGGCAATGATCTGGAAACTGAGGCAATTCACTCCTCAAGGTGAGACAAACGTCACTTTCACGACAAAGTGCCACACGTTGACGTGAATACGCTTATGGCAATGCTCTCGTATTTGCTTTAGCCAAAATAACCATTTTCCGGGAGTACCCCTCAACTGTGTCTCCCACAAGATTACCATCTCTTATCTGTTGTCACCAGATGATCTGCCTGAGCCACCAGAGGCTTCGAGCGCCCGCTCTGCGTCAGGGTCCAGTTTGATATAGACTCTAACCTTGTCGTGCCGCAGCGAGTAGGTGATCAACATGATATCGGATTTGCCGAATTCCCAGGGAAGATAGAGGGGCCGCAATTCGTAGCCGATGGTCCCGCCGCCATCGTCGGGTATCCTTTCTAGCTGTGTCTTCCAGAGCCGAAAAGTAGTGCACCGGAGGAATGAGTTGGCTTCGCTGAGCGCCTGCTGGGCCGGAACACCCGTCTTTACCTTGTAAGATGTGTCGAGATCAAATATCTCCAGCGGATACTTGCTTGACTCGCTCACGAGGAAGGCGACGTTTTGTGCATCATCGGAATAGTGGCATCCATAGAGCAGCAGTGTATAGGTTCCCGTAAGCGCTGTCGGATCTGCTGCTGACGTTGTGAGGTGTTTGCCGGCCATGCAACTCACAAGCGCAGTGACAAGGACTAAGTATGCCGCAGTACTGAATACTTTTTTGCTGCATGTCATGCGAACCATTCTCCTTTCTTTCATCCTAAACAGTGTTCGTTTTTAATTGATACGACTTCTAATATATAGTATAAGACTTTTTTAAATTTCATGCACACCGGCATGGACCCGTCCAGGAAGAATGCCTGCTGCGTTGACCCGCTGCCCATAAAATCGTAACGTCCCGTTGACTTTAGACCCTGACGCGGTATGATGGTAAGTAACTTTTGTCGGGATGATCTGCCGCGGCTGGTACTCGGCTCGTCTGTTGCGCCACGGTAACCATTTTGCTTGATGGAGGATTCTAAGACTTTATGATGCCATGGGCGAACAAACGGGTCCTGGTGGTCGACGACTCACAGACGATGCGCATGTTACTTTTGTTCCACGTGATAAAAATGATGCCGGGGGTCAGGATCGTCGAGGCTGTAAATGGCGTTCATGCACTGGCAAAATTAAAACAACAGAATGTCGATCTCATCCTCACGGACATGAACATGCCGGAACTTGATGGGGCTGGTCTGATCCACGCTGTGCGTCATGATCTGAAACTGGATACACCGATCATCATCATTACAACAAAAGGCGAGCAACGAGACCGAGGGCGTTGGATGGATTTGGGTGCAAATGGATACATTACCAAACCCGTTGATGCCCGATCACTCAGGGAAACAATTCGAAAATTTATGTACTGAGCCAGATCGAGCAAGAAATTACGGTTCCAGGCATTGCAGGGCAGCGGAAAACGCCCAGCGACGCTTTGAAGACAGTGGGTAAACTATCTGCGTACGGGATGACGACGGTTAATAGCAGGATAATCTGGGGGTAAGGTCTCTTATTTCTTGCGCGATCGTGATGCCCGCGGATTGCTTTTTGGCTTCGTTTTCCCGGCGACCGCGTAGAGGTGATACGCACAGTCCGGGCCGACAAGCCTCCTCGCTGCTTCGAAGGAAATCCTTGCTTTCCCATCTATGATAAGCCGCCGGTACAAATACCGTAGCCGGATTTCCTCGGACTGCATCGTCATCGCTGACCTTCTTTCCATGGGATCATAAAGGGCAATGCTATTTTAAAACTGAATGGTTGGTACCGCAATGAAAAAGATGTGTTCACGTTTCGGTGCCCTAAAGATACACTATCACGAGGCTTTTCTGAACGATGTCCACAGCTATGGGTCGGGGGGATTCATATCACCAGGAGTTCTCCATATTGAAGAAAACCGACATCCAAAAAGGTCGATATCGAAGCCCGATTCAGCGGTGTAGATTTTGCCGCGCTCCTTCCCCTCTGTGACGAGGCTTAGGCATATATCGTGACCAGGCGACTTCGCGAGGGCATCAGGGAGAATGCTTTCCTGAGAGTTTGTATCACCATAAGCTATTGATCTCATGAATCAAAAAAGTGCTAAAATGTAAATATGTTTTCATCCAAAAGGACATGGAGGTGTGTCAACGCATGCAGATTCGGAAAGGAGAAGTGCTGACATGTTAAAAAATAGGATTACCATCCTGCCTGTACTCATTGCATTCTCGGCACTGGTCGTTACCGGATGCTATCGGACGCCGGAACAACGGGCTGAACATTATGTGCAGCACATGGCGAAAGAGCTTAAGTTGGACGATGCCCAGAAGGCAAGGCTGGAACAAATCAAGGATGAATTCCTTGCCTTGCGGCCCTGGATGGCCGGCATGAGGGAAGAGACGGTGAGGGAAGCCAGTGAACTTATGAGAAGCTCAGAGATCGACAAGGGGAAACTGGAAGCCTTGAAGGCGAAAAACCGGGCTCAGGCTGATGATATGATCCGCTTCTTTAGCGCGAAGTTCACGGAAATCCATGATATGCTTACACCAGAGCAGCGCGATAAATTGGTTACAATGTTAGAGAAACACATGGGTGCGAAACATATGGGGAAATAACCCGAGTCAGACGGAGGATCGAGTTCCAGGTACCGGTCTAACTAATTTGAAATTTAAGGTTCGAAGAAAGGCGGGAGAATTATTCAAATTAACTCACCTTTTTTACTGCATGGCACGTGGCGGAGTAGAACAGAACTTCATCGTCCAAATTCATGAATCGCGATGTACAGTAGGGGGAGAAAATGCAGGCACGCAGATTGCGATGTACTCCGCGCCCTCGGATTCCGGAGTACTATACTGAACCCATTCTCCTTTGCGGCAGATGATTGCTTCGTTCTTGCGAACGTCAAACGAAGCATTCCTCGATGTCACTTTGAGCACGCCATGGAGTACAACGGTGTACTCATCGAAATCGGGCGTCTGTCCAGGCTCACTCCATCCGGCAGGGCTTTTCATGCGTGCGATGCTCAGGTCTGGGGTGCCCGAGTTGACCCGTCCGACGAATTCCTCGATGATCTTGGGTTTGTTCCCTGAAGCCGCGATCGCGGTTGGAATTTTTATGTGTATCGGCATTTGTTCCTCCTTGAGCAGACATGAATTCGGCGCACCCTCTATATAATGAAACGGCCAGGAAATGTCAAATTCTTTTACGGCGAGTTGCTGGATTGCAGGGAAGAGACTATAATAGGTTCGTCGTGCCAGTACCATTCAGCATCAAGAGGAGGTCATGATGCCGAGAGTAGCGGTCATTCTTGCGGATGGTTTTGAAGAGGTTGAAGCCATTGCCGTTATCGACGTACTGCGGCGGGCGCAGATTGATACCGTCATTGCAGGGTTGCATGATGGCCATGTTACAAGCGCACGGAACGTGAAAGTCATCCCTGACACGGTTATTGATACCGTCAAGGCAGATGACTTCGACATGATCGTCCTGCCGGGCGGACAGCCAGGCTCGGACAATCTGAACGCAGACCCTCGGGTGAAAGCGTTGATCGGAAGCTTTTCAGAGAGAGGCAAGTTCACGGGCGCCATCTGTGCCGCGTCCTATGTCCTTGCGAATGCGGGTGTGCTCGCGGGAAAGCGCGCTACCTCCTATCCGTCGTACAAGGACAAGCTGGGCAATGTGCAGTATGAGGAAAAGCCGGTCGTAGTCGACGGGAACGTGCTGACCAGCAGGGGGGCGGGAACAGCGCTTGCCTTCGGCCTCGCCATTGTCGAACAGCTCATCAGCAAGGATGTCGCCCTAAAGATCAAAAACTCGATGCTCGTTACCAGTGACTGAGAGCATGACAGCGGCCGCGGAACCGGTTAATCGACTAGTCGTCAGGTCTTTCATTGTTCACCTACTCATTCCGGGATACGCGATATAACAATTGCCATGCCGCTCAGAGCATCACCCTTCCCCACAGGGTGGCCATTGAAGATGAACGTCAGGGATGGGATGATAAAAGACATGAACAGTGAAAGAGAGGAACTAGGTGCCCTGTTGCTGCAGCCTGCGGGAGAGTGCGATGGAATTCTGCGACCTTGCATGCAAATATGCCACATTTCCCAAGTCTGATGCCGTTGATGGGTCGAGAAGCTGCAGGGCATTCGTTGCTCTTCGCTGCATGCTCAGGAAGAAGCTCGTGCACAAGAGTCTGCCCTGTAGGGACAACGTAATCAGGAAGCGGCAGCAGCAGTCCGTGATCATTCTTCACGACTCTCCTCCTTAAAAAATTTGATACAATTAAGCCAGACAACTTGAGGCGTCTGCCTCTCCGTTCCTGGCCTACGATGACCACGGCTGCTAGGTTGTCTACCACGGGTAGCGCGCGATATCCATGCGTGTCAGAACAAGATCATCAGACAGGTCCGCTGCTACAGCTTGCCGAACGGCTTGTGGGGGAATCGTAAACTACGATGGACGGCCAAGGAGGAACTATGGGGAAGATCCCGTTCGAGTCTGTTGCATCCTGCTTCACGATCCTGAACCCACAGCAAAATTTTACCGAGGAAACCCACAGAGTGGAAGTACGAAAGGACCCGCTCCTCGGGGACGCGAGCGCGTATAATCCCTTTCTCCGGGACAAAGCAAAGGCATTCTTCGGAGACAATGATCCTGAGCTGGTACGACGGCTCGTGGATGAGAGCTCCAAGGCCTGCATCTTTTGCGGCGACCGGATCGAGAAAACAACGCCGAAATATCCGCCTGCAATCGTACCGGAAGGACGCATCAGACGGGGTGAAGCGGTTTTATTTCCGAACCTTTTTGCGATAGGGAAATACCATGCCGTTGTGGCGCTCAGCGCATCTCATTTCCTGAAACTTTCAGAGTTTACGACCGAGATCATCGAGGACGGTCTGACCGTGGTGCGTGACTTCATCAAGGCGGTATATCACAACGATGAATCAGTGCAGTTTGCAACGATTAACGCCAATTATCTTTTCCCCGGGGGCGCCAGCCTGGTCCACCCGCATTTGCAGGTCTTGCTGACACCGGTAGCCTATTCCTACCATGCTCGGATGATCGAGGCTTGCAGGGTTTATCACAAACAGAATTTGACTACCTTCCATGTAGATTTGATCGAAGAAGAAAAGAACCGCGGTATACGGTATGTCGCGCACCTCGGGAAGTGGCATTGGATGACCGCGTTCTCTCCCCTCGGGAGCAACGAAGTGACTGCCGTTCATGAGACCGCAAGCGATTTCGAATCCCTCGCCGATGCAGACATACGGGCACTGGCAACGGGAATCTCGAAGGCGCTGGCATTCTATGAAAGCCTCGGCCTCCTTAGCTATAATTACTCGCTCTATAGTGTCCGGCAGCCGCAGGCAGGCGAAGGTCATCGGTGTGTCCTGAAAATAGTCAACCGGCAAAACCTCTATCCGAATTACCGGAACGACGATTACTTTCTTCAAAAAATGCTCCAGACGGAGTTGATTATCACACAGCCGGAGGAACTCGCTGGCAAGCTTCGGGAATTTTATTAGTCAATGAGGTTCTTCTCATACGTTTCCAACGTGCATGGGAAAGACCCGTTCTGGAAAAGGAGCGCAGATGGGACAGCGGGTAGTGATTATCGGTGGCGGCTTTGGCGGGCTTGAGGCGGCTTTTTTGCTGAAGGAACTTTTGGGACAGTCGGGCTCGTTAACGCTCGTGGATAGAAACGCCTTTCATTACTTCATTCCGTCTATCCACGAAATCGTGTCAGGCAAGTCCAGTGTCGAGAGCATCCGGATCCCTTTTGCCGCCATGCTCGTCCCGGCAGGCATCCGGTTCATCCAGGATGAAGTGCTTTCCCTGAGTAAGGCGGACAAGGAGGTCATCTGCCGAGACAGGACACTGCCGTATGATTATCTGATCGTCAGTACGGGTGCGGAAAATAACTATTTCGGGATTCCGGGTGCGGAGGAGTTTTCCTTCTGTTTTCGAAAGCCCGTTGATGCGGAGCGCATCAGGACGGAAGCTGAGCGTCTGCTCGAAGATCCAACCGCCACCTGCCGCATTGTCCTCGCTGGAGGGGGCACGGAAGGTGTTGAAGCAGCCGGGGAGCTGCTTGATCTGGTCAAAAGGCTGGGCAGGGAAGACGATTTGAAAAAGGAAACGATCTCGATCGATCTTATCGAAGGGAAGGAGCGCCTGCTGACCGGTTTTCCGCCTCAAGCACAGGAGTACGCCGAGAACTATCTGCGAGAGCATGGAGCCAACGTTGTGACTGGGCATCCAATCATCGAGGTCCGGAACGACTGTGTGGTGCTCGAAGGAGAAGGACCCCGTGCGTCGTCAGTCCTCGTCTGGACAGGCGGCATCCAGCCGGCGAAAATGATCCGAGACCTCCCCCTCCAGAAGGATCCGCGTGGATGGCTCAGGGTCACGGACCGTCTTCATTCTCCCGATGATGATCGGATCTTTGGTATCGGGGACGCTGTCAGTGTCTACAACCAAGATGGACCGCTGCTACTTCAGCGGCTCGCTTACCATGCTCAGAATCAGGCAAGTATCGCTGCGCTGAATATCGCGAATCGAATGCGTGGCCGGGACATGGTCGTGTATACACCGAAAAGCAGGCCGCAGCTCATTTCGATCGGCAAGGACATGGGGATCTTTTCGCAGGGGGATAGCGTTCTTACCGGTGCGTGGGTTGTAGTATTAAAAAAAGCTGTGGAGCGGAAGCATATTATGAGTTGCCTGACCCGGCCCCTTACTTCTTCCATACAGGCTTGGCTCCCGGGAGCAGGTTTTGTCCAGCGATTAAGAATGCATTTGCCGTTCTAGAAGCAGGGTGCCTTCACATAAAAGAAGCGAATGCCCTCAGGCTTATCGAATAGGGGAAACGGGAAGTGGGCGATTCGGATTAACTATCTAGCGTTTCCCGAACCTTTTTTAAAAATTCCGTCGGCGCAATCGGTTTTGCTATAATTTTTAAATCCTTTCCGGAGATGTTCTTTTCCTCGAAAATATCTGCTGCATATCCGCTCATGAAAAGGACCTTGATATTCGGACGGAATTTTCGAATTTCTTCATATGCGTCCTTCCCATTCATTTTCGGCATGATTACATCAAATATGAGCAGACGAATCCGGCTTTTATTCTCAATAAATTTTGCCAATGCAAGTTCACCGTCTGATACGCCTATGACGGTGTATCCGGATTCCGCAAGTACGGTCATTGTCAAATTTCTGACCGCTTCATCGTCCTCGGCAACCAGCACTGTTTCAGTGCCGCCGAGGGTATCAGCAGTCTTCGCTGACGCGGTTTCATTTACGGAAGACTGAACCAAAGGAAAATATATCTCGAAGGTCGTCCCGATCCCTGGTGCGCTCGATACAGCAATATAACCATCGTGTTGTTTAACAATTCCATATACCATGGAAAGACCGAGCCCCGTCCCCTTTCCCATTTCCTTTGTCGTAAAAAAAGGCTCGAATATTCGCGCTTGGGTCATTCCATCCATACCGGACCCGCTGTCCGTAACGGTGATCAGCGCGAAGTTCCCGACGCTGCCGTAGCCGTGCCTCGTGATGAAGTTCTGGTCGAGCGCGACCCGCTTAGTTTTTATGGTCAACGTCCCGCCTTCGATCATTGCGTCTCGTGCGTTCGTGGCGAGGTTCATGAATACTTGTTCGAGTTGGCCGGCATCCGCCAGAACCACTAAGGCACGGCCTTCGAGATCAATTTTGAATTCGATATCTTCACCGATGAGCCGGTCAAGAAGCTTGCCGATACCAACGATGATATCATTCACGTTCACTGGTTGGGGATTAATTATCTGTTTCCTGCTAAATGCGAGGAGGCTATGGGTAAGATTGGCAGCCCGTTCCGATGAGGAAAGAATCTGGTCGACATAGTTGTGGACTAGATCATTGGCAGCGAGTTTCATCTTTACGAGGTTACCGTAACCGATGATCGCAGTGAGGATGTTGTTGAAGTCGTGAGCAACGCCTCCCGCCAGCAGACCTACAGCCTCCATCTTGTGGGACTGGCGGAATTGCTCTTCGAGTTTTTTACGTTCCGTGATGTCGTAGGCTGTTCCCAGCGCCGCTGGCCTCCCCTCGAATTCTATGGTGGCCGAAGTGAAGTCCACCCAGCGTTCGTCCCCGGCTTTCGTGACAATTTTGCATTCGTACCGCGAGGAGTGCTTTTTAGACCGCCACAACGCACTGCTGCGCTCGTTCACCATCTGACGATAGTCGGGGTGCACCAGGCTCATGATGTTCATGTGCAAAAGTTCATTCGGAGAATAGCCTGTCATTTTTTCGGTTGTAGCGTTAAAGTAGCGTAACGACTTACCCTGGTAAATAATGATGGCTGCAGCCACGGTCTCCGTCAGCATCCTGAACTTTTTCGCTCCCTCGCGCAACGATGCCTCCACGCGCTTGTGTTTGGCCAGAAGCTGTGCATTCTCCATGGCTACGGCAGCGCCTGCTGCCAGCCCCTCCAGTATCTCTATATGGTGGTCGGTGAAGGGCGTCCGGTCAGCCATATCATGGATAATGAAACAACCGAGGAGATTACCGTTCCGGCTGAAGATTGGGACCCCGGCGAAGTTATAAAAACCCAGTTTCTCACGAACCTCAGGCGTAACGACCACGTCGCTTTGCGCGTCGTTTGATATATAGGGTTTCCCTGTCCTCATGATCCAGCCGGGAATACCCAAGCCGGATTCGTAAACGTGTTCGAAAGATATTAGTTTGCCCCGCTGGTTGTATTCCCGGAATACCATTTTGCCGTTTTGCATGATGCCAGCAACTCCCGATGTAGCGCCCGTCAATGCGAGAGCAGTTTCTATAATGGCCCGCATCACGACCGGTATCTCGAGGACCGTGTTGATCTGCCTGATGCTGCTTAGAAGAAGTTCGAGCTGACGGCTGCGCCTGGCGAGGATTTCATCCTTTTGCCGGTGTTCGCTCACGTCGCGCGTGATCGCAAGAAACAAGCCGTTCTTCAGCATTTTGCCGCTGATCTCGGCCGGGAAAAGTGTCCCATCCTTGCGTCGAATCCTCCGCTCGCTCAGAATCGTCTTGCCGGCGAGCACTTCTTCGAAACGAAGGGGCGTAACGATAAGATCTTCGGGTGGAAAAAATTCACGAAGATTCATCTTCAGGAATTCTTTTTCTGTGTAACCCAGCATCTTGCATTCCTGCTCATTAACCGTAAGGAGGTTACCCTGCTTATTGAAAATGATGATACCATCCGAGGCCTGTTCCAAAAGCTCCCGGTATTGATTTTCACTGGTAAGATGTGTTTTTTCGAAATGACGAATCAGTAGAAAGAGAATGTAGGCGGTGACGGCCACGTAGACCCAGCCTTTTATGATTGAGATTTGAGTGAGCGTATTAGGATTGTGGACTATTGCATTAAGAAACGAATCGGATTGGAATACCCACAGACCGCCAAGGACGGCGTAGAGAATTGTGATTCTGAGCGGAGTAAGTTTCAAATGAGATTCAATGAAAGTTTTTTGACTGTCAGCCCTTTTCGCCATTTTTGCACGCATTATCTGGCCAAGAAAATCCTTTACAAAAATGCAACCTTTGTATGACATCAGGAATCTGATAAGAAACACTTTGTTGCTTATTATTATAACTCAAAAGAAAAAAATAAAGGGAATTTAATGAGAGTGTTTGAATAAAGATGCTGCCTACTCAATGCCGGGAATATACCAGAAGCAAATAAGACGTGCCGATAGAGTTTAGATGACAAGCTTGGGTAAAATGTAAACTGTAATGTTATATTTATTGTTCGTTGCCACGATTTTTATGATTGTTTTATCCCCCGAGCCCCTGACCATTATCGATATTTTTTCGCGGGCCTCAGTGTTCACAAGAAATCTGATAAATGATTCATGATTTTAATAAGATAGCATTCATTCACATCGGTATGCTGCCCTTTTCCTGCAGAGGAAAGATCTTCGCCTGGTCAAGCACCTGAGAGCCGAATTTTGGATTTACCTGCTACTCATTTTGCAGGAAGCGACTGGTCTTCGCCACGCTCTCCGCTGAATGGATTCGGCTCAGGGCCGGCAAGCGGCTTGCGTGGCGCAAGCTTGAGCATTGCGTTTTTCCCAGGCGCATTTTTTTTATCGGAGATGAAAACGGTCAAGGGAGATTTGTAGACCGGCCAGGTACCCTTTGCGACGTTCGCAGGTTCCTTTCCCTCAAAAACGAGGTAGCTGTACTTGTGATAGTGAGGCAGCTTTCGCGCCAGACCCGGCAGGGCTTCAGCCAGATCGGAGTCAATAAAGAGCATGGCAAAATCGCTATCTTGCGATGGACGCGTGGACAGCACGACTGCATGGTTTTTCCGCCGGATGTCAACCTTGCCGATCCTTACCGTACTCCGATTGAAGGCAACACCATAACGGGACAGCGAACCTGCCATGCTGCCTGCAAAGCGGTTTTCCCAACCGATGATGGCGACTGCGCGGTCCTGCGGGAGGTTTTCTATATCCGAATCGAGCTTTATCGCGGCCTCATCGGGACCAGACCCTCCCAGGGTCTCGGCGAACACGCGGTAGGCGCTCAAACGCTCCTTATCGACGGCATCAGGCAGTATAATAAGCATCTTTCGCGCGCCGAGCGCTTGGGAGATGGACGGCGGCGTCTCGCCTCGGTCGAGTCTGCGGAAGATGTCGAATTCCGGGTCTACATCGAGCCTAAGCGGCCGTGACGGAATGGTGATCGTGAAATCGGACTTCATGTCCTTCATCTCAACCATGGTTTGAAATGCCTGCTTCTGTCCGGCCAGCGTCACGGCAACAGGAACGCGCAGATGGTAGGCATCTCCGGATTGGGTCTGCTCGAGCCGCGCAGTCAAAATATACGTTTTATCCACAGACGACACTTTCGGCGGGTCGATCTTCAACCGGGGTGCTCCGACGCGCGTGACCCACTGCTCAAATGCATGCTTTAAGTCTTGACCGGACGCAGCCTCGAAACTGGTACGGAGATCATTAAACGACGCGAACCGAAACCGGTAGTCTCTGTAAAAATTCCGCAGACCCTGCTTGAACGCTGAGTCGCCGAGCTGCAGCCGAAGCATGTGAAAGAACATAAGCCCCTTACCGTAACCGATGGCTTCCGTTGACGGGTTGTGGCGCGATCGGAACTGCGTAAGCGGAAAGTCCTTCCCGCCGAGCACATAGTCGGCGTACTTTTGGAGCGTCGTCAGGCGGTACTCCCTGCCTTCACCCTGCTGTTCCTTCATGAGATGGTCCGCGAGATAAGCGGTCAGCCCCTCCGACCAGTTGCCCTGCTTGTAGTCTGGATAGACGCTATTGCCCCACCAGTTGTGCAGGATCTCGTGAGGGTAGGAAGTGTTGATGATGAAGGGGAGGCGAATGACCGTCGGCCCCAGGAGCGTGAATGACGGCATGCCGTAGCCTGTTTCCCAGAAATTCTCGACAAGTGCGAACTTTTTATAGGGGTAGGGTCCGATGAGCCTGCTATAGAGGCCGAGGTACCGCGACGTGGCATTGAGATACCGTTCCGCAAGTGCCTGGTCGGGCGTGCGGAGGAATATCATGGCAGTTGCGAGACTGGTGGCTGTAACATATTCGGAGAACTTGTTCGCTATGAGATATATCTCTTCCTGCGGTTCCGGCGATTTCCAGCGGACGAGGTTCCTGTTTTCGCCCCGGTCGTGGAGAGTGCGCTCTCCCTGGCTGACCGCGTCCCAGCCCGGAGGCAAGGTAACCTCCATGGTGAAAGTCACCAGACTTGGCCCGAGATCCGGATACCACGATGAGGAGCCGGAAAGAAAAACACCGTTTTCGAAGACGATGCCCGTCGTTTCTACGACCCCGCTTCCTTGTCCCTTGCCGGGCTGTTCTACAGCCTCGTAAATGCTCCCTTCGTAGGAGACCGTGAACGTGCGAAGACCGGAAGGAAGGATAACATCGAACGATTCAAGTGGCACTGCACCGTCCTTCCGCCCCAGTCTTACGATTCGCACGAGGGAAGACATGGGAGTCGGATGGAGCCCGCTGTGGAGAACAAAGGCAAACTCCTGTGGAAAGTCTTTGGGCAAACTGACCTCATCGATAACAGTGATGTGCCGTTCGTCAGGGGCGAGTGTTACCTTGAGGTCGTGGTGGATGAAGCCCTCCTGGGCAAGGAGGGAAGAGGGGGCGCCTATCGCGGTGAAAACAATTGTGATTGCAAAAAGAAAAGCGTGTATATCTTGGGGCTGTAGATGACCATGAACATGTCTCCGGATCACGAAATGTGCCTCCCGCTTGGTTGATGAACAAATTATAGTCGTACCAGTGTGATCTGTAAAGCCCCTCATCCGATTTGTATGGTACAATAATGCTAGATTTGAGGAACGCTTATTTACTTTGAGGGCCAACCAGCCGTGAGGCGCTCATCTGATAAAATCTACGACGGGGACCCGGAGGAAGGAAGAAATGACATTAATTCCCTTCCTCCAAGCCATAAGCGACGCTGTTGTAAAATCAATCGTTCTTGAGAATTCATCCGTTTCCTTCCATGAGCACGCCCAAGACCAGTGCAGGCATATTGCTTTACAGAAAAGAGAATAACGTGCTCCGCGTGTTTCTCATTCACCCTGGCGGGCCCTTCTTCGCAAAAAAGGATGCGGGTATTTGGTCCATTCCAAAAGGTGAGATCGACAAGGGCGAGGGTCCTCTTTCAGCCGCGCTCAGGGAGTTCACAGAAGAAACCGGGTATACGCCTGCCGGAGCCTTCATCCCTCTTTCGCCCGTGAAGCAAAAGGGAGGCAAGACCGTCATAGCCTGGGCTGCGGAGGGCAATTGTGACGCAGATACTATCAGAAGCAATTCTTTTATGCTTGAGTGGCCGATACGTTCCGGCAGGATGGAGGAGTTCCCGGAAGTGGACCGGGCGGGATGGTTTACGGTTGATGAAGCAAAGCAGAAGTTGAATCCCGCACAGGTTGCACTGGTGGATGAATTGCTCATCAAGTTGAAATCTTGATTTCCAAGAGTGGAATAAAATCCTGGAACCGCCAGGGACAAAAGGCGCCCATGTCCTTTAAATCGTTCGATCACCCGCAATTCGTTCTTTGGACCTGCACGTAATTTCTGATGAGTGAGTTGACAGCTCTGAGCCTAAGAGGAACGTATATTTTAAGCGAATTCTAAAACTTCATTGACAGGATGTTTTTTCAATGATAATGTTCCTTCATGTTGCACCGTGTAGAGTCCATTGCTCTCGCGATCATTCTCTATCTCTGCTTTTCCACGCAACCTGCTTCCGCAGCCCCTTCAACCATTGAGACGATCAAGGCTCGCGGAGTTCTTCGCTGGGGCTGCGACATTGCAGGCGGGGCACCGATGGCTTTTCCTGATCCGAAAGACCCTTCGAAACTGCTTGGTTTCGAGGCTGACATAGCCGATGCAATTGCGAAGGAACTTGGTGTTAAGGCCCGGGTTGTTCAGACGGAGTGGGGGAGCCTGGTCCCGGCCCTCGAGCGGGGCGACTATGACATGGCCATGAACGGGTTAGAAATCATCCCCGAGCGCAAGATGCGAGTGGTCATGTCCAGACCGTATTATGTATATACCCTCCAGGTTGTTGTTAGAAAAGACGAAGAGCGCATCAGGAATCTTGCAGACTTGCGAGGGAAGACCGTCGGCACGCTTGCCGGTACCACCTCGTATGCGTTGCTAAAAAAAACCGGCGTTGCGGACATCAGAAATTATTCGGAAGTTTGGCCGTTCGATGACGTTGCATTGGGCAGGATCGATGCTGCGTTCATAGATACACCAATCGCTGCCTACTATGCCAAGCCTGATCCCCGCCTCAAATATGCCGGACCTCCAGAAGGTGAAGGATTTTACGGAATTGCATTCCGTCAGACGGACCGCGACCTCAAGAATGCCGTCAATGCGGTGATAGGCAAATTACTGCGAACCGGCGAGCTGAAACAAATCTATGACAAGTGGGGGCTCTGGGACCGGGCCCAAACAAAATTGTTTTCCTTCGGGGCTGCCGACGACGAGGCCGACAAGCTTCGCGCCGCGAGTAAAGCCGCGCCGCTCTATTCGTTCCTGCCCATGCTCTTGAAAGGCGCAATCGTCACGGTCCTCCTTTCCGTCGCGTCCATGGCGCTTGCGATTACCTTCGGCCTCTTCCTCGCATTGACGAGGCTTTACGGACCTCCCGTGTTAGGCAACGTTGCCAATGCCTATGTCGAGATCTACCGGGGTACGCCGCTTTTGATCCAGCTCTTTATCCTGTATTATGGCCTGCCGAATGCAGGCATTACGCTCTCGCCCCTTGCTGCGGCCATCATCGGGCTGGGTATGAATTACGCGGCCTACGAGGCTGAGGTATACCGGGCGGGAATGGAGGCTGTTCCCCTCGGCCAGATGGAGGCGGCCATTTCGCTTGGCATGCCGAGGGCGCTGGCGCTCAGGAGGGTAATTTTCCCGCAGGCTGTTAAAATCAGCCTGCCCGCGGTGACGAATGATTTCATTGCACTCTTCAAGGATTCCTCGATTGTTTCCGTGATCGCCATGGTGGAGCTAACGAAAACGTACGGCATCTTGGCTGCAACGACGCTCAGATACTTTGAGCTGGGTGTTGTGGTAGCGATTTTATACTTCGGCATGAGCTATCCGCTTTCAATCCTGGCAAAGAGATTAGAGCGGAAACTCAACGGAAACAGGTGATCAGCGGTGAAAATAACCTTTGCCGCCATAGTGCAGGGATGCGCAGGTGCGGCCTCGTTGCACGCACAGAAAAGATCGGAAGGTTTGAAGCTGTAATTATCGGGGCGAAGGTCCGTTTAGTCTAAAAATCAGGTATGATTCAAGTCAAGAACCTTCATAAGTCTTTCGGCGACCACAAAGTGTTCAAGGGACTTGATCTCGAAGTGGCGCGGGGCGAGGCCGTGGTCATCATCGGGCCGTCGGGCAGCGGTAAGAGCACCTTCCTCCGGTGCATCAATGGTCTTGAGACATTCGAAGAGGGCGAGATCGTCGTGGACGACATCGCGCTGCACTCGATCAACCGCTTGAGGCCTTCGCGGGACGATTGGGAAGCAATCAGGCAGGTCCGGCTCAAGGCAGGCATGGTGTTCCAGCAGTTCAATCTCTTCCCGCATATGACCGTGCTGGAAAACATCATTGAAGCGCCCGTGCAGGTGCTGGGAGCCGCCCCGAGGACCGCCCAGGAAGAGGCCATGGCGCTGCTCCGGAGGATCAATCTCGAGAAGAAGGCGGCTTGCTACCCTGCCACGCTATCCGGCGGGGAGCAGCAGCGTGCGGCCATTGCACGGGCCCTTGCAATGAAACCGCTGGCCATGCTGTTTGATGAGCCCACGGCATCGCTCGACCCCGAAACCGCAGGCGAAGTGCTCGCGGTGATCAGGGACCTTGTGGAGCAGGGCGGCATGACAACGCTGATCGCAACGCATGAGATGGGCTTTGCCCGGGAGGTTGCGGAGCGTATTGTTGTGTTCGTGGACGGCGATATCATCGAAACAGGGGTGCCCGATGAGCTCTTTACCTATCCAAAGCAGGAACGGACTAGGACCTTTCTGAGAAGGGTGCTGTCTAAAAGCATTTGACGAACTGTGCGATCTTGCACGCATCATCGCGCGGCATACCACTATTCGGATGAGGAGGGCATAGGGTAATCATGAAAAAAATCATTATTTCTGAAGGTATTAAATTGAAGCTGCACAAAGAAGAAGGCTTTCTTCAGAGGTCCGGTGTAAAAGCGTTCACCGCGGCAACGAATGACGATATCCTCGCCATCCACCACGCGGAAAACGTTAATCTTATCATAACACAGCTCGCCATGCCTGGAATCAGCACCGAACAGCTGTGTTCCGCAATCAGGAAAGACGAACGCTTGCGCCGGGTCTCCCTCCTCATGCTTTGCGATGACACGGCAGCAGACCGTGAGCGCGTTTTGCGGTGCAAACCGAACGCGGTTCTGACGCATCCTTTCGACGTACAGCACCTCCTGGAAAAGGCGCAGCAGCTGATGGACATTCCCTGGCGGGGGTCCTTTCGGGTCCTCCTGAGCGTTAGCATCGCGGGGAACAGCAAGGAGAGGGCTTTTTTCTGCCGATCGGAGAACATCAGTACTACGGGCCTCCTGCTAGAAACAGAGCGGACCCTCGCTAAAGGCGATCGCGTGACCTGCTCTTTTTTTCTGCCCGACTCACGGCAGCTCGTTGCCCAAGGCGAAGTCGTCAGGGCCATCACGCAAAGCACGCAGGGATCCCAACACCGGTACGGCATCAGGTTTTTCGAACTTGCACCTGAGGTCAAAGCGGCAATCGAAACCTTTGTGGAGAAAAGATACCAACAGTCTTCTTGGAAACCTTCCTGATATCTGACGATTCGGGAAAAGGGTCTCCTATCCCCGTTTACTCGTAATGCTGCCGTTTGACAGAGTGCGCCCCTCCGGAGAATTCTTTTTTCTGCACTTCCCTCTCCTTGACAGCGACAGGGCCAGGTGATATCTTAAAAGAAGAGTGAAATTGTCTTGATAAAAGAGAGGCACGAGAGGAACTCGCTGGAGAGGGGCATGCATGAAAGGATTCTTACCCCCAAAGTGTAGAAATCTCCCGGGGGGAAACCGGCAGGCAGGATCCGAGACGGGGGACGGCTCCCTACGGCTTTCGTCTCACCTCCTCGTGCCGGTTTGCATTGTTGGAAGGAGCACGAAACGAAACACAGTGGAATAGGAGGTCCTGATGTCAGATCCTCGAAAGACAGGAATATCGAGCATAACCGACAAGATGGTCATCATCCGGCACGCGACGGACACGGACCGGGTGAGGGTAGAAGATTACCTCAATAAACACGGCAAGAGCGAAAACCTTGACGATGCCGCGGTCGTAATCGCCGCAGAAGATGAACGTATCATCGGATTTGGAATTATGAAAAAAGAACACGACACTGGATGCGTCTCACTTTTCGAGGATAGCAGGCGGAAAGGGATTGGGTCATCCATCGTAAAACACCTTCTTTCCCACGAGCCCTTGAAGCGGGTTTACGCGGCACATTACGCGAGCTATTTCACCAGGACCCGCTTCGCACGGGCAAAACGGCAGCATGCGTCGCGGCCTCGCGAGAACGGCGTTATGTGTCGCATGCCGCTCATGGAACGCCTTGCTATTTCGGCATACGAACGGTCCTAGCCTGCCCGGGGAGCGATAGATGAACGACCACGTGTATGACTGCATCGTCATCGGCGCGGGGCCCGGAGGACTCCAGGCCGCCATCTATCTTGGCAGGTATAACCGGGATGTACTGCTGCTCGACCGCAGCGGCGGCAGAACATGGCATGCGCGACGGATTGAAAACGTACTTGCTCACCGGGTGATATCGGGAAGTGAAATCATTGCGCGCGGGATGGAGCAGGCAAAAAGCTTCAACATCCGTATCGAACAGAATCCCGTTGTGAACGTCCAGAAGAATGGTGTTTTCATCGTAGCTACACCGGATAGGGCTTACCGTTCCCGTTATCTCGTCGTTGCATCCGGCGTGTATGACATTCTCCCCCCCATTGAGAATATTTTCCGGTTTCTCGGCATCAGCTATTTTACCTGCATTGATTGCGATGGACACAAGATGACGAATAAGCGCATAATTGTGATGGGGGACCATCTCGAAAGCGTGAATATCGCCCTTGGGATGCAGCAGATGTTTACCAAGGACATAACCTATATTCCATACCGGTTCAGTTTACCTGATTCCGCGGGGGAAGTGCTCGAAGAGGAAGGGATCAAGGTCGTCAGTGTCGACCCGGTGAGGATCATCGGCGAGCGGGATATGGAGGCCCTCGAGCTCAAAAGCGGGGATCGCGTACCCTGCGAGGCGATCATGGCTTCCTTCGGCATCAAATTGAACGACGAGTTTTTGGCAGGTTTGCCTCTCAAGAAGGACGCCCGGGGATTCAAATACGTCGTCAACACGCAGTATGAATCGTCGTTGCAGGGGCTCTACATCGTAGGTCCCCTTAACACCGGCCAGGACCAGGTTGTGATTGCTGCGGGTGAAGGGGCAGTGGCCGCCATCGACATCAATAAGCGGCTTTTAGAAGATAATTATCTACGCAAGGGGAAGTCCTAAACACCGGCTCGGCATGATGATGGTGTGATGGTGCTAAAAACCGTTTTTTTGCAGCAGGAAAACAACGAATGAGGCACCAAGGCAGTAGATACCGAAAAAATGCCAACGGCCGCGTTCCAGCCAGCTTGAAAGCCAGCGAAGGGCGGCAAGTCCGGCGAGAAAACTCAGTATCATACCCAAAAGGCTCGGATACAAAAGGCCTGCGGCGTT
>DASPQB010000295.1:0-9228 GCA_035625205.1 Nitrospirota bacterium | reverse complement strand
GGAGTCGCGGCTCCTTTTCATAGCAGCACCTCAGGTAATCGAGAAAAAGGTCTTCTCTTTTCTGAAAAAGGGCATCGAGAATGATTTTTGCCTGAGCCGTTCGAGTCTTGAAATACTCGAAGTTCTTTCCAAGAACCTCCGAATTCAAAAGGCTCATGAACTCTTTAGTAATTAGCGTGGACTGATCGGACCTGAGGCCATGATAATCGGAATCCTGCTTTATGAGTTTGTCCATAGCGGCATCGTTTTCGTAACCCAAGTGGCTCGCCAGGCTCATGAAGACCGCGATATTGCTCATATCATGTTTGATGTACGTGGCTGCGAGCATATCGAAAAAGGCAGGTATCTCCTCCTTACGGTATTTTTTCCACAAGTCAATCAATATTTCGTATTCCTTCTGGTTTAAGTGAGTTGAACGATCTATGGAAAGCTCCCTCACAATTGTCGATGCGATGCGGTCGTCCGTGTTGTCAAAAAGAGCGGCTGCAAGGATCTTTAGTCCTTGGGGCTGGTCGCCTAGTTGAAAGGAATCATCCTGCTTGTAGATGCCCGGGCGCGTTTTCGAAAGGCTGTCGTAGACGCTTTTGAACCAGGATTCGTTGTCCTTATTGCCGATTATTTCCTTGAAACGATACTTGACGCGATCGAACACTTCGCTCGCCTTGGCTGGATCAACGTCTACCAGTAAAGAAGCTATGCGCAGGGAGCCGCCCGTGCCGGGTGAATCCGGGATCATCTGATTTACGGCCACGGCGATGTCTTCTGCCAGGAGGCTCTGGTAATTCGTGTCTTTGGATTTTGCTATGATGATCTCGATTTCAACGTATTTGGCGTCGCTTCGCAGTTTCGGCAAGGCCGCCAGCCTCTTTTGGACAACTTCCTTCATCGTTGCCGTGTCCAGTCTGAACACGAAAGCATAAGTCGCCTGGAGATTCTCGACGGAGCGGACCCTTTCAATGAGACGCAGGACGTCCGGCGCTTTTGGAGGCATGCCCAGCGCAAACTCGTAAACTATCAGGTCATATTGCTGTTCGAAGGAGCCGTCTTCAAATTTTTGGTAGATTTTTATGCCGTTAACGGTCGCGTTTGGCAATGTACGTCCCGACTTCGGGTACTTAACCGTAATATACTCCCGCTCCATCTCGTTACCGAAAAAGAAATACTTTGCATCGGTCAGCGTGTCAGTTCCAGCCAATCCGATAGATGGAGAAAACAGTACGGCAAGACAAAATAGTAGAATAAGCGAGTTGTACCATCTAATTTTCTTGAGAAGAAACTGTAAATTCTTACTGCTCTCGAAGAAGATGAACCATTTCGCAGGGTTATATATCTTTAGATAGAAAAAATAGATTGCTATAAAAATAAGTGACAGTAACGGAATAATAATAAGGGTATTTAGCGAAAAAAACGGCAAGAAATCCAAGGATTGAAGAAATAAAGTCATCGAATCCCAGGTAAACTGCTTTCGATCGTTTTGTAGATCAGTCAACTTCGCCGAAAGTTCGCGAAGCTCGGCTTCTTTCCGCCTAATATCTTCTGAGGACTTCTTGTATTCTTCACTTTGGAAATAAGAGTGATCTATGTCGGGGGTGGCAGTTTTAGAGGAGTTCGGTAAGAAAAGGATGAAACAAGTAACAAGGAGAACAATTCGTAAATTGTATCTGTTCATGATTTGATATCCTCCAAGTAGCAATGACAGATAATTATTCCTCTCCCTAAGCGACTGAAGTGAGTCATTAATTACTTGAATAAGTAAACCCTTTCCTGTATGCTACGGCCGATTCATTCAAAGGAGGGCCATTTGCGTACAGGAAGACCAAAGACGAAACTTGAACTGACCTCGGAGGAAAGGACTGAATTGGAACGGCTCACTCGCCGGTCAAAAACAGCCCAAGCGCTTGCACTGCGGTCTCGCATTGTTCTCGCATGTGCAGACGGCGCCTGCAACAGCGAGGTCGCCAAGCAGCTTGGAATAACCGGCGCCGCTGTCTGCAAATGGCGCAAACGTTTTATCGAGCGCCGGGTTAATGGACTTTTGGATGATCCAAGGCCCGGTATTCCGAAAAAAATCACCGATAAGGATGTAGAGCGTGTTGTCACTCTCACTTTAGAGTCAACTCCGAGAAATGCCACCCACTCGAGTACCCGCTCAATGGCCAAGAAGACGGGCATGAGCCAATCGGCAATCAGTCGGATTTGGCGCGCATTCGCATTGCAACCCCATCGAACCGAAACCTTCAAACTCTCTTCGGATCCTTTTTTCATTGAAAAAGTCCGGGATATTGTCGGTTTGTACTTAAACCCTCCGGAAAAAGCTGTGGTGTTGTGCGTTGATGAAAAAAGCCAAATACAAGCGCTCGACCCTACTCAACCGCTCCTGCCGCTACGGCCGGGACAGGTCGAACGGCGGACTCATGACTACACACGATACGGTACTCTCTCGCTTTTCGCAGCATTCAACACCGCTACCGGCGAAGTGATTGGCAAATGCCACAGACGTCACCGAAGCGTCGAATTCCGCAAATTCCTTGATCTCATTGAGGACAGGGTTCCAGATGGCCTGGATATCCATATTATCCTCGACAATTACCGGACTCATAAGACTGCTATGACCCAACGGTGGTTGGTCAAAAGGCCTAACTTTAAAGTTACCCCTCCTTCGAAACCGAAGTCTGCCTCTTCGCCAGTTCCTCCCGCAAATATTCGGCTTCCGCCTTATATTTTTGAATTTCCTCTTCGTACTTCTGGCGAGACGCTACAGGAGGGTTGATTATCTTTGGTTTCTGCTCTTGAGAATCATTCAGATTAATAAACGAGGATGGCTTTGCTGAATATCCCAGAGCATTTAAACTCACCAAATTCGCGTTAATGGACAGCAAGAGATAGATAATTCCTGTAGTGAAGATGGCGACAATGCCTCCGCCTACTAGACCGATTATGGCTCCCAAGAGACCTTGTCCCACCCAAACCATTGAACGGTAACCAGCAAGCATGGCACCGATGATGATAATAAAGAAAATGACTCCGGTTAGTACTTCAAGTGAACTAACAACGAAATTCTTCATTCTTCCTCCTTTCCGTTCTGACCAATAGGCAGTTCTGGAATTTTCAATCATCTCTTTTTCTTCCCTCTATTTCTCTTTTGACCTCGCCGGGGTCAAATTCATGTCCGCAGAAACGGCATTTGGTTGCTTCCAGTTTGATTCCCTCGGCACAGGATGGACATCTTTTATCGGTACACGGTCTTCTTCTTGGACAACTCAACCAGCTTATTTCCAACAACCTTGTATTTATAAACTACTGGGACGGTCAAGTCGGATGCCATTGGCTGAATTGGGCGGCGCGTTTTGCTATAAACGGATATGATTCCATCTTTTATGACCACCTTTTCAACAGGTTCGCTACGCTCATATCCGGTCTGGTCAATATATTTCGGCTTACCATGGTCATTCAAAACGACCGCAATACCATTGAACTCATGATTGGATAACATATTGTACACAATGACAGCGTCGTCAACGCCGTCGTGGTTTAAGTCGCCAAAAACTATTTCCATGATATCAACCGTTATTTGGGCTTCTTCGTCCTCGAAGCGCCCATTTTTGAAATCAAACCATCCCTGGTAATTGGCATTCATCAATGCATCTTTGGTAAAACCTCCTGATGGCGGATTTGTTTGAGCATACGCGGAGACGCTGTAGACGATAAGCGACAAGGTAATCACAGAAATCACGCACAAATCTCGAAAGCTCACAGATATCTCCTACTTCCGTTCGATTAACTGCGAATCACGATGTCGCTGCCATGATGGCATAGATATTACCTTCATAGAGGCGCTGTCACCATACTACATTTTTCTATCAACCGGGAGTTCGTTTGAGACTTCTCCCATGTCGGGACTGCGTTCGGTCCATGGCCCGTCAGCCGTTGGCCCATATTGATAGACTCCGCCATCCATGGGAAGTATGAATACGTTATAAGCAGGCCAGAAGAAGGGGGTGCCGATGTCGATATCTTCGGCAGGGGCGTCTACCCAAAATGCATCATAAACGACGTTGTCTCTATATCGCCAGCCACCGTAATAATAGTAACCGTCACGGTACCCGCGCCATTCAGTCGGATAGTCGCCGCATTTAGCTTTGAGGCCGCTTAAACCATCCTTTTTACGTTCAGCAGTGCGTCCCCGACCCCCGTTAGATGTGCCGGCATTATCAGCCCGACGTCCCCGACCTTCGGTTTTGCCTTTGGCGCCAACGTTATCGCTCCCCCGTCCACGCTCTTCACTTTTGCCTTGGGCGCCGACATTGCCGCGCCCTCTTTGCTCGGAACTGCCAACATTATTTCGGCTGGATTTTCCACGACCTCTATCCTGCCCTTGAGAGGCGTTCGTACTGCCTTGACGGCCACGAGGACCTTCTGCAGCGGTATTCCCACGCTTGGTTTGTGCTCGCGACCGGCCCTGTCCTGGTGTACCGACCTTGCCGCCACCGATTTTACCGCCACTGCCGATCTTGCCACCACCGGTAGAGACCTTGGACCCCGCGCAGGAGCACTCAGGGGTTGCAAATCCAACGAGAGCTAACGACACAAGAAGCACTAT
The DNA here is from genome assembly GCA_035625205.1 of Nitrospirota bacterium. Classification (GTDB taxonomy): domain Bacteria; phylum Nitrospirota; class UBA9217; order UBA9217; family UBA9217; genus JAJYKN01. The sequence continues at coordinate 4,628 of DASPQB010000295.1, read as the reverse complement.
TGCCGCATCATAGTATTTCATACAGCAAACTCCTCGATTGAGTTTCTTTTCAAACGGTCATTGATTGCTATTTCGTTTACGAGTATTCGGAGCAGTGTTTGTTTGTTTTGGTACGTATTCCGTATCGAACATACCAGCTATATATTCAACTACTTTACTGCAAACAGCGTCAACTGCCTCATCTGCTTTGGCGTCCCTATCCATGTAAGTTCCCTTGGTTGTAAGAACCGTCTTGGTTATAACAGACTCTGGAGTATCGGCCTTTACAGATACTCTCTTCTGAGCACTCTTACCCTTGGATTCTTGCTTTATTGCTGGATTTTCGTCAAGCACCAAATCCACTTTAATAGAAACGGTACTAGGGTAACCCACAGCGGCTATCTCGCTTAGAAAAAATCCAATCTCATCACCTTCATTCGCCAATCGCGTTCTATATTGATCTGTACCGTACTGCGTCCCTATCTTCCCCGGTTTAAGTTCAGTAACGATTATGTCTATTACACTATCGGCGTCTTGAATACTTCTAGCCTCTTGTTTCCCTAAGCCAAGCAACAGTTGAGCAAGTGGTCCCTTGAGATCAACAACCTTCAGAGGGAGTGCCTGGGTTGTACGGTCTACCTGGTCTTCAAATTTAATGAAAAACGTCTTACACTGTGGGTTGATTGAACGGATAGCACCGCTGGTGCTCTTGATAGGGTCAACCTTTACAGCTTCCGGCCCTGTGATTCTTGGTGGACCTTGTGGAGCGGTCACACATGCAGAAGATACCATTACAATCAAACTTAGGAGCAACGCTACGCGGATTGACCGGAACAGTGAATCTTTATTCATTACTTTCTCCTTAGTGGGAACAGTTATCATTCATTTCTGTACACTCCCGCTGTGCCTAACACCCTGCTGAAACATTGGCCATGAAGCATGGGCGACACCCTTTGATGCGCTACTTACAGCGTAAAGACCGGAAAAAGTCGCTACATAAACAGTCCCGTCTAAACCAATGGCCGGTGATGAAGGTGCCGTAATGTCCAATTGATAGGACCAGCTTTCATTGCCATGCGAATTGATGGCATAAAAAAGGCTATTTATATCGCTTATATAGACAGTTCCATCTACACCTATGGCAGGGGACGCGCTACCCTCAGTCGCTGCTTGAAAAGTCCATTTCTCTGTTCCGTCAGCTTTAACTGCAGAAAGACCGTTCACCCCCACAATATATATAGTTCCATCCGGACCTATGGCGGGCGAGGTATCAGGCGGTGCATTTGATGCTACTCCGAATATTGCGGAATTATACCATTTTAAAGATCCATTTGGCCGAATAGCAAAAAGACCGGTAGCAATTATATAAATGGTACCATCGGCGCCTATAGCAGGACATGAAAAAGGATATGACTGCTTCAAATTATATGACCATTTCTTGCTTCCATTTGGATTTATTGCATAGAGATTATTATCATCAGACGCGATGTATATAGTTCCGTCAGCACCTATTACTGGAGATTTTTCGATAGATGCGTTTGTATGAAATACCCACTTCTTTGTTCCATTAGGCTTTAAAGCATAAAGAGCGCCGTCCCATGATCCTATGTAGATAGTTCCATTGTTATCTATGGCCGGAGTTGTATATATATAACTACCGGTCTGAAAAGACCATTTTTTGTTTCCATTAGGACTAATAGCATATAATGAATAATCTGTAGATCCGATATAAATAGTTCCATCGTGACCAATAGCTGGGGAAGAATTGTACTGCGACTGTGTTCCTGTACCTGTCCTGCAACTCCACTTCTTTTTTCCGTTCGGATAGATAGCATAAAGATACGGATGCAAATCTGCGGTATTGATGCCGCCGATATAAATCGTCCCGTCTGCGCCAATGGCCGGGGATGAAGCGGTCCACATATTTCCGTAAGACCACTTCTTCTGACCGGGCGAGGCGTGCGTCTGGTGGGTAAAGGAAGCTACACAAATTAACGACATGCCCAACAGGATGCTTAGAAGTCTAAGTTTCTTCGTTGCACCGCGAAAAGAGAATCTCATTAAACCACCCTCCTTGTGCGTGTGGCGATAGTCAACAGCAGCGGAAGCCGGAATACAGGCTGGAACTTCACTGGATGCCGACCTTTGCGGGCATTACGACGTACTCAGGTCATCGCCATATTTATGTTTTCGACCTGACACTTTTATGCGTCTCATGGACGAACCGGGCGCCATGCTTGACCCCCGGCCCCTCTACAATGTAGTGCATGTATCTACTGACCGACGGTCTGCGCCGGCTTTTTCTTCTTGTATTGCTTTTCTTTCACTGGTTGCTCCGTGGCCGGAGGGGTCCAGCTTTTCCATTTCTGGTCTATATCGGCTACGGCCAATTGGGTGAGCCTTTGGACCATGGAGTCCAGCGTCACATTGCTTTGCTGAGTCTGCGTTATACCCATAAAAGAGGCCCCTTTGGCGCCTATTTCCATTTTTTCCTCGAAATAGTCCGAGGCTATCTGTTCACAAGTGCAGGCGTCTATTATTTTATAGCGCATCCCGATAACCCACACTCCGGCAGACTCGGCGCTTTTTGCCGAAGAGGCAACGGTTGATGCGATTGCGCCCCCCACTCCGGGTACAAACGACAGCAATGCGCCGGCGGTCTGGCCGTCGAAAGCCTTCTCTGAGCGAGCCACCGGTTCTGCCTTAAGAATGTCAAACTTTACGAACCACTTGGCGGATTTGAACTTCCCTGCCTTGTATTTGGCCATCTCAGCAGGGTCCCCAAGGTTTGCAGCCAGTTCCAATTCCTTCAGAAGACCACCCAAATCACTCCTTTCAAGGACCTTGAAGTTGGCCTTCGAAAGCTCGTGCTCGGCACAATCGGCTACGTTGTCCAGGGTAATCTTCTGAGCGAAGGAGGCGTCGCCGGCCTTCATCTCGCCGGGGAGCACCACTAATTCGGGACCGGGAATAGATGCATTTACATAAACGACTGGCTTGTACATTGTTTTGTCGGCCTGCGCATTAGCTTCGGCTGATGCCCCGCCGGATAGATCGCCGGATGGACCGCCAGAGCCCGTTGTTAGACAGCCCGCAAGGCTGAGCGCACTAAGCGCCAGAATCAGAACTATCAATGATTTACTCACAATACCCTCCCTTTACTTAATCGGAAATCTTACTCATATATGGCCCATTTGCATCTTTAACTTCAGGCAGCACTTGTAAAAGGTCTTTTATCTTGTCCGCCACAGGCTCCACTTTTGGCAATTCGATGGCTTCGAAACGAGAGTCTTCAAATGTGTATTTACCACTACCTGACGGGTATTCCACGCCAACTTTAAAAGAGTGTGATTCGCCATCAACCGGTAGATAAGAGCGGAACGTCAGCACATAATCACTCTGGATGATATTTTGAATCTCTTCTACTACCTTTTGCATCTTCTGATATGTGTCAGCGATGAGGTAGTATTTCCCGAACGAATTCTTGGAGATGGCCTCAAGATTCTTAAAATGATTCGCGCTAACCTGTGAGTATGCCAGAGAATAGACCGGAATGGGGATTGTCATATTCGAGATGCGCGTATTGAGTTCCTCTCTTGTTATGGCGCTGCCTTGGTCCAGCCCGTCCGACAACACTACAATGCACGAGGATACTATGATAGTAGCCGAAGAAGGACTCAAAGCCCCTTGAGAAGAAGAGCCGCACATCTGGATTGCGGCGCCTATAGTGTCATACAGGCGCGACTTGACGCCATCGGCCCTCACGTCCGCCAATCGCCTGGCCAGTGCCCCCCCGTCACGCTCGAACCCTGAAATGGTCTCATATCCCTCTTTGGTATTTCTCACGGCCAGGATAGCCACTTCATCCTGGGGCCTTTTGCTGTCTATAAAATTTGCGCAGGCCTTCAAGGCGGCTTCAAAGGGACGACCAGCCATGGTTTTGCTGGCATCGAGCACGATCACCGAACGAGTGGCCTCCTGCCTTTGCCTTATCGAATTCACCACATATTGCCGCTTCGCCGGATCGTACGCTCGCCCCTTTACCATCAAACCGATGTTTCTTTCGTTGAGGTTTACAAGCGGCTGCATATCCTGGTCAAAGGTCCTGAAATAGACCTGAACAAATGGGTAGAGAACGGAGCTTACTTTGTAAACTTTAAGCCCGTAACCACCTGGGGCTGCCGTGCCCGGCTGCGCAACCCCTCGATTCGAAGCAGCGACAAAGCTTCCAAAAAGAAAAACACCGATGAGCATCAGCTTCAGCCCGCTTCTTGCGCCCCCTTGCCGGAGGCCCGCAGTTTGTTCCAAAAACTTCTTCATAGATCCTTCCTCCTTGGGTTGTGTTTGATTTGGTTTTTCTCTTTCACTTTAAGCCCCCCTTTGCGTGAGGACTCAGCCAATTATTGGTTTGCCAAATCCTGTCAGAGCCGATGGCCATTATCTCCTATCGCGGAGCATGGACTACCTGAGACGTCCCGGAGGAGGGAAATCACGAATCCGCCCCACGTGAGGCGAAGGGCTGGGACGAGGCGCTGGAGTCAGCAACGGCTTCAAACGCTTGATGAGTTTCTGGTTATCCTCCTGCTCCTGCGAAGGTGCGCTCTCATTTGAGGCTACAGCCTGTTTCGGTTTGTGTTTGACCTTTCGAG
>DASPQB010000294.1:0-7114 GCA_035625205.1 Nitrospirota bacterium | reverse complement strand
AATGTCTAGGACAAGCTTATCCCCTGCTTGATTCTTGGCACTCTCATGCTTGTCCGCAGCGGAAATCGGCGCGGCTGATGAAATTAAGAAAGCAGCTAATATAGATGTCATCAATAAGATCTGAATACGCATGGAATTGTCTTCCTCCTTTTCTTTTGAGCCTTCTTTTTACTCGTAAGACATCATAATTATACGAGTTTGTTATCAAAAATGTGATACACTTTGACCGGTGGCTGTAATCTTGGCCTTCTATGATGGACTGAAAAATTTCTTTAGAGGGAAAAAGCTATCCACGGGTTCAGATGCTCACAGAAATATTTCGTGCGCTTGCTTCCTATAAAAGTGATAGGTTATTTTAAAAACCGATGTGATAGAGTAAAGTAGCCTGTCACTTTATATCCCTTTTTCACAAACTGGGCAACGGACTGCGACTTGACATATGGTACAATCATCAGGTGCAGGGGCTAATACATTAGGAGAAATGAATGGAACAAATTATAAATTTTCTATTCGGGAGACCTCTTTCCAGCGATGAAGATAAAGAAGAAAAAATAGGCGCTGCCGTTGGCATACCGGTTTTTGGACTTGATGCTTTAGGGTCGGCAGCATACGGGCCGGAAGCAGCGTTATCCTTGCTTATACCGCTTGGATTAACCGGGATACAATACGTAGTTCCGATAAGTCTATGCATCATTGCACTGCTTGCGATCGTCTATTTATCGTACAGTCAAACAATCGATGCCTATCAGTCAGGCGGTGGTTCCTACACAGTGGCGAGCCAGAATATCGGAGCCTACCCGGGATTATTGGCTGCCGCAGCACTCGCAATCGACTACGTGCTGGTAGTTGCGGTTGGAATTTCCGCGGGAGTCGGCGCATTGGTGTCAGCTATCCCGTCACTGCAATCATATACACTAACTATCTGTCTGGTTATCCTCGCAATAATATCGATAGTTAATTTAAGAGGTACTCGTGAGACTGGGGCATTCTTTCTTGTGCCAACTTATTTGTTTGTATCATGCCTCGCAATCGCAATAATAATAGGAGTTTATAAAACTATAATAGCCGATGGGCACCCAATTCCTGCAGAATCTATTCCTCGACCTATACAAACGGTAGAAGCGGTGAAAATATGGCTGTTACTAAAAGTTTTCAGTAGTGGATGCACGGCCATGACCGGCGTCGAAGCAGTGAGCAACGGTGTAACCGTATTTAAAGAACCTCGCGCAAAATCTGCAAAGCAGACACTCACAACAATTATTGCCATATTAATGCTGTTACTGCTCGGAATAGCATACTTATGTAAAGCATATCACATCGGAGCCACCGATCCGGAGGCCTCCGGCTATGAAAGCGTACTATCCCAGCTCGTCAGGGCAATAATTGGTAAAGGCATTTTTTATTACATCAGTATGGGCTCAATTTTGCTAGTGCTGGCACTGCAAGCCAACACATCCTTTGCCGACTTTCCGCGGCTTTGCCGTGTTGTAGCCCAGGATGGATATATGCCGAGACTTTTTGCCAATAGAGGGAGGAGACTCGTATATTCTCATGGCATTTTCATACTGATATTTTTATCTGCCGTAATATTAATTATCTTTGGCGGTATAACCGACAGGTTAATCCCACTTTTCGCAATAGGCGCCTTTCTGGCTTTTACGTTGTCTCAGGCCGGCATGGTAGCCCACTGGATTAGAGTCGGAGGGAAACACGCTGCGCGCAACATGATTATCAACGGTGTCGGGGCAGTTGCGACTGCTATTACAACGATAGTTGTCATGATGTCGAAATTTACTGAAGGGGCATGGATTACCATGCTCCTAATTCCAATGATGCTTATAATAATGATATCGGTAAAAAGACATTACAACAGAGTGGAGAGAGAAACATCAGAGGCAACCACGCTGCCGACGGAAAATCTGAACCCACCTCTCGTTATAATTCCGATGGAAAGATGGACAAAAATATCACAAAAGGCCGTGCGTTTTGCTTTAACAATATCAAGAGATATTACTACTGTCCATGTTGATTACGAGGAGGGAGATGGCGGCCTTGGATCAAAGTGGAAAGAATATGTCGAAGAACCCTGTTCAAAAGCAGGGTTGCCAATACCAAAACTTGAAGTCATCAAATCGCCGTACAGATTAGTAATCACGCCGATTTACAAGTATATACTCGACATGGAAAAGAAGCTCAGTGACCGTAAGATTGCTTTAATCATCCCTACGTTAGTAGAAGCGCACTGGTTTCAGCGGATGCTGCATAACAACAGGGCAAAATTAATTACTGCGTTATTGCTTCTCAGAGGCAATCGCAGAATAGTTGTCATTAATGTCCCCTGGTATCTGGACGAGGAATATTGAGCGTTCTTTTTTTTGCAAAACGAAATTGACAAGAACAATAGATTGTACCGCGATCCTAATCTCCTCCGTTTCTCACAGTAACCTTGCATCCGGGAATCATGGTGAACAGTGATAGTTTTTACCTGAAATCTGCGTTTAGGGCAAATCAACATATTGACAAATGGTTACCTATAGGTTACTATTATACATATCGAAATGATTGAACTTAAGGAGTTTGTAAGAGAAGACGGCACGTCGCCTTTCGGACAATGGTTCGACAGATTGAATATCCATGCAGCGACCCAGATAACTGTGGCCTTAACACGTTTGAAAGAAGGTAAGCACTCAAGAGTTAAGCCTGTAGGCAGAGGCATATACGAATATACGATAGATTTTGGTCCCGGCTATCGCATCTATTTCGGGAAGGATGGAGAAAAAATAATAATACTTCTCTACGGAGGGCACAAAAAAAACAGCAAAAAGATATCAATCAGGCCGACGAGTATTGGAAAAATTATAAAAAAAGAAAAGTAAGGGAGGCTTAAAATGGCTCTTACAAGGGACTTCAAAGATACGGTGCAGCGCAGAGTAGAGCGAGATCCCGAGTTTCGCCGAGCATTGCTCGCATCGGCTATTAATGAGTTAATTGCGGGAGATTATGACGTTGCAAAGGCTATACTCCGGGACTATATTAACGCGACAATAACATTTCCGGAATTGGCAAGACAACTTGGCAAGTCAGCCAAGAGCATTCATAGAATGCTGGGGCCAGGCGGCAATCCTCGCATGGACAGTATAGCCGGAATACTCAAGGTGTTACAAATGCACGAGTTTAGAAAAGCGTTTACAGATGTAGGCTCAGTGAGGTGAAAGAGCCATGGTCTTCCGGTTAAGATAAGTCGCCAAACACATCTTAACTAAGGGAGGAAGAGCCATGACTCAAAGACAGTATATCATCAATCGTAAGGTTAGTATTCTTGATCTTGGCAAAACACTTGGCAACATCAGCGAAGCCTGTCGGAAGTTAGGCGTTAGCCGCCAACATTATTACGACATCAAATCGACAATTGAACAGGAAGGACTTGAGGGGCTACTTGAGAAGTCACGACGAGCTCCGAGGATCGCCAATCGTATAGCTCCTGAAATTGAGCACGCTGTATTGGACTATTCACTAGAATTTCCTGCTCACGGTCAGACCCGTGCATCGAATGAATTAAAGAAGAAAGGCGTAGTGATAAGTGCATGTGGGGTACGGGGCATATGGCTCAGGCATAATCTTCAGGTCAAAAGTTTTCGCCTCAAGAGGCTGGAGAAATGGGCTGCAGAAAACTCCAATATTCTTACCGAATCTCAGGTCCAGGCCCTTGAGCAGGCGAAAGAAGACAAAGAGGTCTATGGAGAAGTAGAAAGCCCTCACCCTGGATTCCTGCTTGCCCAGGATACCTGTTATGTCGGCTATATCAAGGGAGTTGGGAAGCTCTATCAGCAGACCGGTATCGATACGCACAGCAATATCGGCTTTGCAAAGGTCTATGCCGAGAAGACCTCCATTACTGCAGCCGACTTCTTAAATGACAGGGTGCTGCCATTTTTCGATGACCAAGGGATCGGCGTCCTGAGGATTTTGACTGACAACGGCGCAGAATACTGCGGGCGACCAGAAACTCATTCATACGAGCTGTTCCTGCATCTTAACAGCATAGAGCATACAAGAATCAAAATCCGCCATCCTCAGACCAACGGGGCTGTAGAACGCCTCAACCAGACCATTGAGAATGAATTTTATGCAGTGGCTTTCCGGAAAAAATTATACAAGACCATCGAGGAAATCCAGGCCGATCTCGATGAGTTCATGGCGTGGTATAACACTGAACGGACAAACCAAGGCCGCTACTGCCAGGGGCGGACTCCGATGGAGACTTTAATTGATGGTCTCCCTCTTTATCAAAAATACGTCTATGAGGAGGTGGAAGAAAATATAGCAGCGTAGTAAAATTATTTGCGTCTTGGCCGGGAGGCCAATTGTAAACGCAATTCTAGTTCAGGGCATATATCGATTGTTAGAAGGATTCCTCAGCGGCGTTTGACTTTTTTTCTCACAGCAGTTCTCTGTGTGGAAGGGTTGGAAATTCCGGCAGATGTCGCCCCGACTCTGGAAAGGTCTTTAATATTTCAGTAGTCTTGAAGATACGCTGAATGGTATGCTGAGCGTATAGGCGTGAATCTAATGCTATATAATCGAAAATGCCTTCTAACTCTGCCAGTGCATGCTCAGACCATATCAGTTCTGCCATCTCTTAGAAAGCCTTTCGACAGCATTCTTATGGGGCAAAGTCTTACCTTCGGCAATGTCTTTTTCCCCAGCCTCTATCTTCTGGAGAAGATACAGCCGATACATCACATCTTCCACATCAACCTTTTCAGGCAATTCCTTCAAAAGACCTTCCAGCTTCGATTTCAGTATTTCCATTCAACTCACCTCGTATTGATATTTTATCAGTTTTCCCGAGCTTATTTATGTAATTTCCTATCTAAATTTACTCACTTCATCTTTTAGGCATAAAACTTCAATAGGGCAATCAGTCCAATCGTGTTCCCAGCAGATAACAATGTTGCATTGACTCTGGTCATGTTTATGAATCTTGAAATTAGAAGATTTATATTCAAACTCCGCTTTGCAACTCGCCCAGGTTCCCTTTTGATTTCGCCTGCGTAATAACGCATCAGGAAAACTGCTTCTGATTGCCTCGATCATAAACCCTAGATCATGACACAAAGCGGCAAAGAGCAATATGACACCCTGTTCGTTTATTGGCTCATAGACGATTCCTCTGACTCCCAGAATACCGCCGGTTTCATGAATATTCTCGATTTTGTTAAAGCCTTCTTCTGGGGAAATTTTTTCATTATCAGCGATAGTCGCATCTACACCCTGGATCTGTGCGAGTCCTTCATCCGGATCTTTCTTTGTGGTTGCAAACACCTTTGTCCTGTCTCTTCCGATCTCGGTTATCTTCCAAACTCCGCGTTCACTGCCATCAAGCTGTCCCTTTCTTTTAAGGTACTCCCTTGCCCACGCAGTCTTATTTTTCCATTTAACAACGCTATATCCTTTCCCCGCATACGATTCGTATTCTTCAGGAAATTTGTCCGGAGTCAACCCCATAATCTTTTCGACTTCTGGGTAGACGTCCTTGGGTCTCGCCTTTCCTCCAAGCTTAAGCAACGCCTTAAGCAATGGTATTTCATAGGCGAAGAATCCAACGGCCATACTTACTCCTAAAGACGGATATTTATACATTGAAATCTTACAATAATAGTCGGACGTAATGCTATATGAAAAAATGTAAATTGTGGCATATCGACTTAGGTCGTAGATGTCATTTGACGCTGATTGCCGGTAGAAATATGTCGTCTTAAGTAAAAACTCGCCGGTGTTAGTTACTGTGAGCAACACAAAAAAAGGACAGGCTTTTTTTAATCCTCGCCTACTCCAATATTTTCCTGGGCAATGCTAAAGCCCAACTCAGGCGCTCCTGAAGATTTCAATGCGATACTTGTGGGACTAACGACGATAATTTTTTTATCTTTTTTATCTCCTTTGCAACTGAAGAATGGGTTACGAGATACAAATCCCACGCCAATTGCAAATTAAGCCAGAACTGAGCCTCCATGCCTAAAAGTCTTTCCAGGCGAAGGGCCGTATCAGGCGTTATTCCTCGCTTCCCATGAATTAATTCATTAACACGAGGATATGAAACTCCAAGCTTTTCCGCTAATTCACTTTGCGTCATATGCATGGGTTTAAGAAACTCTTCTAACAGCATTTCGCCGGGATGAGTCGGCGGACCATGTTTAGGTATTCGAACCATCTTCTACCTCCTTAGTTCAATGGTAATCTGTAATTTCGACGTCTTCTACGCCATCATCAGTCCACACAAAGCAAATCCGGAACTGATCGTTGATTCGTATGCTGTGCTGCCCCTTCCGATCATCCTTAAGGGATTCCAGAAAATTTCCCGGTGGAATTTTCAAAGACTCCAATGAAACGACCGCATTAAGTTGATCAAGTTTTCGTCGTGCCACGGGCCAGATTTGCTGCGGACAGGTCTGACGCGCCTCTTTTGTGTTTTTCCTATCGAAAATATCCTCTGTGCCCTTATCATGAAACGATTTTATCAACAGAGAGCCTCATAGTTCTATATCATTGGTATACATAAATTATAATGGATAACGTTATATATTACAAGAGAACAAATCTTCTGACCGGATGAAATTCACGGTATATGGACGGTTCTATTTATTTCCAAAAATAACCTTCACTGCAGCAATGTCGGCAACGGGTGTTTGATTCTGTGAGGAAGAGAAAAAATCATTTTGTCACCTTCTTACTTAAATCGCAGCCCTGGATTTGTTATAATCCTGCATATTATTTTTGGAAGAGAATATCACTTGATCAACTATATAGTTGCATGGTTTGCAATGTTCTTCATAGCAATAGCGAACGGCGCTTTTCGCCAAGTGGTGTTTTCAAAGTTTATGTCTGAACTCCGGGCGCATCAGATTTCAACTGCAATAGGCTCGGTTCTGATAGGGTTATTTATATAGGCGGTCGTTCGTATTTGGCCTGTGGAGTCAGTCCGGCAGGCGTTTGTAATCGGCTTTATGTGGCTGACTCTTACAATTGCTTTCGAGTTCATATTTGGACGCTTTGTGATGCATCGGTCCTGGTCGCAGCTTATTGGGGATTATAACGTGTTGAGAGGACGCGT
>DASPQB010000293.1:0-7808 GCA_035625205.1 Nitrospirota bacterium | reverse complement strand
CACAACTTCGGTTATGATAATCTTCACACTGCTCATGGTTGTCTCTCCTCGGGGTGTGCCGTTTCCATAATTTCATTATATTCCATCTTGTCCGTAGTTGCACGACCTGGCAGTACCAGCTTCCCGTGTTCGCAAACCCGCTTTTTTGTAAAAAATAGATTCATGGCAAAAACACGCAAAAAAAAACTGACCTCAAAACTATATGCCCCTCAGGGCCAGTTCCAGAGTGAATGTGGTCACGAGGCCACCTCTCCCTCCGATCCCTTACTCCAAAGTTGACCCTGGAAGGATCAGTCTGCTTCAGCTGCAGATACCCTTAATCGCCCGAATACTGTCGGGGCGTTGTTCAGGGCAAACAAAAAAACCAGACCTTAGCTATTGTGACCATTATATTGTTCATGACGTGCCGATCATGCAAGCACATATTTGAGCTTGTATTCGTTGTTGTCGCCATTCTCCATAGCTCGTTTGATTCTCGGTGTAGCTTACGAGGTCCTAATTGTGCTCGAGGAGCAGAATATCAATATTGTTGGTCCGGCAAAGTTCAGGCAATGCAATGCGGCATTCCCTTTCACCCGATGCGTTTTTTGCTGTTTTTTGTGGCAACCCTACAAATACCAGCTCACATCAAAGCCTCGATTCACATAAATTTCGAAAGCATGATATAATCTTTTCAATCGGAAAATAACACATTTCTTTTTAAACAAGTCTGTTTTAAAAATCTATAGTTTCTATCGGCATTCAGCTTACTGCATACTGACAGCGTGTCAGTCCCTACTGGTGATGATTAAAGTCTCGAAAGTTACTCCTTCAGAAACCCATAAATACGTTGTAAATGAGGACGTTATGAGAAGCAATTATCCAGCATTGCTGGCGACGCATTAGCAAACTGGAGGTCTGAATGGCGATTACCACAATAGTTACACAACTGCTTGGCATAGACCACCCGATCCTGCTCGCTCCAATGGATCGGGTGGCCGATGCTCGTCTAACGGCGGCAGTGAGCGCTGCCGGCGGATTTGGCATTCTGGGTGGTGGCTATGGCGATCAACAGTGGCTCTCCCAGGAACTCGATCTGCTCGAGCGGTCTAAGGCGCGATTCGGCATCGGCTTCATTACCTGGAGCATGGCGAAGCAGCAGAAACTACTCGACCTCGCACTGGAACGCAAACCAGTGGCGATCATGCTTTCCTTCGGCGACCCAAAGCCATTCGCTGATCGGATAAGGCGCACAGGCGCAATCCTCATTTGTCAGATCCAGTCGATCGCTCTTGCTAAGGAGGCTGTCGCAGTTGGCGCGGACATTCTTATCGTCCAGAGCACCGAAGCGGGTGGACACGGAGCAGCTCGGGGGCTAATTTCTCTGGTGCCGGAAGTCGTTGATGCGATCGGGACAGGCGTCCCAATCGTGGCTGCAGGTGGGATCGCCGATGGACGTGGACTGGCGGCGTCTCTCATGCTTGGGGCTTCAGGCATACTCATGGGCACACGGTTCTACGCTTCGCGTGAAGCTGCCGGAGCACAGGCAGCAAAGGAGCGCATTCGAGAAGCCACTGGCGATGACACGTTGCGAAGCATCGTGTTCGATATCTCCCGGCGTAACGTGTGGCCAGCCCCGTTTACTGGGCGGTGTCTGCGCAACTCCCAAACGGATCGCTGGTTCGGGCGTGAAATCGAACTCATGCGTCACTTGGACGAAGAGTCGGCGAAGTATGCGGCGGCGCGCGAGGCAGGAGACTTCGACATCGCTGCCGTAATTGCAGGCGAGTCTGCGGGGCTCATTCACGATATTCCCACGGCACGAGATATAATCGAGCGAGTGGTGCACGAGGCTTCGGAGCTACTTGCACGGCGACCGTCGCAGGTGCTTGATCCATAAGTATTGGATCATCATCGGCAAGAGAAAGATAGCTGATCCCATCTGACGCGACTTACCAAGCTCAAGTGGCCCGCCAAGGTAATCGAGGGGCGTTGTTTGATGAGGGAGAAAAACCGGTCGACCGTTGGAAGGACAGGTGTGGCGACGAGCCGCCGTATTACTCACTTGTCGTAATGCTAGTGCATCACCCGAGGGCTTCGCTTTGGAGCTGACGACTACTGCAGCGAACGGCCGCAACGTCCGGTTCGCTCGGTGCACCTAATCCAGTGTTCAAGCGTGATGCATTAAAACGTGCTCCTCAGTTCATACGCTAATACGCACTTTTCATCTAGGATTCTGTATTAAATTTTGTCAGCAGGACTGCATGGTTGCAGGCGAAATATTGATAGGTACCATCATCGGCACGATACTAATTTGCGGATTGAAGTTTGTACCATCCAGGATATGAGTTCAATGCAGGAAATCGCCGGTAAGAATGATTCGGATTACATAGAAGGATTCAGTCAGAACAGATAGCAAATATCACAACGTGAACATTTTCGTTCATTGCGGTTTTCCAAAAAAGCATCGCGGGAATGCCGGTGGAGTTCCAGTTCTTCGGGAGCGACCCTGTCCCCCTGGTACTTAATTGATTTGTTCAGAACGCTCACGCATGACAACTAACAAAACCTTTGATAATTGTTCTCTTCTTTTTGTATGCCCGGTATCCCTTCTTTACGGTTATGCACCTGCCTCGAAGCACTCAGCAGTCACCTAAAGGCGGACTGTCATTTCATCATCGGCCAATACTGTCCCTGATTTAATTTCTATAAGACGAGCATTCATTACGTCTTTGTATGAATTAGATCGACCTCGAACACGGGCATAAGAAATATCCAAGATATGAGTTGCTCCCGTCATTTCTCCAATTTTCATTCTTAATTCATCGGAAATAAAGCCTACTTGGTCAAACTGATATTCATACAAAATCTGTATTAATTGCATGCGGTCGACTATAGAGAAATTCTCATTATTTTCAAAAGCAGCCAGGTAGAAACTCTCTTCTTCGGATTGCAAAGTATTCCGGATCGAATCTGCCCAATCTGCTGGCGTATTCGGGAATGTATTATTAACCCTACCAATAACGATTGCTAATGACACTTTATTGTTTTTTGCTAAAATCTTTAGTATAGGTATCCCTCTCTGTCGTACTTTGACAACTTTTCGCTCAACATCAAAGTTGATTTGTTTTCCATTGCGATTGATTACCAAGAGTACATGATCACTACGTTGCATATTGTTCATCAGAGATAGAATTTCTAAATCATTTTTGAATTTTTTCCCATTAATGGAAAAAACAACATCTCCACGTTTTATGCCTGCACGTTCTGCCGGGAAGCCCTTCATTACTTCTTTAACAACCATTTTATTATTTATATTTTCTGAACGCAGACCGATTCTCATAACCTCAACATCATTCGTCTCTGGATGTGTTTGTCCCCCAGCACAACCAACAAGCAGGCCCAAATACAAAATAAGGGTTGATATTTTTCGCATAATTAAGTTTTTGTTTTCCTAAGAGAGCATTTTATGCTTTCTTTAAATATCCGTCAAGGAGGACTCTTCTGCCCCATGAGAAAACAAAATCGGCAAGGCGATGCATGATTGCCTGACGTTTCAATTAGCAAATGTTCCACAAAAAATGATCCAGCCAAAAGTAGGAAGTTCTTGCTTGTAAGATACAACCTTATCTTTCCCCGGAACAGTGGACACATCAATAAGTTGCTTTTAGGATTTTATCATACTATGTTTTCGGGAAAAACTATTCTCGCAGATTTTTTTTATCGTCGTAAAATTTATCAGGAGGGCGAGGTGAGAGTGGTCACGGCGAGAGACATGAATGCTTGGGAAAAAAGTTATTTCAGGAAAAGCCGTAAATTTTAATTTCAATAGGTTATAATTATGTGCGTAAGGTGCCTTGTTGTGGCATAGATATATTGATAAAAAGTTGCAATAAAAAATAATCGCAGTAAAATGCTTACTATATACCTACGACCTCAAAACGCACGGGAAAGGCCCCCCTTGAAAAACAAGATGAACAGATTGATATCTATGTCAATCGGGACTCAGATCCTCCTCCTTACCTTTATCGTTGCCATCCCAGCAGCAGGTATCATCGTGTATTCCGGCATACAGATGAGAGAAGGAGCAATTCATGACGCACGCATGGAGACGCAACGACTTGCTGAAAATATTGCTGCCGAACAACAAAATCTCATAGCCGCTGCGCAGCAATTGATTACCGCTCTGTCACAGCTGCCTGACGTTAAGAGGCAGAATGCCTCCAAGGTGCAGCCGGTCTTACGCGATATCCTCAAATTAAATCCTCAATATTCGAACATCTTTATCATTGACCGTTCTGGCGCCGTTTGGGCCACCGCCGTTCCGCATCTTTTGCATCAAAATGTATCTGATCGGCGGTATTTTCAAAATGCTTTAGCAAGCGGGCAACTTTCATCAGGCGAATACGCCATCAGCAGGGCGACGGCAAGGCCTGTCTTCAATATTGCCGCCCCCCTGAGAAATGAACGGGGCGTCATTATCGGCGTAATCTGCGTCGGGTTCGTTCTCGATGCAGACAAACAGGTGCTACGTGCCAAACTGCCTACCGGCACGAGCTTTATCTTGCTCGACCACAAAGGCATCGTAATATACCGGGCCATCAGTCCTGAGGGATATATTGGAACACAATACGATTCTGTATTATTCAAACAAATGCAAGACGGCCCTGACATCTATACCTATTCCAACATCACAACGATCAGCGGTGACGAACGCATCCTGACCTATCGCAAACTACGACTACCCGGCGAGCAGTCGCCGTATATGTATATTCGTGCAGGGATCCCCATCACTGCTGTGCTGGCAAATGCAAACAAGATGATGATCCGGAACCTGGCGCTCTTTACCTCATTTCTCGCGTTGGCAGTCTTTTTCGCCTGGTTTGTCGGTAAGCGCTCGATTGCGGACCGGATCACTTTATTGGAAAACGCATCGAGAAATCTCGCTGGGGGTGATCTTCACGTTCGGGTTTCCGATGTGGTTGTCGGCGGTGAATTAGGCCGGCTGGGTCAGACGTTTGATTCGATGGCAAGCCAGCTTTTATTACGGGAACAAGCGCTCGTCGAAAGTGAGCGGAATTACCGCGATATTTTCAACACAACCACAGACGCAATATTCGTACACGATGCCGATTCGGGAAACATCATCGAGATCAACAAAACCGCGGAAGAATTGTACGGTTATTCCCATGATGAGATGCTGCATCGAACGGTACAGGATTTCAGCTCAGGCGAGTCTCCCTACTCATTGCGGGAAGCGGTTGCATTGATACGCAAGACCTTCAAGGAAGGTCCCCAGCATTTTGAATGGCTGGCCAAAAGAAAAAATGGAGAACTTTTCTGGACCGAAGTGGTGCTATCGGCTACGCGAATCGGCGGAGCGGGGCGCGTACTTGCGGTTGTACGGGACATCACCGAACGCAAGCAGGCGGAGGAGGCGCTGCTTTATTTCCAAATGGCTGTAGCTAGCGCTACAGATGCGATCGGTATGTCTACGCCGGCTGGAAGACATTATTATCAAAATGAGGCTTACACTAAATTGTTTGGATTATCTGTAAGCGAAGTAGATGGCGTTTCAGGACCACCTGCAACTGTATACGCCGATGAAAAAGAAGGCCGGGAGGTCTTTGACATAATTATGAAGGGTGGTTCTTATGTAGGCGAAGTAAAAATGTTAGATAAAGATCGGAAAGAAAGAAATATTTATCTTCGGGCATATTCTATAAAGAATAAGGAAGGTAAGGTTGTCGGTCTCGTCGGTATGCACACCGACATTACCGAACGGAAGCGGGCGGAGGAGGCGCTGCGCGAGAACCAGGCAAGGCTCGACCTTGCGCTGCTGTCCGCACATATGGGCGTATGGCGCTGGGAGATCAAGGAAAACAGACGCTATTTCGACGATCTGACCTGTCAACTGCTCGGGATCAATCCGGCAACGTTCACAGGAACTTTGGAGGATTTTTTTCGGGCAGTGCATCCCGAAGATCATGAGATGATCAAGACAGCGCTCGCTCAGACCATTGAGCTAAATGTACCCTACGAGCCGTCGTATCGCATTATCTGGCCTGACGGAAGCGTCCATTATATCGCGGCCCGCGGTAAGCTGGTCCGCGACGACAAGGGGCAGCCTTTGAGGATCAATGGTATCCTATGGGACATTACAGATCAGCGCCTCCTTGAGGATGAAAGGCTCAAGACACAGAAGCTCGAGTCCATCGGCACTCTCGCTGGCGGAATCGCGCATGACTTCAACAATCTCCTGCAGAGTATTTTCGGATTCATCTCCATGGCCAAACGCACCTTCGACCAGAGGGAGAAGTCGCTTGCCATGCTCACGCAGGCAGAAAAAGCATTGCATCAGTCAGTCAATCTCACTTCACAGCTCCTTACCTTTTCCAAGGGTGGGACGCCTGTGAAAAAGGTTTTTGCACTCCGGCCGTTGATCGAGGACTCGGTAGCGTTCGCCCTGAGCGGTTCTCGTACCAAATACGAAATAGTAATCGATGAAAACATTCGCTCAGTCGAAGCAGATGAGGGGCAGATCGGCCAAGTAATTCAGAACATCGTACTCAACGCAGACCAGGCAATGCCGCTCGGCGGCATGATTAGGGTCTCGGTTAGGAATATTCCCGCTGCAGCAATTGTACCGCCGACCGAGCTGCTGGGCGACTTTGTGGAGATATCGATCAGTGACCAGGGCATTGGCATACCTCCCGAGCATCTGGCGAGGATATTCGACCCGTACTTCACGACCAAGGTGAAGGGGAGCGGGCTTGGCCTCGCAACCTCTTATGCAATCATCAAGAACCACGAAGGTCAGCTCCGCGTACAGTCCGAAGCACACAAAGGGACCACCTTCTTTATCTATCTTCCCGCGTCTAGTGTAAATGCGGATGAACCAAAAAGCCAGGCAAGACCGACAGTGGTACGTAAGGGGCGGGTCTTGGTCATGGATGATGACGAGATGGTCAGAAGGGTCTCGGGAGAATTGCTGAACGCATTAGGTCATGATGTTACATTTGCACAAGCGGGCGAAGACGCGTTGGAAACCTATCGCGCCGCATGGGATGCCGGTCGTCCCTACGATGTTGTCATCCTGGACCTGACCATTCGGGGCGGGATGGGCGGATTAGAAACTTTGCGAATGCTGGCGGAAATTGATCCCGACGTGAAAGCGGTCGTATCGAGCGGCTACTCGGATGATGCGGCTCTGTCGAACTATCGTGAGCTGGGTTTCCGGGCATTCCTCAAGAAACCCTACAATGTTGAAGATTTGCAAAGAACATTGAATTTATTACTTGCGTGAACGCACAACGACTGACAAAGAGATATCGGGCTTCTCACAAAAAATTGTTGATGCGAGCAAACAATGCTCTCTGACATGCCCGAATCATCGTGCCGAGCGTGAGTTCCAAAAAAATGTATCTACCAAAAAAGGAAATACGGGCTGCATACTACGACCAGAATTCTTTCCCATTGTCAAAAGATGGGCATTGAAAGCTAGTGTTATGTCTCATAAATTCTTTGAAAAAGTACGATATCGTTGGCCTGTATCTGAATCCTCCCGATAAAGCCATGGTATTGTGCGTTGATGAGAGAAGCCAAACCCAAGCCCTGGACCGCACTCAGCCGTTATTACCCATCGGTCTGGGTTATGTCGAGGGAGTACCCACGACTCTATCCGCCACGGCACCACTGCCCTGTTTGCCGCCTTGGACATTGCCACAGGGAACATACTCACAAGCTGCAAACATCACCATCGCCATCAGGAATATCTTCAATTTCTTAAACAGGTCGATGCCAACATTCCACCTGATTTAAAAATCCAT
>DASPQB010000292.1:0-2979 GCA_035625205.1 Nitrospirota bacterium | reverse complement strand
GTTTTGATGTGATTAGATAGTTGGCGCTTCGCCTCTCTGTGGGGAGGCATACGTGACCCGTGATGGAGAACACGATATGAGCACGCTACTCGACAGACTGACCAGCGGCGGCTGCAGGGCGGACGACAAGCATAAAGTCTGCCGGGCACGGGGCGGAGAGTCCTGTGCTTTCGACGGGTCAATGATCGTGCTGCAGCCCATTACCGACACGGCGCACATCGTACACGGCCCGATAGCCTGCTGCGGCAATACCTGGGAAGGGCGCGGAACGCGTTCATCCAAAGGCGATCTCCACACCTGGGGATTCACGA
Source organism: Nitrospirota bacterium (assembly GCA_035625205.1). Taxonomy (GTDB): domain Bacteria; phylum Nitrospirota; class UBA9217; order UBA9217; family UBA9217; genus JAJYKN01. Next base: position 2,668 of record DASPQB010000292.1, on the reverse strand, counting down.
CCGACATGAGTGAGATCGATATCGTCTACGGTGCGGAAGGAAAACTCCGCAACGCCATCGTGAAGACGTTTGAAGCGGCCAGGCCAAAGGCAATTTTCGTCTATTCCACCTGCGTCAGCGGGCTGACGGGCGAGGACATCGACGCAGTCTGCAAGCGGGCCGAGAGTGAGCTCGGCATACGCATCATTCCAGTGAATGCACCGGGCTTTGTGGGCCCCAAGAACCTCGGCAACCGGATCGCGGGAGAAGTGCTTCTCGAGCATGTGATCGGGACTGGCGAGACGCCGGTCATGACCCATTCGGACATCAACCTGATCGGAGAATATAACATCGCCGGAGACCTCTGGATCGTGGAGCCGCTACTCGCTAAGGCGGGCATCAGGATTCTCTCGCGGATCACGGGGGACGGAACCTTCGAGGAGATCACCTGGGCGCACCAGGCGAAACTCAACGTGGTGGTCTGCGGCCGCGCCCTTATCAACGTGGCCCAGGTAATGGAGAAAAAATACGGAATACCCTATGTGGAGGCCTCGTTCTACGGCAGCACCGAAACTTCGAAAGCCCTGCGCGCCATATCGTCCGCGCTCCAGAGCAGGACTGGCCGTGACGATGCTTCGCTCACGTCAGCCGTCGAAACCGTGGTCATGATCGAGGAAAAACGGATGCGCCGGCTGCTCGAGTCTTACAGGCATCTTCAGGGCACGAAGGCTGTCCTCTATACCGGCGGCGTCAAGAGCTGGTCCTTCATCTCGGCTCTCCGGGACCTCGGCATCGAGATCGCGGCCGTTGGCACAAAGAAGAGCACGACGGAGGACGAAGAGAAGATGAAGGCGATTCTCGGCCCTGATGCGCCGCTCGTGGAGGACGTCACGCCCAAGAACCTGCTGGGGCTTCTGCGAGACAGGAATGCAGACCTGCTCGTGGCGGGGGGGCGGAATCAGTACCTAGCTATCAAGGAAGGCTATCCCTTTGTCGATGTGAACCAGGAGCGGCACGTGCCGTATGCGGGATACACGGGGCTGGTCAACCTTGCCGAGCAGATCAGCAACAGCATGCATTTCTACAAAAAGGCCGCAGGGAAAGAGAACAGGGTGGAGCGGAGCGCTTCATTCAGGCCGAAAGCCGAACTAAGAAGTGCGGTCGTGCCTCACGATCTTCTGATCAATCCGCTCAAGCATTCTCAATCACTGGGTGCGGCAATCGCGCTTCAGGGAATAGACCGTGCCCTGCCGATCATTCACGGCGCCCAGGGATGCTCCTTTCTCGGAAAAGTGCTTCTGACCAAGCATTTCAGAGAACCCATCGCCCTCGCCACGAGCAAGCTCTTCGTCGAGGAAGTGGTCATGGGGAGCGAGGAAAAGCTGGAAAAAACAGTAGGGGATTTCATTGCAAAGAACAATCCTGCGCTTGTCGGCGTTCTGACGTCTGGGTTGTGCGAAGTCAAGGGCGATGATGTGAAGCCGGTGGTGCAGCGATTTGCGGGACACGAATCGATGGTCAGAGTCGTTCACATTCCGACGCCCGACTATAACGGCGGGCTTGAGACAGGCTACGCACAGGCAGTTGAAGCAGTTATTTCGAGCTCGGTGCTCGGCGTGCCGCGTGAGGAGGGGAAAAAACAAATCACCGTTCTTGCCGGGTCCCACCTGACGCCTGCGGACGCGAACGAGGTCCGGGAGATGGCGGAATCATTCGGTTTAACTGCGGTCATTCTTCCCGACCTGTCCGCACTCGACGGCAGCAGGCAGGGCATATCAGCGCTTGCGCTGGGCGGCACGAGCGTCAATGACCTGGACAGTATGGGCACTTCGATTTTTACCATTGCCCTCGGGATGAGCATGGAGCCGGCAGCAAAGCTGCTCGACCGGCGGGCGGGCGTCCCGTACGAGGTATTTGACAGCGTTGCCGGGCTGGATGGTTCGGACAAGCTCGTCAGGACGCTCAGCAGAATCGGCGACATCCCTGTTCCTCCGCGCTATGAGCGGCAGCGAAAAGTCCTGGTGGACGCCATGCGGGACGATCACGTTTTTTTTGGCGGCAAGAGGATCTGCCTCGCTCTGGAGCCTGACCTCGCGCTCCAGGCCTCGAAATGGATTTCGTCAATGGGTGCGGTCATCGAACTGGCTGTTATCCCCACGCTGTCCGGCGCCGCAGACCGCATAGAGGCGCGGAAAGTCCAGATCGGCGACCTGCATGCGGTTTCCGGGGAATTTGACCTTCTTATCGCAAACTCGCACGGGACGGGTACCGCGAAACGGCTCGGCATTCCGCTGTTCGAAATGGGGTTCCCCGTTTACAAGACCATCGGCTATCCCTCCAAAATCACCATCGGCTACCGCGGGACGATGACAATCATGCACGACATGGCGAACGTGCTGAGGGAGGCAGCGTGACGGAGCGGGGAAGGTGGACGGCGGCTATGGCGGCGGACAGGGGCCAGGAGGGGATCATGAAAATTGCGTTCGCGACAACTGACGGCAGGACCGTGGATGAACATTTCGGCAGGGCCGGGATGTTCGCCATTTACGAAATAACGAAACACGGGCATCGCTTCGTGGAATCGAGGAAGTTCGCCGAGGGCATTGACACGGCGATCGCGGGTACGAAGGACAAGGGGCCCACCCATGATGATGCGGTCCAGAGTAAGGTAGATCGCCTTGCCGACTGC
>DASPQB010000291.1:0-8161 GCA_035625205.1 Nitrospirota bacterium | reverse complement strand
GCTGCTTTCCGATCTCGACGATCTGAATGAGCTTGGTCGGGTTTGAATCGAGGTCCACGAGGTTGCCTGCTTCCTTGGCCGCCTGGGTCCCGGAGTGCATGGCAACGGCTACGTCCGCCTGGGCGAGCGCTGGCGCGTCGTTCGTGCCGTCTCCGGTCATGGCAACGAGCCTGCCGCCTTTCTGGTATTCACGGATGAGCTTGAGCTTGGCCTCGGGTGTCGCCTCTGCAAGAAAATCATCCACGCCAGCCTCGGCCGCAACCGCAGCTGCGGTGAGCGGGTTGTCCCCGGTGATCATGACCGTTTTGATTCCCATCTTGCGCATCTCGGCAAAGCGCTCCTTGATTCCGCCCTTCACGATGTCGTTCAGGCGGATGACGCCGAGCACTTTATCCCCCTCGGCAACCACAAGTGGCGTTGCGCCCTGTTTGGCGATGTCATTCACGACCAGGCGAACATCGGGAGGGAATGTTCCGCCCTTCTTCTTAACGTAGTTTTCGACTGCTTCGGCAGCGCCCTTGCGGATCTCCCGGTTGTCGAGCTTTACTCCGCTCATCCGGGTCTGGGCAGTGAACGGAATGAACTCCGCCTTGATGCTAGTCATCTCCCGGGCGCGGAGACCGTACTTCTCTTTTGCGAGCACCACGATGCTCCGCCCCTCAGGCGTTTCGTCGGCCAGCGAGGCAAGCTGTGCCGCGTCTGATAAAGCTCCCACGTGCACTCCCGGAGCAGGGATAAATTCCGTGGCCTGCCGGTTTCCAAGGGTGATCGTACCGGTCTTATCTAAAAGCAGCACATCAACGTCTCCGGCTGCTTCCACGGCCCGGCCCGACGTGGCGATCACATTTGCCTGGATCATCCGGTCCATACCCGCAATGCCGATGGCCGAGAGCAGTCCGCCAATTGTGGTCGGGATGAGGCAGACCAGGAGCGCTACGAGCACGGTGATGGTGACCGGCGATCCCTGGCCCGCAGCCTTGACGCTGAAGAGGGAGTAGGGAAGAAGAGTCACGCAGACGAGCAGGAACACAATCGTCATTCCCGCGAGCAGGATGTCAAGGGCGATCTCATTCGGCGTCTTCTGGCGCTTTGCGCCTTCGACCAGGGAGATCATTCGGTCGAGGAACGTCTCGCCGGGACTCGAGGTGATCTGCACTACCAGCCAGTCGGACAGGACCGTAGTCCCGCCCGTGACCGCGCTCCGGTCTCCGCCGCTCTCCCGGATCACGGGCGCGCTCTCGCCTGTCACAACGCTTTCATTGACCGAGGCAACACCATCGATAACTTCGCCATCCATGGGGATAATGTCGCCGGCTTCAATGAGAACGACATCTCCTTTCTTGAGCTGTGCAGAGGCGATCTTCGTGACCTCCGCATCCGGTTTCGGGTTCGCCAGGCGTTTGGCTATCACGTCACGCCGCGTTTTTCGAAGTGACTCTGCCTGGGCCTTGCCGCGGCCCTCAGCCATGGATTCGGCGAAGTTGGCGAAGAGCACCGTGATCCAGAGCCAGATGGAGATCTGCAGGATAAAGGAAGGCGATGCCTCTCCTTTTCCCGTGAATGCTGCGTGAAGGAACAGGAGCGTCGTCAGAATACTGCCGACTTCCACGACAAACATTACCGGGTTTTTGATCTGGTAGATCGGGTTCAATTTTATCAGCGAATCCCGCAATGCCTGTTTAACGATTTTCGGGTCGAACAGCGACCTCTTTTTTACATTACTCATGCCTGCCTCCTCGGAAAACGATTGTCGCCCCTTTATGTGTGGCGCACAAAATTGTTACATTGTATATTAATATTACCTAGGCTCGCCGTATTTGTTACGAAGCTTTAAATTGATCTCAAGCACATTCACGAACTTTTCCCCGATGAGGCCGTTCCACGCGGCCGAAGCGTTCTTTTGGAGTATCTGTTCGATCTCTTTCCGGACCTCGGCCTGGTCGCGCTTTAAGTCTGCGGCCCATTTTGGGGCAACCCGGTCAAGCTGGAACTCGGCGTTCTGCAGCGAGATATGCGGATCGAGCCCTGATGCAGACGTTGTGACCAGGTCGCCGGGAATATCCTGAATATCGGCATCTGCATGGTCCTGCCGCCACATGTCAAAGAAGATCGACTGGATGTCCGATCCTGCTGTTACCGGCTCAATCGTCGTTTGTGGTTTCCCGTCTTTTCCCTTACGGGTCACGACAGAGGGGAATTTGCCGGCGTTCTCCGCTGAGAAGCTTTTGAAGAATGTAACGGCGAGATCGGCCTCCTTCGGTTGCGAAACCGCCGGATTGTCCTTCATAAACTGTGCCACATCCTTTGGGTGCGTCTTGGCCCAGGCGCTTACGTAAGCAGTGTGCGTGGCATCGCTGGTGACCCATGCCTGGGCAAGAGAGTTGTGCATATCAGCCCACTGGGCGACGATATGTGGAGCGCCCTGAAACTTGTCTTTCTGGAACCACTGCTCGATATCCGGGGCTACAGGCTGTCCGGCCTTTGGACCGCTTCGATAAGCCACTATCGGACCCAGAGTACGTGCGACACGATCGCGTAACGCGTAGTTCGATCCAGCCAGGGACGACGAGGCCGAGGCGGACGCGTCATACGACGCAGCCGAGGGGCGGGGTTGAAAATATTCGTCCTTCGTAAAGGGCTGCGCTATAAGGCGTGAACCCACCGGTTTGCCGTCAGGCCCCATCAGCATGCTCCCGTTGGACTGGGATGGGAACAAGACCTGCCCCACTGCCCACAGCGCAATCGGATACAGAATACAGCAAATGACGACGGAAAATACTATCAATAGAATGCTCTTGGAAAAAATCTTGAACATGGGTAAGCCTCCTTGATTCACTAATACGCTCGCATCAGATAACAGTGCCCGTCACCCGCCGACTGGAAACGGGCCAAGATGTTCCGCAATCGGGCCGAGTGCAGCTGCCGGCAGGAAGAGCAGCGCACCAATGATGAGAATTGTTGCAAGCAAAAACAGGCCAAACGTGGCATCGTCGTCGCGCAGAGTCCCCAGACCGACAGGGCTCGTTTTTTTCGCACCCAGATATGCAGCCATTGCGATCGGCGCGATGATCGGAAGAAAGCGGCTGAAGAGCATGACCAAGCCCGCCGCGATATCGAATGCTACCGCACTCGGAGCCGGACTCGTTGCGTTGTAGAACCCGTAGGTAACTCCCAGTCCGTCGAAAGCAGAACCGTTATTTGCTGAAGCCGAGGAGAACTGGTAAAGGATCTGCGAGAAACCGTGCGCGCCGGGGTTGCTTACAGCGTCCACACCCCAGTGCATCACCGCGAAGAGGGCCGTGGGCGCGAGAATCATAAACGGATGGACCAGCACGGCTATAGCCGCGAGTTTGACTTCGCGAGCTTCAATCTTTTTGCCCAGATATTCGGGCGTCCGCCCCACCATCATGCCGGCGATGAAGATGCCGATGATTATATACAGCAGCATGTTTATCATCCCGACGCCTTTTCCGCCGTAAATGGAGTTTATCCACATTCCTACCATGGGTGCCAAGGCGGCGATGGGGTTCAAGCTGTCTTCCTCTGCGTTCACTGCGCCGCAGGTCACATCTGTTGTCAATGCGTCGAACGTAGCTCCTGCCGAAGTCCCGAATCGCATTTCTTTGCCCTCGAGATTGCCCAGATGCTGGTCTACCGGCAAACCCGCAACCGCGGCGAAGGTCACGGACTTTTTCACATCCGACGCTTTTGCGCCGGGAATTTCGAGGGTTCGCGCAGCATGTGCCGTCAATCCCGGGTTCGGCTTCAACGTATCATAATGGACCGACCACACCACGGTGCCCGCCATGAGCGCCAACATGACAATGAATATGACATAGGAATGCCGCATTCTGCCGAGCATCCTTCCGTACATGATAACAAGCGCGAAGGGGAAGATCATCATTGCAAGCGTGTTGAAAAAGTTCGACAGTGCCGTCGGATTTTCGAAGGGGTGCGCGGAATTCATTCCGTAAAATCCGCCGCCGTTGGTTCCGAGCATTTTAATGGACTCAAGGGCCGCCACGGGGCCGACCACGATGGTCTGCTGCTTCGCCTCACCCTTGTCAGTCGTGCCCATGGCCGCGGGTTCCAGTGTCGAAACCTGGTGGAAGCTTTTGAAGGTCATCGGGCTGCCCTGTGTAATAAAGATGAAGGCGAAGAGGAAGGCGACCGGAACGAACATGTAGATCAAAACCCGCCACATATCCACGAAAAAGTTTCCGAGCGACGAATCACTGCGTAAGGCTCGAATGATCGCGACCAGTGCGCACAAGCCGATGGCGGCTGATATATACATATTGGAGATACAAAAGAAAATCTGACTGAAGTTCGATAAATGCTGGTCCCCGGAATAATGCTGCAGGTTGGTGTTCGTCATGAACGATATCACGCTGTTAAAGATCGTGCTGGGGGCCAGCATTGTCTTGCCGTCAGGGTTGAGCGGCATAAACGGCTGGAGCATCAAAACAAGATAACCGAAGACGAACAGGACCGTGTTGAAGAGAAGCAGGGAACCAATATACTGCTTCCAGTTCTGAGGACCGCTGTCCAGGCGCTTTTCGAACCACCCCATGACCGGTAGAGGCCGGTATTTCCCGTCCATGATCCAGGCCATGTAGCGGCTCAAGGGGAATGCAACAATAGTCGCTGTGGCGAGGAGCGCAAAGGGAAGCAGCCAGGTTTGCATAAACATTGTTTTACCTCCTTGTTATTTTTGATACAGTCGCCTTCACAGCATCGTTAACAGGGTACATCACGTAAGCAGGCGACATATAGATTAGATCAGGAATTCAATTAGATTTTTTCACAAGCGATCACAAACAAACCACATACTCCCATCGATGCAATACCGAGGAAAAACATCGCCGGCAGCCAAATGACAAGGTTCATTGAGGATCCCTCCTTTGCGTTAAGATGAGCTTTCCCTTCATGACAGGCTCTCCGGCCTAATAAGCGCGATCATGAGATAAACAAACAGCCCTAAGGAAACAATGCCGCCAATCCAGTAGAATAGTTCCATTCCCCTCCTCCTTCCTAGAGTCGCTCAACGAGTTTCACGAAATACCGTTTGCAACAAAGAGCACAATCGTGATGCCGATAAACAGCTGTTCATTGGGTTCCCTCTTTTGGATGGATAAATTATAAGCACAAGCAGCGTTAAATTGCTGCTAAGATTGCCTGAAAATTAATTAAAATTTAATAAAGACACTTTTTTGCAAAATGGCAGGAAAAGAGCCAAAGCGTGTTATCGAGAAAACGAAGGCAAGTTAATAACAGTTGTTGAAATCGACTCTTAAGATAGTTGTCGAATGTTGCCCATGCACAAAAAAACCGGAACCCCAGTGATAAGGTTCCGGTTTTGCTTGTGCGGTGTAAGGCTGTTCTTAAAGGTCGTAGTACAAGAAGAACTCGTAAGGATGGGGACGCAGACGGAGCGCGTCAACTTCTTTGGTCCTCTTGTATTCGAGCCACACTTCGATCGCGTCCTTGGTAAAGACATCTCCCTTCATGAGGAAGCTGTGATCAGCTTCGAGATTATCGAGCGCTTCATCGAGCGACCCCGGCATTGACGGTACGCTTGCCAGTTCTTCCGGCGCCATGTCGTAGATGTCCTTGTCCAACGGTAGTCCCGGATCGATCTTGTTCTCAATGCCGTCCATGCCCGCCATGAGCATGGCCGCAAAGGCGAGATAGGGGTTGCATGACGGGTCGGGGAACCGGACCTCGATGCGTTTGGACTTGGGGCTCGGGCTGTACATCGGGATGCGGACGGAAGCGGAGCGGTTTCTGCTGGAGTAAGCCAGGTTCACCGGAGCTTCAAAGCCCGGGGTCAGGCGTTTGTATGAGTTCGTGGTCGGGTTCGTAAAGGCCGCGATCACTTTCGCATGCTTTAGAATGCCTCCGATATAATAGAGCGCAAGCTGTGACATGCCTGCATATTTGTCTCCAGCGAACAAGGGCTTGCCACCTTTCCAGATGGACTGGTGGGTATGCATGCCGGACCCGTTGTCACCGAACAGGGGTTTGGGCATGAACGTCACGGTCTTATTGTGCCGCTTGGCCACGTTCTTGATGATGTACTTGTAGTACATGAGCTGGTCTGCCATTTTGACGAGAGGGCTGAAGCGCATATCGATCTCGGCCTGGCCTGCGGTCGCCACTTCGTGGTGCTGTTTTTCAATATAGATGCCGACTTTCTGCATCTCCTGTACCATCTCGGTGCGAATGTCCTCCTGGCTGTCGATCGGAGGTACAGGGAAGTAGCCTTCCTTGTGGCGGGGCTTATAAGCCAGGTTCGGGTTTTCAATACGGCCGCTGTTCCAGATGCCTTCCACGCTGTCAATGTGGTAGTAACCCTCATGGGAGTTCTGGTCGAAACGAACATCATCGAAGATGAAGAATTCCGGCTCGGGACCCATATAGCAGGTATCGCCGATGCCGGTAGATTTCAGATAAGCTTCCGCCTTTTGAGCGATGTGGCGTGGATCGCGGCTGTAGCGCTCCTTGGTGATGGGATCCACGATGTTGCAGATGAGCGACAGCGTGGGATACTTGGTGAATGGGTCCATTACCGCCGTTTCGGAATCTGGAACTACGAGCATGTCGCTCGCATGGATGGCCTGCCAGCCGCGGATGCTGGACCCGTCGAACCCAAGCCCTTCTTCAAAAACGGCCTCGGTAAGTTCGTCCACCGGTGTCGAGAAGTGCTGCCACAGCCCCGGGTAGTCCATGAATTTGAAATCCACCATCATTGCCTTGTTGTCTGCTGCCAGCTTCAATACTTCTTTTGGTGTCGTCATGTTGCTTCCTCCTCTTTAATTTAATTCCGATGGACCAAGGACGATCACTTCGCTTGTGACGGGGAAAATTTTTCGTCCCTCGCTTCTCATCCCTCGCCCCTCATTTTCCAATCATCGTTGTTATATCGCCGCCTCGCCGCGTTCGCCGGTACGGATGCGGATAACTTCATCCACGGGAGTGACGAATATTTTCCCATCGCCGATGCGGCCTGTCTTGGCGGTTGTTTCAATTGTCTCTATAATTTTTGGGACCAGCGTATCAGAAGTGATGATTTCGAGCTTCACCTTGGGAAGAAAGTCGACTACATATTCGGCCCCGCGGTAGAGTTCCGTGTGCCCCTTTTGTCTGCCGAATCCTTTGACTTCGGTGACCGTAATGCCTTGGACTCCGATGGCATTCAGTGCATCCTTGACTTCATCGAGCTTAAACGGTTTAATGACCGCCTCGATTTTTTTCATAGTGAAGCTACCTCCTGTCAGCCTATTTTTAAAGCAATTTTAATGCTAAAAAAAGAACCTTAAATTTCAATGTGTTAAGATAATAAAATGGCAGGATATTGATTAAAAAATGGGCATGAGCCTACTATTTAGGCAACATCAATTTGTGACTTTTTCGTTTTTCCGGTTCCTTTCTTCACGCTCTATCCGTTTACCTTCCGTGAGGAACTTCGATGAGATCTCACGTTCGATGTCATCTTTGAGCTGGTCGAGAGAAATATAATCGCCTTGCTGCAGTTCTTTGAGCTTTGTCTTCGTATCACGGTAGCCGGGATTCAGCGCCAGGACGATTTGAAATTCATTGATAGCATTGTTGAGATTGCCGGCTCCTTGGTATGCAAGGCCGAGATCATAATGCATGCCGAGAGTGTCTTGTTCCTCCAGGCCGAGGCTTGCCGCGCAGCGAAGGGCATACAGGATCTCCGTCGCAGCGTTCTGATATTCTCCCTGTTCCATATAGCAGAGGCCCAGCATATAGCGGCTCTTGATAAATTTTGGCTCATCCTGGGGAGTCATGAGGAACTCCGATATTGCCTCGTCGAGCAGTCCCATTTCTTTGTAGGCCACACCGAGATTATAGTGGGTATCGATATCCTGCTTAACCGATTGCTGTTCAACACCGCGCTTGAAGTCTTCAAAAATTTCGTCGAGGCTTTGTTCCTCAGACGACTCGGAAATGCCCTCGGGAACGGCGATGGTGCTCAACTCGTCCCGGAGTTCCGCCGCAAGATCAAAAAAATCCTCAGTTGATTGTTCGGATGTATGTGCAGGAACGCTCTTGCTCTCTTTATTAAGCTCCTCACCGAGATCAAAAAAATCTTCCTCAGCTTCAGATCGCCTTTCGCCGGCCTGATTGCCGACTG
>DASPQB010000290.1:0-6070 GCA_035625205.1 Nitrospirota bacterium | reverse complement strand
GCATCGCTGATGATATCGCACAGCTTATCAGGATGGCCTTCGGTCACCGACTCCGAGGTAAACATGAAGTCTTTTTTCATTTGACCCTCTCCATGTGTTGTGCCGCTTACGTAACTGCCGCAACTTGCCTGCCGTTCAATTGCGGAACTGGAACCATTAAACTGCCATTCGATAAAGGAGGCGGAGCACCTACCTTTTTTGTCGCTTCGTTGATGAGCAGGGGGGCCACAGCTGTTCCGATCGAAATTGCCAAGTCGATGGGATTAAGCGGGCTCATTCCCAGGAAACTCCGGAGGCCCGGAACAATCAGGGTAAGCGACTGAACTCCCAGCGAGCCGACCAGGGCAGTGGTGAGATACTTGTTCGGTTCGAGCCGATCAGCATCAAAGATACTGTGTGTCTCGGAACGGTGGCTGATCGCATGAAGGAGCCCTGCTGTGACAAAGTTCGTGAAGGCCATCGTGCTGGCCTGGGGTCCCTGCCCGTACCGCAGGACGCCGTAGCCGTATGCCGCCAGCGTCCCTGCCGAGAGGGTGGAAGCCTCAAAGAGGAGCCTTCTATAGTCCGACGGATTAATGAGCTGTTCTTCGGGGCTCCGCGGAGGACGCAGGAGCACGTCGGGCTCGGGCGGTTCCTGGGCAAGGGCTATGCCGGGGAAAATGTCCGAAATCATGTTGATCCAGAGCAGCTGCATGACATTAAACGGCTGTCCCATGCCAGCAGCAAGAGCGGCGAACATGATCATGATCTCGCTCGTGTTCTTCGAAAGCATGTACCGGACCGATTTTCGTAAGTTGTTATAAACCGTTCTTCCCTGGCTTATGGCAACAACCATGGTCTCGAGATTATCATCTTCCAGGACCACATCCGCAACTTCGCGCGCGACATCGGTCCCCGTGTGTCCGAGAGCAATACCGATATCGGCCGCCTTAAGCGCCGGTCCGTCATTGATGCCGTCGCCGGTCATGCCAATGACCTTTCCTGCTGACTGGAGCGCCTGGACGATCTGGAGCTTGTTGGCAGGGCTTACCCGGGCGAAGACATGAACGCGCCCCGCAAGTGCCTTCATGACCTCAGGCTCAAGCTGGTTAAGGTTGGTCGAGTCCAGGATCTCAAGCTCCTCGCCCTTGCTCAGATTAAGCTCCTTGCCGATCGCATAGGCCGTAGGGCTCTGGTCACCGGTGATCATGACGGTATCGATTCCGGCACAATGGAACGTGTTGATGAGGTTTTTGACGCCGATCCGCACCACATCCGCCATGCCGATGAGGCCGACCCAGATAAGCCCCTGTTTGATGATCTCGTCGCTATGCAGGGTGTCTCCGTTGGCCACGGCGTATGCTACCGCCAGTACCCGAAGCGCTTCGCCGGCCATCCGTTCATTGTCCCCTTCGAAGACCGCACGTGCATTGTCGTCCATTTCCAACTGCCGGCCGTCCTTGATATACCATTTACAGAGCGACAGTACATCGGACGGGCTGCCCTTGAGAGCCATGAGCCGCTGCTGATCATTCGAGCGGTGTACGGTGCTCATATAATGCCGATCTTCCGAACGGTGATTCAACTTCACGAGGGGGTGCTGAGACCGAAGCGAGTTGACATCCACGCCAGCGCTGAGTGCCAGGTTCACGAGGGCGTTTTCCGTCGAAGACCCCTCGATGACGTAGTCTCCTTCCTGTCCAGATACCATTGATTCATTACAGAGCACCGAGAGATGGAGCAGACGGAGGACGTCCTCGCTCGTATAGGGATTTATGCTTTTCCCTTCCGCCATGATCCTTCCTTCAACAACAGCGAGGCGGCGCATGCCTGCATGCATCTGGACCACCGACATCTTGTTCATGGTGATGGTACCGGTCTTGTCAAGACAGATGGTCTCGACCGATCCGAGCGTTTCGACTGCGTCAAGGTGACGGATGAGCACGTGCATGCCCCGCATGCGCTTGATGCCGAGCGCGAGAGTCGTCGTTGCTACGGTCGGAAGCCCCTCCGGCACCGCGGCGACGGCAAGGGCAATGGAGGATTTGAGCATCTCGAGAAAACCGTAACCGCGCAGGAGGCCTACGATGAACACGATGCCGCAGACGGTGCAGGTAAGATACACCAGCTGGACACCAAGGTGGTCCATCTGACGTTCCAGGGGCGTGTCGGGCGGACGCGCCTCTCCCACCATGGTCTGTATCTTGCCGACCTCGGTAAAACTCCCTGTTGCCACCGCCACGGCGAGTCCCTGTCCGCCAGTGACCAGGGTGCCCATATAGACCATGTTGGTGCGGTCGGCAAGGGGGATGTCCTCTACCTGCAGTTCTTCGGTGGTTTTCATGACCGGCATGCTCTCGCCCGTCAACGCCGATTCATCGATGCTCAAATATTTTGCTTCTATAAGACGGGCATCTGCTGCGATATAAGTCCCCGGTTTCAGCACGATCAGATCGCCGGGCACGACCTCCTTCGCATCGATGGTCGTCATGACACCACCGCGGATCACCGTTGAGGTCGGTTGCACGAGGTTTTTCAAGCCGTGGATGATCTTTTCCGTCTGGTTCTCGGTGTAATATCCGATGGAGGCATTGATGACGACCACCCCCATGATCACGACAGCATCCGCAAAACCACCGGTAGCAACGGAAATGACCGCGGCAACGCTGAGGAGAGCGACGGGAAGGGACTTGAACTGATCGAAGAACATGCTCCAACCGGAGCGTGGAACGGATTCAGGCAGGATGTTGGGGCCGTACTGGATATACAAAAGACGGGCTGCTTCTTCGGATAAGCCACTCGATGCCGATGTGCCCCATCGCTGCAGCACATCCTTCTTCGCCATACAGTGCCAAGGTTCCTCCTCCTGGGCATGAGCATGTGCAACCTCTTTTCGAACGGTTCGCAGGCTCGGCACTTCCTTGCCTGCGGGAGTATGAAGAGGAGAGACGGCGGTTCGCGCCGGTTTAACCCTAACCGTTCCTTTCTCCTGCTGTGCAGAAGGAAAACGGTCTTCTGTTTTTTGGAGCGGTTCGCCCTTGGTACGTTCAACCACAGCATTGAGCAGTGAGGCTATTGCTGATTCATGATTGCCGTTTTGCGCATCGAACAGCACGAGAACGCTTCCCGTGAGGGTGTTGATCGAAACGTTCAGAATCCACTTGTGCTCTGCTAGATCCTGCTCGATCAGCTGTTTTAAATGATCCGAACGGTACAGGCCTTCTACTTTATAGCGAGCCCGTCCTTTTATCGCTGTATGAACTGCCTGGACCACGCGCGATTCCTCCCCCCTCTTAAATATTAACCGTCATTTGCCAGGCCAGGACTGCTTAACTCTGTTTCGGCTTCGGCAACGCGTTACTTGCGACTTCTTTGACCCCTTCAACAACACCGACCAGCATATCCTTGACTGCCTTGACCGCCGTGTTGCCGATCGAAGCTGCGGCATCAATCGCGCCATTAACGGCAACTTTCGCCACTTCCTCGGCATTGCCCCCGACTTCCTTGGTAGCCTCGATCACGCCATCTACAGCACGCCGAGCAACCATGGCAACATCCGCGCCGACCTCGGCCGCACCCTTGACAGCGCCCTTGACGGTCTGGCCTGCCACGGAAATAACATCGCCGCCGACATCACTTACGCCCATGACCACCCCTTTTGCCACGCTCTTGGTGCTCAAAATGAGGCCAGTACCGACCTCTTCAGTGGCCTGAATAGCCCCCTTAACCACATCCTTCGTGATGCCGATTGCTTCACCAGCCACCGAGCCTGTTGCACGAAGGGTGTTGGATACCGTGCTCCTGACGAGGCTTACGATCTCCGCTTCGATCTCGTTGATCCCTTTGAGACTGCTCACGACGCCCTCTTTCACGGTAGATCCTGCTTTGCCGATATCGTGGGCTGACGTTTCACCACTTAAGGTTTCTGCATTTGTCATATCTGTTCCTCCTTTTCTAATTATCGTCGGTGCAATTTCCAAGTCCGGTTCCGGTGACGATCTGCGCGAACTGCGCTTCACGGCCTTCTTCCCCGGTGCTTTTTGTTTTCGGTCGTTCATGGCTTAACTCCTACAAGGCGTAACAAGACCTTATCGTACTTTCGTGCACGCCGATCTTCTTACTATTTGTTGGGAATGGATTTGTTAAGTATACAGAATTGTCTCTTACTCGAATCTTTCGTCGAAGACTAAGGTGGATTATGGCTGAGCGGGTTCCCAATTCCCTCAGAACTATCTACTGTTCTTTCTTTTCCCCTTCCTTTGTCCTTGAGTAGAGATGGTATGCGTACCAGTATGCAGCAAACCACGGGATGGCACCTGCATTCCCTGACAGGATCTGCACACTACCCGCTACAATCAATGCGCCCATTGCTAGTCCGTTCAGGTCTATATCACCGCCGGTAAGGTTCTGTATCTGCCGATCCATGCTCTTAAACGCATCACCAAGGTCCCGACGAAGTTCAGCAGATGGCACCCTTGCACTCTTTAGTTCCTCCAGCAAAAAAAGGTTCCTGGACTTGGCAAACTCCGCTATCTTTTGCACTGTCGTTTGGTGCAGCAAGAGGATACTCCCCGTATTCGGGTTCACCTCAATGGAGATAATGCCTGGACACGTGGCAAGTTGATCACCTTGAGACTTAAGTACTGCAAGGTTACCCCTTTGAGATGAGATTTTAATCCGCAATCTCCCGCTTGAGGAGTGGGCAATGACAGCTGCCGGTATCATGACGCTGCTGTCCCACCTTCGGAGCCACTGGCCACAGCAGGCGCTGCCGCTGCTGCTGTCGACTCGGCCAGTTCAGCCTTTGCTTCTGCCACAATATCTTCCGTAATTTCAGCTATTTCGGCAAAGGTCTCTTTACCGCGTTCATACAGTTGAATGCCTCCTTTTATTGCAGCCTTTGCAAGTGGCTTTGCGATATTGGCAAACAGAGGAATAACTACGGGAGCCAATATTGCCGCGCCGATACCGATAGCCAGACCTGTTGCAATATTACCTTTCAATGCGTCATCCAAAAGTGCCATATCTCTGTCTCCTTTCTCAATGTTTCAACTATATCCACTTACAGAATCGAAGTCCAATTTCACTTTCATTACTTACCTACCCTGCTTTACCCATGTTAACTAATGTCGCTGGTATGCTGAAGCAGCGCTAGCTTTATAAAATAATAATACCGCATTTTTTTCAGGACAATCTAATAATTATTGGACACACGGAATTTGGTATTGGTCGGATTGAAGCGACTGAGATCTAAAACCAAGCACATTACTTTCTTCGTAACATTCTTGTAACGTTCACATGGTATAGTTGGGAAAATCAGTGAGGTCGATTTACCGCGTCACGGATTCATGCTCAAATATTCCATGATATCTTCGATTTTTGATGACATGCTCTGACTAAGCCAGACTGCGGAAATTTTTTTTGTTCAGCATCAATCATGACCGATAAGGTTCAACCCCGTCCACGCCATGTTCTATCATGTATTTCCATCGTTTCGGAGAGTTCACCATGTCTAAAGATACCATCAGTCAAATACAGTGTCCGGCCTGTGAATCAAAGGCGATTTATCGTCATGGTAAGGCACATACCGGAAAACAACGTTATCTCTGCTTAATGTGCGGTTTACAGTTTACCATACCTCACCATGCGCAAATAGAAAAGAGGCCTTTATGTTCGGCATGCGGAAACCGCATGCACCTTTATAAGGAAGAGCAGTCGTTTCTACGGTTTAGATGCTCAAAGTATCCCCTGTGTAAGACCTACGCGAAAGTCCGCAGGGGGGGTGAAACACCAGTCACAACACCTGCGCTTCCGGCCATGAAGCGAAAAAAAATCTGATAGGATACTTTTTTAGATCGCAATTTTGATACAGCATGATGTCTATCTTCTCTCGGACTTTCCCGCTCAGGACTTTCCAGTTGCTATGAGGGAGGGATATGGCTAGGACTGCCTCAACTTTACTTCACGATCTTCTCAAGAAGCGAATGTGCTTGTATCTTTCAATGTCTCCCCCTCAGGCCAGCTTACGGTAACCTGTGCGAAATCATTTTACCGCACACCAAAGCGATTCAGGATTATTGATACGTACCTA
>DASPQB010000289.1:0-17644 GCA_035625205.1 Nitrospirota bacterium | reverse complement strand
GTGAAACCCCGGTTCCAGCAGTTGAACCCGCTTTTTGAGATATATGCGGAGTGGGCAATCGTCGGGTTTACGATTTGTCTCGTGATCTCCGCTCTTCTTGAGGCTGTGTTGCTGCGGACTTTTAAAAAGTCCTTGTTTCCCTATGGTTGGATTGAAAGGTTTGTTGTCTCGCTGCTTCCGCAAACGATTTGGCTCGGAAGAAAGTTCGGCATCAACAAGGACAGAATAGGCAATTCCTTCATCAAGATGCACAATTTCGTCACCATGAGCTTTGTCGGAAAGCTCAATGCCGGCCGGATCTTGATCCTGCTTCCGCGATGTTTAAAAAGAGAGGCCCGGGCCCGATTGATGGACAGAGTGAACGGGAAAGACTATAAAGTCTACACCGCCGCCGGCGGCGAGGAGGCGCGGCAAGCAATCCGACAGTATCGTCCTACAACTATTCTTGCCATCGCCTGCGAGCGGGACCTGATGGGTGGCATCAAGGACGTGGCGGATAAGATACCGGTGATCGCCATACCCAATAAGAGGCCCGAGGGCCCCTGTAAAAATACCGATTTTCCCCTAAGTGATCTGGATGAGGCCCTGAAAGCTTTGGTCGCGGCACGATCGTAACCGGAAGACACTTCGCAACGGGGGACCGGCCACAGTGCCGGCAGACCAGAGTCAGGCACCGGGCTGTTCCAACATTCGAGAGGTCTCCATGCGCTTTCCCGTCAGCTTATATACGTCGTTAACATCTTTTTTCGCGAAAAACGCCCTTACGGGTGTCAAGAGGTTCCCGCTCGTCCTCATGCTCGAGCCGACTCACCGTTGCAATCTTGCGTGCGCTGGCTGTGACAGAATACGGCTGTACGATCATGAGCACACCGAAGACCTCACTCTCAGCCAGTGCATCGACGCAGCCATGGAATCACGCGCTCCGGTCGTGACGGTTACGGGAGGCGAGCCGCTCTTGTACAAAGACTTGAAGCTCCTCGTGCGGGAACTGCTCCAGCTAAAACGGCATGTCTACCTCTGCTCGAACGGCATTCTTACCGCTAACTTTATCGAGGACTTCACGCCGCACCCGAGGCTGACGCTGAATATTCATCTCGACGGCATGGAAGAGACGCATGACCATATCACCGGTCAACCCGGAACGTTCAAAAAGGCTACCGCTTCGATCAAATTGGCGAAGCAAAAAGGTTTCCGCGTAAGCACCAATACGTCGGTGTACAAGAACTCCGACCTCGGAGAGTTGGAGAAGTTGTTCGAAACCCTCAAAGACCTCCGGGTAGACGGCATCCTGATGTCCCCCGCCTTCAATTATGAACGGGTTGAGAACGACATCTTTCTCAGCAGAGAAGAGGTGACGGAAAAATTTAGGCAGATGAATTTTTTCAAGAAATTTCCGTTCATCAACTCCCCCCTCTACATCGACTTTCTGAAAGGGAACAGGCACCTGCATTGCACTCCCTGGGGCAATCCAACGCGCAATCCACTGGGTTGGAAATCCCCCTGCTACCTGATCACCGATGCCTACTATCCGTCTTTCCGCGAATTGATGGAAAAAACCCCCTGGGACCGATACGAGGCTGGTGCCGATCCGCGATGCCGGGATTGCATGGTCCACAGCGGATATGAAGCGACCGTGCAGAGAATCGCCTTTTCTAATCCGAGGGACTTCGTCAGGCTTGCCGTCTGGAATCTGGGAAAGACCTAAGAGGTTCGCAGGCATGCTTCTCCTCGAGACGGTCCTCCTCAGGCCTTACGTGTTCGTCTTCCTTGCTGTCTACCTCGCCGGGTGTTCGCTGCACCTGGG
Organism: Nitrospirota bacterium; assembly: GCA_035625205.1. Taxonomy (GTDB): domain Bacteria; phylum Nitrospirota; class UBA9217; order UBA9217; family UBA9217; genus JAJYKN01. The sequence goes on along the minus strand of DASPQB010000289.1, from coordinate 15,840 downwards.
ATTAAAGAGGGCTCTCCTCTTCTGCATCGCGGGATACGTTATCGCTTGGTTGTCGGAATTCTCGTCTATTCACAATGGCTTTCCTTACGGGCACTATTACTATCTTGACGGCACGATGGGAAAAGAAATATGGGTACTCGGCGTTCCACTCATGGACTCAATCAGTTACGTCTTTCTTGCCTATGCGAGCTATTCGCTGGCTCTTCTCGTGTGCTCACCACTGAGTCGCTCAAGATGGATGGTGTACATCCTTGAGACGAAAAAAATAAGAGACTCTCTCCAGGTCAGAATTCTCGGTGCGCTGCTGCTCGTCTACCTCGACATCATTATCGACCCCGTCGCCTTGCGGGGGGATCGCTGGTTTCTCGGCCGGATCTATGGTTACCCCGAACAAGGGGTCTATTTTGGCGTTCCCCTCTCGAACTTTGTCGGATGGTTCGTGGTGGGCATTGCAATGATCTATGTTCTGCAAAAGATCGACCGATACTTGCTGAAAAAAGGGAGCTCGGATCTTATCGGTTACAAATATCCTTTTCGATTCCTAGTCGGTCCCATCCTTTATCTCGGCGTCCTGGCATTCAATTTAGCAGTCACGTTCTCCATCGGTGAGCATATGCTGGGGTGGGCGGGAATCTTCATCGTTCTGCTGCCCGCATGCCTCATGCACGCGATCGTGAGAGGTAAGCTTTCCCAGAAAAGCGTCGATACAGAGTTGTCAGCACATTATAGGGATTTCCCCAAGGCAATGACCGGGGACTGATGCGGGGTATGAAGCGCACGACTCCTCCCTTGCCGCCAAAGAACGCCGCCGTACGAGAATTCGGTGAAATAATATTAATTAAATTCTTTGAAGAACAAGTAAACAGATGGTGGAAGGTGGAAACTGACTTGCTCTTAAATCAGTATCTTGAGGTCAGTGAGGAGAAGTGGGCGCTAGAAAAGTAGATGAAGAACGAGGAAGCATCAAAACGGCGAAGATCCCCACCTTTCGAATCCAATTCGAATTGAGTTCGCGTTCTCCTCAATCATTCTGCGAGACGTCCTGGGGTTTTTGGGCGATATCCTTGAGTTCCACATCAAGCTGTCGCTGAAGTTCGTCTGCTGCATAATCCGCGTCCAGTGTACGCACAAACACACTCTGCAAGGGAATCGAATCCATCGACATCCGCAGTACGAGGATTATACTTCGAAGTCAATTGGGAGCTAGATCTCGAGCTACTTCCCGGGATAACCAACCGTCTGCGCAAGAATAATCTGCTGTTCAGGTCGGAGCTTCATGGCCCGCGCAAGACCCTCCCTTGGGATGGAGCCGCGCACGACAGTGGCTAGCCGCTCCGAGGCACAGAAAAGATACACGTTTTCTGCGATGAACCCCGTATCTGCAGCCGTGTAACGTTCTGCCTCTTCCCGGGAAACGCCGTTCATGCGGCCATGGTCAGCTACATACACCAGGTTGATCGGTGCATCTTTCACGAAGGGTTGGCTTCCGGTCATTGCCCGGATATCCTCTGACAGGACCTGACGGAGCAGGTGCCCTTTTGCATCATAGAGATAGAGGCCGTCCGCTGTCGCTACATAGATGTCGATCTCCTGCCAATTCTTTGCCGACGGAGCGGTCCGGTATCCTGATTCGGGCCGGTTGATGCCGAATGCGGCCCAGAGGAGATTAGAAAGTACCTGCAGCGGCAGCTTTTCCGGGCTAAAGGATCGCTTGGAGCTTCTTTCCTTCAACACCTGCATAAACGGCCTACCTCCCTGCGTCTGTGGTAGCGGTAGTTGAACTGACGTGAGTGCTTCGCCAGCCGGCGCTGCAATTGAGATTACAACGGCTGCCATTACCGTGATAAAGACCAGGAATATTCTTTTCATATGATCACCTCTTCTCTTTTAAATAAGCAAAGGACGTAGTGCTTTTATCAGAAAAACATCGATTCCCACTCGGACCTGCTTATGCATTCAGCGGGTGTAAGAGGACTGTATCCCTCAGCTCGAACCATTTTTGACGGGCCGCGATTCGCACGGCATTGATATGCGTCATTATCCGTTTCTATGTGGTTCGAGTTCTCTCCAACGCTAAAGCCGGAATGGAAGCTGAGTGACGAGGAATGCCATAAAAATGGTCTTCTCCTCTTCTCGTTGTCCGCGCGTCTCAGGCCACCTTCAAGAACGAATCGTTACCAATTCATTACATGTTCATGCGGTGTTCATGGCCCATGGGCATGTCGCTGGCTCCCTGGAGCGTCAGTGGGATCTGCTTCTCTCCTGATTTCTGAAAAAGCAGAGTCATGTTGAATTTCGAACCTGCCTGCATTGTCTTCGGCATATCCTCTATCATGATGTGGCTGCCACCCATCTTAAATTCCAGATTGCTTTTCGCGTGGATAGCTACCGTGTCCACGTTCGCCATCCGCTCACCCTGCATGACATGGAAGGAAGCCTTCGCTCCCGGTATGTCAATCTTTACTCCCTGTAAAACATCTGATCCACCTTGGTTCCTAATGTTCATGGTCACCATAGCTTCACCCACAATGCCGGAAGATAATTCGGCTTTGGCCCCCTCGATGCTGACCTGCGGCGGGCCGCCTTGACACGCAGCAAGTACCATGGTGGCCACGAACAAGCATATAGCCAATGGCCTGAAATCTTTGGTTTTTCCAAATGTATTCATGACAGCCTCCTTCATAGTCATTACTTTGGCGCTTGAAAATTTTAATTCAAATCCCAAGTCAAAGTATACCTGAATTCAAACAGTAAGTGCAACACCTGAGGTAGAAACCTCATGAGGAGTTTTGTATCCTATACATTGTTCGGAACGACTGCTGACCAGACGTTCGATTCGCTTCAACTGGTCTTTTTAGATCTTCCTAAGTCAGTGCTCATCGGCAAGAATCATCGGATGAGGCCATTTGCAGGTTCATTGGCACCTAGCTGCCATGCTACATAGGGACGCGTAAAATAGCACTGCAGACCGAGCTTTACAGAGACCTTATCGTGCTGAGCATTCTGAATGCTATTGTCCAGGGTCAGCGTTCTTCTGTCTTTGGCAGGGCGCTTTTCGAGGCGTCTGTTAGTCACCTTGAAAGTCTCGGTAGTGCTTTTACGATCTAACCGGGAGAGCGGCAGGAGTCGATTTTTTCGTTTGACCATGGTCTGGAGCGCTGCCTTGCTTTTTGCGTTCTAACTGCGCCGGGCAAACGCACGAACCGGGATTCTGGGCCTCAGAATCAACCCATTGCAATAATTGCGGTCGACACCTATTTCGGTAGCTGCGTATCGATCAAAGGATTTTGCGACATTGATCGGACAGCAAAGATGTTCTGGTTCATGGCAGGAATCCACCATTCTGCCACGGGGTATCATACCTTCCCGATTGCTGCGCCAGGTGCCATAAAAAATGGGACTGCCGAGATTCACACAACTGTTTTCATAGATATAGTTATAGTTTACTCCGGATGAGACGGAAGCCTGCACCCATCCACTCGGTGTCGTTGACATAAATATAAAACAGGCATATAGTCATGATTAAGTTTGTTATTGAATGTGTTTCTTTGAATCGCCAGGACATTCCTCTGCAGGTCTAATATCGAATTTTGGGAATTTATCGAAAGGGTTCTGTTCATTTAATTTAAGGCAGGATGGTCGCTATGATAAAAGATCAAATGGAAAACATATACAAGAGCATCCCCCTTGAAAAAATACCGTGGGACCAGGAGTCTCCTCCAGAGGTTCTGCGAGCACTCATACAAACAGACAAAATAAAACCCTATAAAGCAATCGACTTAGGGTGTGGAGCGGGCAATTATGTAATTTATCTGGCAAGCCAGGGCTTTGATGCTTACGGTGTTGCTATTTCGGCTTCAGCAATTGAAATCGCAAGAAAATCTGCATCTTAAAAAGGTGTGCCGTGCACTCTTATCGTAGCAGATGTGCTGAGCGATATCGATGATATTCAAGAAACTTTCGAATTTGCATACGACTGGGAACTCTTACATCATATTTTTGCGCCTGACCGAGAAAAATATATTAATAACGTTTACCGTCTGCTTAATCCTGAAGGCGGTATCTATCAGTTTGTTTCAGTCAAGAGAATGCTCAATTTGGTGGCGTAGGTAAACATAGAAAAACGCCTCTTGAGACGGTTTTATATTTTTCCTCTGAAAGCGAAATGGCGGCTTTATTTTCACCACGTTTCAAAATTGAAGAGTTAAAGACAATTGATGTTCAGGGGAAGTTTGCACCGCATAAAGCAATATATGCTTTTTTTTAAATAGAAAAAAACACTGATGCAATCCAGATGACGTGGTATTATCATATCATTCATTTGTAGACAAAACAGAGCATAGAACGCGCGTTAATTGTTGATAAATGCATAAGCAGTTTTGCTCCACAGAATTCTCCCACCAAAAGGAGTTTCCGTATGAAACAATCTCTTCTCTTTTCTCAGATCCAATTTAAAGGGCTTGCCCTGAAAAACCGTATCACGATGGCGCCGCTCTTTCTATCCTATGCAAATCCCGACGGAACGGCGAACGAGTTAATAATCGATTACTACAGAGAGATGGCTGCGTCAGGTGCGGCGATGATCGTGACGGAAAACGTTGCCGTGGCTCCCTCCGGTATGGGGTCGCCCTTTACCCTGCTGTCCGACGACGACCGGTACATCGCTGACCTTGCGAAAATCGCGAAGGTTATTCGCCAAGAAGGCGCGGTCGCTATTTGCCAGCTCAATCACGCGGGCAGATACGCCCATGCTGCAAAACAGAGGCTCGCACCCTCGCCTGTAAAAACCGGCGAGGTACTGCCGAAAGAGATGAACAGGGAAGAGATAGAGACTATCATCAAGTCCTACGCAGACGCTGCCGCACGGGTCAAAGAGGCAGGGTTTGACGGAGTCGAACTCCATGGAGGCACAGGATACCTTCTCGTCCAATTCCTTTCCCAACGAACAAACTTGAGAAAAGACGAGTACGGCGGTCCGCTCGAAAACAGAATGAAGTTTCCTCTGAGAGTGGTCGAAGCGGTGATAAAAACCGTGGGCAATTATCCTGTCGGGTATCGTTTTCTCGCTGATGAATGGCTGCCTGATGGTTTGCACACTGACCAGACTTCACTCTATGCGAAAGAGCTCGCAAAGAGGGGTATTGCCTACCTTTCCGTCATGGCAGGGACTTACGATTCGTTCTTTCTTCCTTCGTACAGGGAAAAAGAAAAAGAAGAGGCATATATGGTTCATTTTGCCGGGAGCATAAAAGAGGCAGTACCTGGACTGCCGGTCATCGCGGCAGGACGCATCCAAACACCGGAGACGGCCGAAAAAGTCCTTCGAGAAGGCACTGCCGACCTTATCGGCCTTGCGAGAGTACTCTTTGCTGATCCCTTGTGGCCCAAAAAGGCAGCCGGTAAAGTCGACAAACCGATAGTCAAATGCCTGCCAACGTGTAATCTCTGTATGGAGCTGGTAATGAAGGGAAAGCCCGCTTTCTGCGCTCATTGGGACAAGAAAAAGAGAGCGCGATTCATTTCTATTCACGGAAAATAACTTCCTGTTTTCATTGTAGTTTAAATTCTTTGCAACTCGTAAAGTTTCGAACCGAATTCATCCTCGCGTTGTTCGCAAATATCTTTTAATTTACGTCATCGACATATTCCCTCGATATGCGTGACATTGCCGTGCATAGGTCATATATTCGTCCAATACTGGTGATCCGACCATTACCCGTTTACGCGGGTGCATAGCAAAGCGTATAGATGATAAAAACGTTCTTTCAAAAACTAACTATGATGTTGAGCGGTTCAACAAGTGGGGACCAACTTACGATCAATCTGTCATGCAAAGATTGTATTTTGAACCAGTCCACACCAAAATGCTTGACCTTCTCATGAATCAACGAAAGGATCCGCCACGCTGTATTATTGATGTTGGTTGCGGAACAGGTCGCCTATTACGAGCCGCCGCGGTCCGCTAACCTGAGGCGCAGTTATTTGGCGTCGATCCAGCCGAACAGATGGTTTCGGAAGCTGTTCGCCTTAATCCGCATGTCTCCTTTCATCTAGCATCGGCTGAGTCCCTTCCTTTTCTTGACGAGGCCGCCGACATAGTTTTAAGCAGCTTATCGTTTCACCATTGGCGCAACCAAACGAAAGGTCTTCAAGAGATTGCAAGGGTGCTCCGTCCGGGTGGAATCTTCTGTATAGCCTATCATACAATGCTGCTTGCTAAATTGTTTGGCAGGAGGGTCAAAAGCTGTAAGCAGATTCAAGCACTTCTCGTTAGCGCAGGACTCGTTATTCGGCAACACCCCCGGTTGGGAGTGCGATTCGTTCTCATTACTCTGGCCCAAAAACCATCATCCTGTTCTTTGTGACAGTTACAATCCGGAGGTTACAGGGATCCGAGAAAGTAACGGATTCGTGCAATTCATTTGCGCTTCCCCTGATGTTGCACCTGAAGCTAGCCGTATATTCGTCGGAGCGGAAAATTTACCTTGGTCGGGTGTGGTTTGTTCCCGTCAAACGGCGATTCGTCACGGCTCGACAGGTTAACTTTTTGCCTTGGTGCGCACTTCAAGCAATCTTTTGTCTTTTTTTAATAGGCGGCGGTATATGGTTGCTGTCTTTGCGATGGGATTCGTGATCTCTTGAAATTAAAAAACCCGCGGTCAGATCCTTTCCTGTTGACGCCACTCAGGTACCTCTTAACCTCATGAGTCATAACCACGAGATGGCGAGACCGCGTAGGATTATCATATCACTTTCAAGACAGCGTTGGAAATCGGCCACTTTCACGAGAGGATCAGCCATCTTTCTCTGAATAATGGGCGGCAACTGATCACGATCCAGCAGATTCAGACAGAACTCGCGGATGCGTTGAATTCCGCTCCTCGTCCCCTGCTCATTGTTGACATAAATTTAAAACAGGCATATATTCGTAAAGAATAGTTCATCAGACATAGCGAGACCTATGCAAGGCTTTAATTTGTTGGTTCGACCTGCTTAATAGTTTGTTAAATTTTTTTTATGAAGGATGGTCTTGATATGCCATTAGCCGGCCAAAGATATGTTTCTGCCGAGCTAGCCCATTTTGTAGGGAGAGGGCTAAAAGTAGAAGAACAGTATTCTTTACTATTAAAAATCCTGCATGAAGGCTGGATTACCCATCCTCCTCACAATCCAAATCTACGCGATAATCTTTCCGTAAATACTTCGATCCAGTTTAGTTCGAACAAGATGTATGCACCTGAGATTGTATGCTTTTGCGATATACCTGCGGCCGATTTTGGCATATATGCTGAAAAATACAGTCCATTTGGATTATCCTTTAGTAAAGACTTCATCTTGCAACGAGGGGGTTGCCCTGTTTTCTATATCCCGCTTCAAGCCATGGTGCATCTTGCCAAAAAGGCCGCGCCGGAAGAACTGATTCGTTTGCTTCAAGAGGGCGGGCCCAAAGCCTTATATGAAGACATTTTCATAGGTGAATATTTTGATCGCATGATGAATGAATATAACCGCATTACACCTGGAGTCCCGGATGAACATAAAAGGCTAATAGAACTGGAGCGTTTTCTTGATTATCATATATTTTCATATATAAAGTTTTATGACCACACCTACGCCGGTGACCACGACGACAACTCTTACATGGAACGCGAATGGCGCGTTGTTGGCAATGTTAACTTCTCCCCAGAAGACATCAAGACCATATTCTTGCCGAGAGCGTTTGCTAAAAGATTTCGCGCGGATTTTCCTTCGTATAGCGCACAATTGCTTTTTGTTTAAGGTAATGTTTGCTAGGAAGTTACATCTTAACCAGCCTTGAATCAGGACCGGCTCTACCAGAACGGTGTTCTTGTGCAATTCTCAATTAGTTATTCTACAGCTACGAGGCTCTAAAAAAGCTATCATGCTAGGTGAATAGATATTTGATCTGTAAACTATCAAATCTGGATTAAATCCTGAAAAGCGACTAATTTCTATATTGTGGTTCACATAATTATTTTGTGACTGGTGATTTATACGCATATCTTTATTAGAGTTAGATTCCAGAACAAAATACGGATACCAAGATGGATGACGAAAAACTTCAAGAGCTGAAACAGCCAGATGATTCTGGCTTCAGCTACAAGACTATCTCGATGACCGACTAGAAAGAGATGCAGAATATCTGTTGAAAATTGACATGAAGGAATGGGTAAGCGTCGTATAGTTTAGCGACCTTCTCAAACCGCTGCGTAGTTTACCAGAACCGTCTTTTCAATGCCCTTTGCAATTGACTCTACCACTCATTCAGCCTAACGATTAACCGTATGCATAACTGGTTCGGGATAGCGAGTTCCAGCTGCGCAACCCTGAGGTGCAGCTTCATCAATGCACCGTAGATCGTCCTTGCTCAGTTCGATCTCAAGTGCCCGCAGATTCTCTTCGAGCCGTTCACGGCGCTTTGTCCCCGGAATCGGAATGACATCTTCTCCTTGTGCCAAAAGCCAGGCAAGAGCAAGTTGAGCCGGGGTACATTTTTTCTCTTTTGCAATTACTTGGATTTTTTCAACAATTCGCAAATTGCAGTCAAAATTCTGACCTTGGAATCTAGGCATGTGTCGACGAGAATCATCTGGTGCCACGTCTTCAGGTTTCTGAAAGGCTCCTGTTAAAAAACCTCGACCGAGCGGCGCATAAGCGACAAGCGAAATGCCGAGTTCGCGGCACGTTTGCAAAACATCGGCTTCCGGCTCTCGCGTCCAGAGGCTATATTCTGTCTGCAACATCGCGATAGGGTGTATTACGACAGCACGTCGAAGCGTTGTCGAATTCGCCTCAGAAATCCCCGCATAACGAATCTTGCCTTCTTGTACGAGTTGTCCAAGTGTTCCGACTGTGTCCTCAATCGGGACGTTCGGATCAATGCGTGATGGGTAATACAGATCAAGGTAATCAACGCCTAATCGCTGCAGACTGTAGGATAAATAATTCCGAATGGAAGTGGGCCGACTATCAAAGCCGACAAAATTACCGTCATGATTGCGTAGCGCACCAAACTTGACCGAAATAAAGACCTTATCGCGCGGAATCCCCTTGATTGCTTCGTGGATGAGATCCTCATTATGTCCCATTCCGTAAAAGTCACCGGTATCGAGGAGATTTACACCGAGTTCAATCGCACGCCTTATTGTTGCGATGCTTTCGGCATCGTTCACTTTCCGTCCATTGTAAAAATCCGACATCCCCATACATCCCAAGCCCAACGTTGACACGTGTGCGTTCGTTTTGCCGAGCTTCCGGTATTTCATTATTTTATTGTTCCTTTCGCTGTTTATTCCATGGGGAACGAAACGCCAGAAAGACGAGCACATTCTGCAAGATATCTTTCCTGAGTAGCGGTGTCTGCAGCTGCCGGGTGAAAATTCCGAACTTGTTGATGGTAAAAATATTTTCCTGAGACCATAGCTTCCTTTTCCTGGCTAGTAGCCAGCCAAATCTGTGTTTTCGTCGCTTCCTCCAAGCTATCGGGTGCTGCCGGCCCACCCATTTTAGTGGCCACCCAGCCGGGTTCCAGTGCATTGGACAATACGCTGGGCCATTTACGAGCAACAGCAAAGGCAAGGATGACATTATGTAATTTAGAATCGGCGTAGGCGCCAGATCCATCCCAAGACCGGGACGTCCAGGTCAGATCTTTCAAGGTGGGGTCACCACTTCGATGCATCCCCGAACTCACATATATCAAGCGTCTTGGTTTGTTAATCAGGCATGTTAAAAGGTATGGGGCTAATGAGTTTACGGCAAAGACCTGCGGCAATCCATCAATAGTCTGGATGCGTTGTGATTCTCGGTAGCCAACACCTGCATTATGGATAACGACATCGAATGAGCCTAGCTCATTCACCCGTTCCGCAACGTGTTTAGTTTCAGCGATGCTGGCAAGATCACCGAATACGGCGGTTTCAGCTCCGGGGACACTAGATAATGTGTCTTTAGCCCGACTTTGATTACGGGCATGTAATACTACCGTGTGGCCATTTGCAACCAGTGATCGAGCAGCCATAAGGCCTAATCCATCGGCGGAACCTGTAATAAATATTTTTGCCATGAAAATCCCGTGTTGTTAAGAGGACCAACGTTCATTCATTAATAACGAAATACCGAACCGAAATGGTTATAATGTAATTTGCCTCTCCCATAAACAAGCTGAAGTTGCCAACGGGGAGAAAGCCACCTCCCACATCACAGCTCCCCTTCGCTGAGGTGAATGACAAGGCAGTCAGCTTCGCATTCCGGCCCGGCAGATTCGAATTTGGTTCAACTGAAGCCGAGCACTGGATGCGGCGTATACGGCTCCTCGAGAGCAGCAATTTCGTCAGGCGTTAAACGCAAAGAGAGTGCTGCTACGGCGTCCTGAAGATGAAGCGGCTTGGTTGCGCCAACAATGGGAGAAGTGATCTGCTTGCTGAGCAGCCAGGCGAGAGCAAGCTGCGCGCGGGGAACGCCGCGTTGCTCTGCGACCTGACCCAGGCGATCCACAACTTTCCGATCTGCTTCTTCTGTATGCAAGTACATGCTCTTCCCGAACTGGTCCGTCTCGTAGCGTTTGGTGCTTTCGCTTTGCCACGGACGAGCCAGGCGTCCGCGAGCGAGAGGGCTCCAAGGAATGACGCCAATACCTTCGGACTGGCATAAGGGAATCATCTCACGCTCCTCTTCGCGGTAAAGCAGGTTGTAATGATCCTGCATGGAAACGAAACGGGTCCAGCCGTGAAGGTCCGCGAGATAGAGAGCCTTGGTGAATTGCCATGCGTGCATAGACGAGGCACCTACATAACGCACCTTACCGGATTTCACCACATCATGCAGAGCCTCGAGAGTTTCTTCGATCGGTGTTTCGTAATCCCAGCGGTGTATCTGGTAGAGATCCACGTAGTCGGTTTGCAGTCGACGGAGGCTCTGGTCAAGTTCGTAAAAGATGGCTTTGCGGGAGAGGCCCCTGCCGTTGGGTTCGTCGCGCATGACGCTGTGGACCTTGGTGGCGATAACGACGGCTTCGCGACGGATGTTGGCTTTCAGAAAACGCCCGAGCACCTCTTCGCTGGCTCCGCCCGAGTAGACATTGGCAGTATCAAAGAAGTTGATCCCGAGATCAAGTGCCTGACGAAAGAAGGGTTCGCTCTCTTCTTGGTTCAGAGTCCAGGCATGTCTGCCCGGTTTAAGTTCACCGGTAGCGGGCGCTCCATAGCTCATGCAGCCAAGACAAATGCGGGAAACCTTGAGTCCTGTCTTGCCAAGATTGACGTAGTTCATTTCTCCTCCTGAAGGTCACGAGGTGGCTCAGGCCATCGCACCTGTCAAGCATTGTGCTCCCTATGAAAAGGGCATACTGCGCAAAGAATACATCAACATATGCTGGATGACCGTCGAACGTGTGTGCGTTCTACTTTAGAAATACTGATAAATTTGACGTTAGTTCGCCTTGCCCCTTCCCAAGTGACTCGTTAGTTCTTTTCTTCATTACAACTTAACCCCTCTGCAAGAATCGACACAGGCGCAGTCTGCAGGAGGAATACCAATATGGTGCCACCCCGGCGTAGGGTGGCTGAACCTGTTCATATTTTTTGACTTCTCATCAAGGGGTTTTCTTCTACTTAATCTGTCCCGAAGATTTTACGCATAATTTAAGTTATCTTCAAAAATTCTTTGCTACTTGTCAGATATTGTCTTCTCCAATTCCTGCACCCGTTTCTCAAGATTGGCAATATGTTTTCTTAGTTCCGGCAATTTCGGAAGAATTGCCTGTACCTTGAGCCAGTCTTTTTGCGGCATGGCATAGTACCCACCGAACGTCTGGCCCGGCCCGATGTCGTTCCTGATCCCGCTCTGGGCTGAAACCATCGTGCGGTCGCCAATGCTGATATGGTCTGCAAGGCCAACCTGGCCCGCCAGAACGACAAAATCACCAAGGGTGCAGCTCCCGGCAATTCCTACCTGGGCGATCAATAGGCAGTGCTCTCCGATGGTCACATTATGCGCAATTTGAACGAGGTTGTCGATTTTCGTTCCTTGCTTGATAACGGTAGACCCTAGAGTTGCTCGATCAATGGTAGTGTTGGCGCCGATCTCAACATCGTCTCCGATGATTACCCCGCCCACTTGAGGTATCTTATGGTGTTTGCCATCTTCCGTCGCATACCCGAACCCATCGCTGCCGATTACTGCACCCGCGTGGATAATCACGCGATTACCTATCCGTACTTCGTACCCGATATACACATTAGGGTAGATGATGCAATCATCGCCGACGTTCGCTCCCTTGCCAATGTAAACGCCGGGATAGAGGGTCACCCGGTCGCCGATCGTTGCATCGTCGCCGATAAAGACAAAAGGATGAATAGAAGATTCGACGCCGATAACGGAGTGTTGCCCGATGATTGCCTTATCGCTTATGCCGATCGAACGTGAAGGCTTCAGATGCAGCAACTCGATAGCCCGCGCAAAGGCAAGCCGCGGGTTTTTCACTCGGAGCAAAGGCAGCTGCAGTTTGGGAGTATCCAGAGGCGCGAATGCAGCCGATGCCCCCGACTGTTCCAGTTGCCTGATATTGTCTATCCCGGCAATGAACGTGATATGACCCGCTCCTGCATTGTTTACGCCGGCTGCACCGCTTATCTCGATGTCACCCGGACCTTCCAACTCGGCATTGAGTTTATCGGCAAGATCCTTGAGCTTCATAGCGTTTTTTCCTCCCCGAAATTAAGACGTTCTGTCCTGATAGCGGCCCTGTTTGAAAGCCGATTGACCGAACTCATTGAAGTCTGGATATGAAAAACCTTTCTCGTTCCTTGTCAAAAGCGGGCCATACCCTCGACCTTTTGAGAATAGCTGGATAAAAAGGCAAGCGACTATAAACCTGGCCCAAAAAGCCCACACACTTGATTGGGAAAAAGTACCTTATTGTGAGCGATTGTCAGGTAGCTGGCAGTCGCATCATCAAAGAGACGATGATAGATTACTTCTTCAGAACTCCTCCCAGGAACAAACGAAGTAATTGCTGTATCCATTGGTTACGAAACTTTTTGTCAGAGGAAGAACACCCAAAAAGACTTTTCCAAGCGCGCTCTTTTCTCCCTGCGTATACGATCTGGCCTATAAGAAATGACGCGGCAAAAAAAGGGTCTACATCAGCCGCAAGGAGCCCTTTCTTTTTGGCCTGCGTCAGGAACTCTATTAATGCCTCTAGATGTTTGAATATAGTTTTTTCATAAATGTTATTGGTCCTTTCCAGTTCTCGCTGAATAATGGAAATAATCTCAGGTTGTTTAATAAAAGCTTCAATCGTCTGCCCTACAAAGATCTCAAGTCGAATTTTCAAGTCCTCTGTACCTTGAGGGGGCTGAAGCGTTTTTCTCGCGGATACCAATAACTCCGCGATGAACTGCTCGATGATTTGCCTGAAAAGATTGGCCTTTGAATCAAAATGGTAATTGATGGCCGCAATATTCACCCCTGCCGCTACGCTGATTGCCTTTATCGAAACACCGTCATACCCTTTTTCCGCAAACTGTCGGGTAGCCTCGGATACGATACGGCCTGCTGTATTCTGAGCAAAGGGCGCTTTCAGTTGCAATTTATTTTTTCTGATCATCTCCGCCGTATATCCTATACAATCTGAGTAAAAGTCGATTATTAATAGTAAATATACCCATAGTAAAAAGTCAAATTATTTTTTTAATAATTAAAGTGAATGTTTAAACTCCTTGACAAATAAGTTAGAACATTCTAACTTATAATTATGATGGAAACAAAAGCAGTACCAGCGGGATATACGACAGGATGTCTCATAAACCACTGAAATAAGGAAGTGTTCAGAGAGCATTCTGCGTGAATCTCTTCTGGCGAAAACATTCAACCGCATGTTCTCTAAGGGATGAAATGAGAAGCAAATCATCAGGGTAACCGCTTTCTTCCGGATAGCACGGAAACCTCAAATTTTTGCGAAGGGTATTTGGCCATGACTGAACAGAGCGATCCCCACCGCGGAACACGTATAGTCGTCATTTTGGCAGCACTCGCAATCATTGCTTGGAGCATTCATCAGGCACAATCGGTCCTGGTATGGTTTCTTCTCGCCATCTTTCTAGCTGCCATCGGCACGCCAGCGGTCCTCTGGTTTGAGCAGAAACGCATTCCTCATGTCATCGCGGTGTTGCTCGTGGTAATAGGTATGGCTGCTCTTTTGGTGGTTATCGTAGGACTTGTCGGCACATCTCTTAAAAATTTTTATATTGACCTCCCGTATTATCAGGCGCGCTTACAGATGCATACTTCTTCACTCCAGGCGTTCTTGGCATCCAGGGATATCCCCTCCCCGATCTCGTTTCTATCCGATCAGATCAAACCGGAGGCGGTAAAGAGCCAAATCGCCGGCCTCCTCAAGGGGCTAGGCTCGGCGCTATTTGATATCGTCTTGATTCTGCTCGCCGTAGCCTTCATACTCCTTGAATCCTCGAGCTTTCCCGTCAAACTCCGTGCCATTCTTGGTGATCCTCAAAGGGATTTTCACCGGTTTATGAGGTTCGTCTATGATATTAACCGCTACATGGTCATTAAATCTGCGATTAGTCTGATCGTAGGTGTTCTGATCTGGATATGGCTGTCAATCCTCGGCGTGGATTTCCCTATTCTCTGGGGTTTCCTGGCGCTATTACTCCACTATGTACCTAATGTCGGCGCCATTATCGCTGCCGTTCCTGCAATTTTTCTCGCCCTTATCCAGTTCGGGATAGGCCGTGCCTCGCTAGCAGCTATCGGCTATCTCGCTGTTGATTTCATTTTTGGCTACGTGATCGAACCGATGCTTATGGGTAGGAGGCTTGGCCTGTCCACACTGGTTGCATTTCTCTCCCTGATTTTTTGGGGGGGCCTGCTTGGCCTTATCGGTGTGGTTCTAAGCATACCTTTAACCCTGACGCTGAAGTATGTGTGCGAGAATCACAAGCACACACGATGGATCGCGATACTGCTCGGTCCTGAGACGTCCCCTGCACAAGTTTCATCGACGCCGAAAAAAGAAACTGAGTCTGTGGCCTGACATGCATCAGGGAAGATTCGATGGGAAAATCAGCACAATAGCATTGTTAGTACGATATAGTTGGTATAATTGCCTGCGGGGCCACTGCTCAGGTTCAAATACGAAATTATTTCGATTCATAATAACTCGTGAGTTACACCCTCGTACTGTCAAAGGTCTATTTTATAAAATTGTAAGTTGCTGTCAATGTTCTCTTTAAACCTCGAAATAGTGTCCTCGCGGTACCTAGATGCTCTTGCGCGATCAGCTGAGCTTGCCCCACCGCCAGTTCCGGATTTCCGGCAGGTCTTCACCATATTTGTCTATGTATTGCTTATGATCTATGAGTTTGTCCTCGAGCTGCTGCTTCAGGTAGATGCCCTTGTCGCCGGTCTGCGGTAGGCGGTCGATGGTATCCATCACGAGGTGGAAGCGGTCCAGATCGTTCAGTACCGTCATATCGAAGGGCGTCGTGATGGTGCCTTCCTCTTTATAGCCGCGGACGTGGATGTTGTTGTGATTGGTCCTGCGGTAGGTCAGCCGGTGGATCAACCATGGATATGCATGGAAGGCGAAGATGACCGGCTTGTCATTGGTGAAGAGCTCGTCAAATTCCACGTCACTCAATCCATGCGGGTGCTCGGTTTGCGGCTGCAGCTTCATAAGGTCGACCACGTTGACCACCCTGATTTTCAGGTCTGGCAGATGCTCGCGCATAATAGAGACGGCGGCGAGCGTCTCCAGCGTGGGCACATCGCCACAGCAGGCCATGACCACGTCGGGCG
>DASPQB010000288.1:0-2702 GCA_035625205.1 Nitrospirota bacterium | reverse complement strand
ATAATCGGCTTTCTGAGAAAATACTTGTGGGAACAAGACGAATGAAGATCTTCAGCATGTGCTAGCGAGCGCCCTGGTAAGCGGGACGGCATGTATTCCGATCCTCGGATGCCTAGGCACTCATTAGGCCGACGGTACGGTGAGGTACGATCATTCGGATGCGGAGGTCCCGCTTCGTGAGCGGCGGATGCGATCTCGTTTCCTGGATCCTCCGCGGCATGCATTGTACTGGCGCTCATCGTGCGCTCCTCCGCGGTGATTAGCTCCTCTGCCGGTCAGAGTTCATACCGCCCTTCCAAAAAATTCTTTGCATACCGATCGACATCAGTATCATCATGAAGCGCGGCATCGAGCTGGCGCGCAAAGGCAATCAAACGGCCCGTCTGGTCCAAGACCTTCTCCATTTCCCCCTGACCAAGGCCGGCAAGTCGCGCAATAAGCAGGTCCCCTTTTATTTTTATGTTAAAACCGTATTCCTTCAATATGCGTGCAAGAAGCTCCAGGCGTCGCGACCGCTTTGCCAGATCGGTTGCCCCGCCCGCAAACCGGAAAAAGATATGGTTGTTTCTCGCGTTCTCGCTGCAGTAGCAATCGACCACGTTGAAATGATAGCCGAATCGAATGCTCATGTTGACGTACTCGCGGGAGATGACCGCCACGTTGTAGCCTGCCGTGCTGCCCGTGGCATTGGTTATGTCCGGCATCCGCATCATGCTTGACAGGAAATCCTGGGCCTTCATCGCCACTGCTTCAGAGTGCCATGCCCCGGGATAGATCATCCCTTTGACTAGTGCCTTGAATGGAATAGAGGTGATCTGCTCGAAGGTCGCCTTTCCTCCCGGCATTCCTCTTTCCAGACCGCCGCCCATGTCCATGACGAGAAGGCCCGCCGGCACGGGCAAATCAAGCTGCGTGACAGTCCCGTGCTTCCTCATCCTCGCGTTGCCTCCGCGGGCACTCTCTACAAGCTCGGCAACGGACTTCTCATGCATGAATCGCAGAATATCATGCAGGGTCCGGCACCGTTCGGGCGTGAACTCGTCCATGAGCGGGTCGATGAGGTGGAGCGGAGAAATGTACCGAAGGATATATCGTTTCCTGCGGAACTCAATGATGCTTTCCATCTGCTGTTTGTCCTGTCCCGCTTTCGCAAGAGCGTCCCGCACGATCCCGCTATAGATTGTTGACGTGCTTCCCTCATTGGCAACTAGCGTAATGTCCTGGCCCTGTTTCAGGATTTCCGTCGCCTTGGCCAAATTCACGATGGTCGGTATTGTTAATTCCCTGCAGAGCGCAGCCATATGGCTCGTCTGGGAGCCCGTTTCCGTGATTATGGCGGAGACATAGGGCATGGTTCTGACAAAAAGTGACGAATCATGGGGGGCTACGAGGATGGCACCCTTCGGGAACGCTGCGATGTCCTCTGGTGACCTTACAATAAATACCTTGCCCGCGCCGGCACCCCGCTGAACCACGATGCCGCGGTCCTTTACGATTACAGGATGGCCGATTGACGCAGCGTCTTCTTGTTCTGACCGATCAATGTGTCGATCTGTCGTAGTAACGTTCAGGGGCCGTGCCTGGAGGATGTAGACAACCCCATCCTTGTCAATAGCCCATTCAATGTCCCGGGGATTGCCGAAGTACCGCTCAATGAGCATTGCCTGCGTTCCAAGCGTCGATATGAGTTCAGGGGTGAGACAGGGCTTGTTTTTAAGGTCGTCAGGAGTTTTGACTTCCGCGGTCCCTCCCTCTGCGATGCTTACGATCATTGACTCTTTTTTGCCGTATGTGGCCCTCACAAGTTCCGGCTCTGTTCCCTTCCGAACAACATAAAGGTCCGCGTCGGTCCTGCTTTCGACGATGGCTTCTCCAAGTCCCCAGGCCGCGCTGATGATCAGCGTGCTCCCGTCTCCGTCCGGCGTCGTTGAATAGATGACCCCGCTCGACACAACGTCGATCATGGCCATGCACCCGACCGCCATTTTGAGTGAACCGATGTCATACCCCATCTGCTGCTGGTAGGTGATGGCTTTCCCCGAGTAGAGGCTGGCAATCACCACCCGGTAAGCCCGTTCCACCGCTTCCAGTTCTAGAGGCACATTCAATATGGTCTTGAACTGTCCTGCAAAGGAGTGACCGCTATCCTCTTCCTCGGCGCTGCTCCGGAGCGCAAGAAAACACCGATTATTGCGCCTGCGCATCCTGTCCAGCGCCCTTTGGATCCCGCGGCTGACCTCTGGAGGGATGGTCCCGCGGGAAATGAGCTCTTGAAATTCCTGTAACGCTGCGTCAGACGGAATCGGGTCTTGTTTCAGGCGCGCAACATGTACTTCCAGCTGATTATGCCTGATGAACTCGTCAAAGGCGGCTGTCGTGATGACGAATGCATCCGGGACCTGCAGGTGTAAATGGTTTTTTACTTCCGCGAGGTGAGCATTCTTGCCACCCACGGTCTGCGGCGTGCCCCAGGGGATCTCTTCGAAAAACAGAACAGGATCTCCTGCCGGGGGCGGCGCTTCATTCACCATGTGGGTAATCAGAGAATCGATGTGCTCAAATACTTCGTGAAGCCGATGATACCGATCCTGTGTCAGTTCGTCGAAGCTCTTGAGTGAGGACTTCATGTCTTCTTTGAGATGGGAATATGCCTTTTTGACGTAAACAATATCAAAGAGATAATCACCGCCCAGTTTTTCGCC
>DASPQB010000287.1:0-11428 GCA_035625205.1 Nitrospirota bacterium | reverse complement strand
TTGACTTGTTAACAGGGAGGTTGTTTATGAAAATATCCGACATGATCAGACAGGCGCTGGAAAAGAAGGGCTTCAGAAATCTGAAGGATGCATCCAAAGTGCTCGGAATCAGTCCGGAACTTTTGCGTGTTACGATCAATAAGGGGCATATCCCAAAAGACACAACCCTCATGATGATCGCGGCTAAGCTGAATCTTGACAAATCCGTCCTTATTCTTGCCGCACATCAGGAAAAGGTCCCTGCAGAAGTGAAAGGTTTTTTTCTCTCTCCGTCCCAGGCAAAGTTCAGGCGAGGAAAGCGCAAATATCCGCTTTCCGAAGAGCAGATCAATTATCTCGAGAAAATCCTGAGCGTGGACGAGATTATGATGTTGAGAAAATACCGTCAAGTGTCTGATGAGGCGCGGACGCAGATAGACGGCTATGTCGATTTTATGTTCGCTTCCAAGAGGAGTGCATGATTGCTTGAGATATGTGCCGTCCTGCCGGGGGGGCTTGGCGCTGAATTAGGAATCAAACAGAGCGACAGGATTGTGTCTATCAACGGCGAAGTTGTTAACGACGAAATCGACTATAAATTTTCTGTCGCAGACGAACACGTTATCATTATTCTCCAGACAAAAAAGGGCAGGCGCAAAACATTCACGGTTGATAAAGGCGCTGACGATACCCTCGGGCTTGTATTTCCCCCGCTTAACATTCGACGATGCAGAAATAAATGTATTTTTTGTTTCGTTGACCAGATGCCGAAAGGCTGCCGGAAGAGCCTGTACATCAAAGACGATGACTACCGTGCATCATTTCTCCATGGGAACTATATTACACTCGCCTCTCTTTCCGAAGCAGACTTCCACCGGATATTTCACCAGCGCCTATCTCCACTCTATATTTCAGTCCATACGACTGACCCGGCGTTACGCTCCTTCATGATCGGAAATAACAGAACCCCGGATATTATGACAAGCCTGAAGCGGCTAGCTGCAGGCGGCATCAAGATGCATACGCAGGTCGTCTTATGCCCGGGCGTCAATGACGGACCATATCTTGAGCGAACGTTGGATGACTTATCGGGTCTGTTCCCTTCCGTTGCTTCCATTGCAGTCGTCCCTGTCGGCATCACCGCGTTCAGAAAAGCACTCTATCCGATTCGAACATTTACCATGCGCGAAGCTCGTGCAGTGCTTGATACCACGATGAGGTTCGGAAGTGACTTTAAAAAGCAGTTCGGCTCACGTTTTGTGTTCGCTGCCGATGAATTTTATATTCGAGCAAGAGAGGCCTTTCCCTTACCGGCTTTTTACGAGGATTTCCCTCAGATCGAAAATGGTGTGGGCATGGTAGCGACGTTTCTCCGAGAGGCGTCACGTACGAGGTTGCCTTCACATATTTCACCCCTGCACGTTACCATAGCGACCGGCATCTCCTTTCGCAACATTCTCAAAAATAGCTTAACGCGCCTGCAGGCAATTCGTGAGCTTACGATTGATCTTGTTGCAGTGAGGAATTCTTATTTTGGTCAGTCAGTAACGGTCGCAGGGCTCTTAACGGGTAGCGATGTCCTGAAGGCCCTGAACCACCGGCGGTTGGGTGATGTTCTTATTATTCCTGCCAGTATGCTGAAAGAAGACAATAACATTTTTCTTGACAATATGACGCTCGAACAACTAGAAGACCGACTCGAAGTCAAAATACTAGCTGCAGCGACTTTTAGCGAACTGATGCAAGCGATACGCAGCGGCGGAAGAGGTTGACCATGATCTCCGGCAAAACGAAACTTTATGGAATTTTTGGATATCCTGTTGAACACACGTTTTCTCCAGGCATGCATAATGCTGCATTTCAAAAATTGCACCTAGATGCATGCTATGTTCCTTTTGCCGTAAGTCCGGACAATCTGGGTGACGCGGCGAAATCACTCATTCCTCTCGGCATCTGCGGGGTAAATGTAACCATACCGCACAAAGAAATGATAAGAACTCATCTAGATGGATTGTCGGAGGAAGCGCGGCTAATCGGAGCAGTCAACACCATCGAGATCAAGGAGGGGAAACTGATTGGCCACAATACTGATGGCCGTGGTTTTCTTAGGTCCCTTCGAGACAATGCGGGATTTAATCCGAAAGGAAAACAGATATTTATTATCGGGTCGGGTGGTGCAGCGAGAGCCGTGGGTTTCAGTCTTGCTCTAGCGGGAACTAAAAAAATCATATTTACCGATCTCGATGCACTGAAGGCTGTTGCCTTGGTGACTGACATCACGGAAAAAACAGGTCGTTTAGTAGAATATGTAAAACATGAATCGATTGCTGATGCTGCAGCTAAAGCTCATTGCATTATCAATGCCACGCCTCTAGGGCTGAAGAGAACAGATCCGTTGCCGATTGCCAGGGAGAATATCCAAAAAAAACATCTCATCTGCGATCTTGTCTATAACCCGGCGGAAACCAGATTTCTACAAGCAGCAAAAGCTAAGGGAGCGGAGGTGCTGTCTGGAATCGGGATGCTGCTGTATCAGGGTGTTATTGCCTTCGAAATATGGACCGGCCAGAAGGCTCCTATCACTATCATGAAAGATGCACTTGTCAGGCAGATTGCCGCTCGACGGAGCCATTCACGGAAATAGGTTGACAAATAGGATGACACATCTTGACATACCCATCGCATTCAAGTAATATTGTAATGATTTCTTCCTAAAATTAAGGAGTTAATATGTCAATGTCAGGCAGACTCGGCTCCATGCTTGTTTCGTCGGGTCTTATCACGGATGATCAGCTAAAAAAAGCACTCTCGACACAAAAGTCCGAGGGTGGCAGGCTCGGTTCTATTCTGGTCAAGTTGGGGTTTGTGCAAGAAGATAAGCTCATGACGTTTCTGAGCAAACAGTATGGAGTTCCCTATGTCGACCTAGGGAAGTTCGAGATCAACCCCACTGTCATCAAGCATATTCCCGCCGATGTTGCACAAAAATACCGGATTATGCCTATCAATCGCGCGGGGGCCACGATCACGATTGCCATGGTGGATCCCTCCAATATATTTGCGATCGACGACATAAAATTTATGACAGGCTACAATGTCGAGGCGGTAGTTGCGACTGAAGGAGCTATCGTCGAGGCCATTAAGAAGTATTATGGTGGTGCGAAATCTCTTGTTACAGCCAAAGCAGGAGCTGCGCCGACGATTAAGGATGACAAGAAACTTTCCCTGGATGCCAAAGACTATTCTTTTGATGAGGAGATAGCAGACGACAGTTTTGTAGACGACATAGATACTGGCGGTGAGGTGGATGTCGATGACTTCGACAGCTTAATACATGGCGCCGTGGATGAACTTGAAGTCGTTGAAGATCAGGAACTCGATAACCTGTCCGCGGATGTGGAAGCACCTATCGTTAAACTCGTTAATGGTATTTTACTGAGGGCGGCAAAGATTGGCGTGAGCGATATCCATATCGAACCGTATGAAAAGAAATTCAGGGTCCGATACCGCCTCGACGGCGTTCTCAAGACTGTCATGGGGTTACCGCTGAAGATCAAGAATGCGATCATTTCCCGTATCAAGATCATGTCAAACCTCGATATCGCCGAGAGACGGCTTCCGCAGGACGGTAGAATAAAACTCAAAATGGGGAAAAACAAAACAATGGACTTTCGGGTATCCGTCCTCCCGTGTCTGTTCGGTGAAAAGATCGTGATGCGACTGCTCGATAAATCGAATCTGCAGCTCGATATGACCAAACTCGGATTCGATGATGACCAACTTGTCGAATTTAAGGAAGCGCTGGGGAGACCCTTCGGTATGGTCCTGGTAACTGGCCCGACAGGGAGTGGAAAAACCACGACGCTCTACTCAGCGCTGAGCGAACTGAATACGGATTCGGAAAACCTGATGACCGCGGAAGATCCGGTTGAGTTCAACCTCATGGGGATCAACCAGGTCCAGATGAAGGATGAAATTGGTCTTAACTTTGCCGCCGCACTTCGTTCCTTTCTGCGACAGGACCCCGACATTATCATGGTGGGAGAAACCCGCGACTATGAAACGGCTGAAATAGGAGTAAAGGCAGCTCTTACCGGCCATCTCGTGCTTACGACCCTCCATACCAACGACGCACCGAGCACGATCAACCGTATGCTCAATATGGGAGTTGAGCCTTTCCTGGTTTCATCGGCCGTAATCCTGATTGTTGCGCAGCGGCTGGTACGCAAGTCGTGCACCAGTTGCAAAAAACCTGAAAAATTGCCAGTTCAAGTCTTCATCAACGCTGGCTTCTCAGCAGAAGAGGCAGCGTCCGTCGTCAGTTATAAAGGGACGGGGTGCGAAATCTGTAACCAAACAGGATATAAAGGCAGGGTGGCGCTCTATGAAGTGATGCCCATCAAAGACGAAATCAAGGAGCTTATCCTCCAAGGCGCTTCAGTGTTCGATATCAAGAAACAGGCTATTGCTGGGGGCATGAAAACACTTCGGAGGAGTGGACTACTGAAAGTGAAGGCCGGTCTGACTTCCTTGGAAGAGGTCGTGGAAAATACATTCCCGGACACACAGTAGCAGTACGTCAAATGTCAAACAGAAAGAGGTAGTTCCATGGCCAATCTGCACGATCTGCTGAAGTACATGATTGAGAAGGGCGCTTCAGATCTTCACATTACAACGGGAGCGGCTCCGTCAATCCGCATCGATGGCAGGATGAAGCCGATACCCTCCCTCGAACCTCTTTCGGGAACACAAACGAAGGACCTCTGTTATAGTATTCTTACTGACGCCCAGAAACACAAGTTCGAAGAAAACAGTGAGCTCGATCTTTCCTTTGGCATCAAAAACCTGTCACGATTTCGTGCGAATGTCTTTATGCAGCGCGGCGCCGTTGCCGCGGCAATCAGGACTATTCCATTCAAAATCAAAACTTTCACTGAACTCGGGCTTCCTGAAGTGGCATCGGATCTCTGTAAAAGGCCACGGGGCCTTGTTCTCGTTACCGGGCCTACGGGTAGTGGCAAGTCAACTACCCTCGCTTCGATGATCGATAAAATAAACGGCGAGCGGCAGGAACATATCATAACGATCGAGGATCCGATTGAATACCTGCATCCACATAAAAAATGTCTCGTAAACCAGCGTGAAGTCAACGCCGACACGAAGTCATTTAAAGACGCACTAAAATATATCCTTCGCCAGGATCCCGATGTTGTTCTCGTGGGCGAAATGCGCGACCTGGAAACCATAGAGGCAGCCTTGACCATCGCGGAAACTGGACATCTTACCTTTGCTTCACTCCATACGAATTCCGCAGTTCAGACCATGAACCGCATTATCGATGTGTTCCCGCCCTACCAGCAGTCACAGGTCAGGGCCCAATTGTCTTTCGTCCTGGAAGGAGTGATATCTCAACAGCTCATTCCAAAAATCGGAGGTGGACGCGTTCTCGCACTCGAAGTCATGGTGCCGAACTCCGCAATCCGGAATCTTATTCGCGAGGATAAGGTTCATCAGATCTACTCAATAATGCAGACAGGCCAGGCAAAATTCGGCATGCAGACCCTGAATCAATCATTGTACGAACTTTATGTCAAAAAATTGATTTCTTATGAGGATTGCATCGGGAGGTCATCAGTTGTTGATGAGCTCCTGCAGATGCTCAGTCGATCAGGACTTGCAGGTTCACAGGTGGTCCAGAAAGAGTATCGATGATCGAGATACGCTCAGTCATCAGTACCTCTTTGGGTGGTGATGCAAGGGATACCAGCTCGATAGTAATAAATTGACAGAGATTGTGAAATAGTAAGGAGTCAAAAAATGGCAGCAAGCGTTTTTTTGTGGGAAGGGAAGACACGACAGGGGGCAGTTCAAAAGGGAGAGCTTGCGGCAAACAGCAAAGAAGAAGTTATCGCTCTGCTCAGGAAACAGAATATCCTGCCGATCAACGTCTCTGCAAAGCCGAAAGAAATCAGACTGAGCTTTGGAGGGCCAGGAATAACTGACAAGGACATAGTGATCCTTACCAGACAGTTAGCAACGATGATCGACGCTGGTTTGCCACTCGTACAGTGCCTTGATATTCTTGGAAGCCAGACTGAAAACAAATCTCTGGGAAAGATTGTAGCGCAGGTAAGGTCTGATGTGGAGAGCGGCTCAACATTTGCCGATGCACTCAAGAAACACACAAAAGTATTTGATAATCTGTACGTGAATATGGTTGCCGCAGGCGAGGCCGGCGGCATACTTGACACGATTCTTCAGAGACTCGCGACGTATATGGAAAAGTTCGCAAAGATTAAGGGCCAAATTAAATCTGCGATGATTTATCCTTCGGTAATCCTTTTTGTGGCCGTCTCGGTGGTCGCTCTGTTGATGGTTGTCGTAGTACCCATGTTGGCGAGTATGTTTGCCGATATGGGACAGGCCTTGCCTTTGCCGACCCGCATAGTAATCACGATCAGCAACTTCGTTAAAGGCTGGGGTGGACTGATCATGGTCAGTGTGATAGTCGCTTTATTCATCGGGCTCAAACAATTCAGAAAAACGGAAAAGGGCCTGAGGGTTACTGACGGAATCGCCTTGAAGTTGCCGATAGTTGGGTCTTTGATACAAAGGGTTTCCGTGGCCAAGTTTACGCGAACACTCGGGACGCTGCTCACAAGCGGAGTGCCAATTCTCGAGGGATTATTGATTGTTTCACGAACTGCCGGCAACAAGGTCGTAGAAGAGGCTATCATGTTTACCCGACAGAGCGTGAGTGAAGGGAAAACGCTTGCTGAGCCGCTTGGCAAGGCCAAAGTATTTCCCCAAATGGTTGTCCAAATGATTGCTGTCGGAGAAGCGACTGGCGCATTGGATAATATGCTGAATAAGATCGCTGATTTTTATGACGATGAGGTAGACGCGGCCGTAGCCACGCTGACGTCGATGCTTGAACCGATTCTCATGATTTTTTTGGGAACAACTGTTGGTTTTGTTATCATTGCCATGTATATGCCTATATTCCAGATGGGATCAATGGCTGGCAAATAAAAACATTACGTGAAACGAGAGTTTTCAAGAGAAGAATACTCTGTACGCATAACTTGGCTCATCTGGAGCAGAGTAGTTCTTACAACCTTTCTGATTGGCACGCTCATTTTCTTCCAGCAGCATTATGGAATTTATTCGTTTCAAATTGCTGTTTTATATTATTTTCTCTTTTCGGTTTATTTCTTATCCAGTCTCTACCGTTACTTACTCAGTACCGTAAAAAACCTCTCCTTTCTCGCATATCTTCAAACTTCAATTGATATTCTTCTCGTAACATTCCTCGTTTATCTTACCGGCGGCATAGACAGCGGCTTCTCAGTTCTCTATCATCTGACCATTGTATCGGCAAGCATTATCCTCTACCGTCGCGGAGGGTATCTAGCGGCTTCTTTTGCGAGCATTCTGTACGGGAGCATGCTGGACATGCAATACTACAGTCTCCTCTTTTTTAAGAGAAATCCGAGCTTTAGCGCAGCACAGGTCATGTATCAAGTTTTTATTAATATTCTCTCATTTTATATTGTCGCGCTTTTAAGCGGTTACCTGACCGAACGACTTCGCAAAACGCACCAGGAACTCCGCGTCAAGAGCATGGATTTTGAAGATCTTCGTGTCCTCCAGGAACATATCTTGAAAAGTGTCGGCAATGGTATTCTTACGATGGATTTGAACGGCAATATTACGTCTTGGAATCCGGCTGCGGAACACATAACCGGATATAGCTACGACGCAATAAAAAAGAGCTGGCGGGATGTCTTCGGGGGCAGCATTAAGGAACTATTTGGCCAGACAGATGCTCTCAAGGAGCACCCCTTTCGTTTCAATGGGAAGCTCGTCAAGAAAGATGGCACTTTTGTAAGCCTCGGCATGACAGCTTCACTCCTTAAAGATGATGCGAATGATGTTCACGGCATCATCCTGACTTTTCAGGATATTACAAAAATTCTTGAAATGGAGGAGCAAATCAGGCGGCAGGACCGATTGATAACTATCGGAAGCCTTGCTGCCGGAATTGCACATGAGATACGGAATCCTCTTGCAGCCCTGAGCGGTTCCATTCAAGTCCTACAGGGAGAACTAAAGCTGAAGGATGACAATAAGCGGCTCATGGATATTGTGGTGAATGAAACCGACAGGCTCAATACCATTATTACGGAATTCCTTGAATATGCTCGTCCCCCGAGCGTTCATGCTGATCATATCGTGCTCAACTCACTGCTGGATGAAACAATTACACTTTTAGAAAACAGCAAAAATTTTCAGGAGAATATATCTGTCAGGCGGGATATCGACCCCCACGTTATCCTGAAAGGAGATTCCCGGCGACTACGCCAGGTTTTTTGGAATCTCTTGCTCAATGCCTGTCAGGCAATGCCGGGTGGAGGCGTGTTATCGATTACTGCCGCGCCTTATACAGATTCGGAAAATGATAGCAGCTGGTGTCAGATTCTGATATCTGATACCGGGCTGGGAATTGACAAGAGGGACCTTCGAAAAATATTTGAGCCTTTCTTTACGACAAAAGCAGGAGGAACAGGGCTGGGCTTGGCGATTGCGTATCGGATTATTGATGATCACGGGGGGGGCATCACGGTCGAAAGCGAACCCGGAAGGGGAGCGCAGTTTAGGATTAAACTACCGATGATTGAGATGCTGCTTACCCATTAGATGCTACGCCGCAGCTTCCCATTAGGATCCTGTCGAACTGGAGAGATATGAGCAAGATTCTTGTTGTTGATGACGAGCAAAGCATGAGGGATTTTCTTGCAATCATGCTGAAAAAAGAGGGCCACGATGTTGTGACTGCTGAGAACGGCACCAGTGCACTGAAAGCAGTGCAGTCAGAGATATTCGATCTCGTGATCAGCGATATAAAAATGTCGGGTATGGACGGCATTGACGTGCTTAAAACAACAAAAGAGGTCTCTCCGGAAACCATCGTCATCATGATTACCGCATTCGCTACTACTGAGACAGCAATAGAGGCAATGAAGCTTGGAGCATACGATTATATCATTAAACCTTTCAAGGTTGATGAGCTAAAGCTTATTATTAATAATTCGCTCGAGAAGCGTCACTTACGGAAGGAGAATATTCTTCTGAAGCGAGAAATAGAATCCCGAGCAGGATTCATAAATTTTATCGGGAAGAGTGAATCGATGCAGAGGGTATTTGCTCTCATCCAAAAAGTTGCTGAAACGAGCAGTACCGTTTTGATTACGGGGGAGAGCGGTACTGGAAAAGAGCTCGTTGCTAGGGCGATCCACGACAATAGCTCCCGACGGAACGGTCCCTTTGTGACGGTGAATTGTGGGGCATTGCCAGAGACGCTACTCGAAAGCGAACTGTTCGGATATATGAAGGGCTCCTTTACTGGTGCTACGTCGAACAAGCAGGGACTTTTTGAGGCGGCTCATGGCGGAGCTATTTTTCTAGATGAGATCAGCACAACACCGCCGGCTTTGCAGGTCAAGTTGTTGCGCGTTCTGCAGGAGCGTGAATTCATGCGCGTAGGAGGAACGACAGATATCAAAGTCGACGTGCACATCATTGCGGCCAGTAATAAAGATCTTCTTACTGAGGTATCGAAGGGTCTGTTCCGGGAGGATCTCTATTATCGGCTCAACGTCATTCCTATTCACCTACCTCCTCTGCGTGAAAGAAAGGAAGATATTCCACCGCTCATCGATTTTTTTCTTGAAAAATATGCCAAAAGAGAGGGAGAATCATTTCCGCGAAAGAAGATCGATCCAAGCGCTTTGAAAATATTGATGAACTATCAGTGGCCGGGGAATGTCCGGGAGTTGGAAAATATGATTGAGCGTCTCATGATCATGATTCCCGGAGAAACGATCGGTCTTGAGCACATACCCGATGCTGTGCACACTACACATCCTAGCTCCGCACTTGTTGCACTGGATATTCCCGAAGATGGCCTGAATCTAGAGTACTTACTGGAAGAGGCTGAAAAAACGCTCTTATACAAGGCCCTCGAAAAAACCGAAGGGGTGAAAACTGAGGCGGCGAAGCTGCTGGGTCTCTCCTTCCGGTCCTTTAGGCACCGGCTTCAAAAATATGATGCATCCTGACCAGGCTTTCGGGAGTTTTTGATTGCAAATCCTCGATAATTTCGCTACAATTCAACCCTTATGACATACGACAATATACGAGAGTTTATATCGCTCCTTGAGAAAGAGGGCGAACTGGTCAGAATCAAGGCAGAGGTTGACGCAGAGCTCGAGATCGCGGAAATCACTGACCGTGTCTCGAAAGAGAAAGGAACTTCAAACAAGGCTCTTCTGTTCGAACGAGTAAAAGGCTGCTCTTTCCCGGTTTTGACGAATGCCTTCGGATCGATGAAACGCATGTGTCATGCCTTGGACGTTGAAGATCTTGATGAAATCGGCAGGCGGGTCAAGGAAATTGTTGATCCTACAAACCTGTTCCCCGGCCCGGGTGCTGGCATCATGGATAAGATCCAGATGCTTCCGAAGCTGACAGAGCTCTCTTCATTCTTCCCGAAGACGGTGAAGAAGGCACCCTGCCAGGAGGTTGTGCTGAGCGGTGATCAAGTAGATCTTTCCAAAATCCCCGTGCTGAAGTGTTGGCCTGCGGATGGAGGAAAATTCATCACCCTTCCTATGGTTTGTACGGTCGACCCGGTGACGGGCATAACCAACGTCGGCATGTACCGCATGCAGGTCTATGATCACCAGACAACCGGTATGCATTGGCATAAACACAAGGATGGTGCACGCCATTACCAGCACTACGAAATTTCAGGCAAACGAATGGAAGTTGCAGTCGCCATAGGAGGAGATCCCTCGATTATTTATGCTGCAACAGCCCCCTTGCCGCCGGTGATCGGTGAGTATCTTTTTGCAGGGTTCCTCAGGAGGAAGCAGCTTGAGGTTGTTCCGTGCAAGACCGTTAATGTTCGGGTACCTGCTGAAGCTGAATTCATTCTGGAGGGGTTCGTCGATCCCCACGAACGCAGAGTGGAGGGTCCTTTCGGCGACCACACTGGTTACTATTCCGAGGCAGACGAATACCCGGTATTTCATGTTACGGCAATCACTCATCGAAAAGATGCAATTTACCCGGCAACGCTGGTGGGACGGCCTCCGCAGGAAGACGCTTATCTCGGCAAAGCTACAGAACGGATCTTTCTGCCGCTTCTCCAGATGGTGGCGCCGGATATCCTTGACATAGATATGCCCATCGAGGGCGTGTTTCATAATAACGTCATCGTAAAGATTAAAAAACGTTATCCAGGTCATGGAAAAAAAGTCCTCCACACGATTTGGGGGACCGGGATGCTGATGCTCTCCAAATTTGTGATTGTCTGCGATGAAGACGTCAATATTCACGATTATTCCGAGGTGACATGGAAAGTCATGAACCACGTGGATCCGCA
>DASPQB010000286.1:0-2365 GCA_035625205.1 Nitrospirota bacterium | reverse complement strand
CATCGTTCCCCACCAGATCGGGTATCCAATATATATGACATCGTACTTATTGATATCTGCAATATGCGTCTTAACTGCCGGACGGGCATTTTCGCGCTGCTCCTTCTTCGCAACCTCCGTGCATTCATCGTACTTATCAGGGTACGGAACAACCGGCTCAATCTTAAAAATATCTGAACCCGACAGCCTTTCGTGGATGTATCCTGCCATGACTGCGGTATTGCCTACTTTCAGATATCCGACGTTGTAATTTTCTCCGGCCCGCGAAAAATACGCAATCAGAACCTTTCTCGAATCCTTAGCAGATACAGTGCTCATCATCATTACTATTCCTCCCAGCAGCACATAGCCCGCTTTTCTCATACAATTCTTCTTCATAGGTCGGCTCGTTCGTTGCGATATATACATAGGAAATTACGTCCTATTCCCGCGGAAAGTTCCCCGACACAACGCATCATATCGAAACGAAACCGCATCCTCCACGTTAGCGCCTCCGCTCTCCATCAAAACGATTGATAAGAATATCAAAACCGGACTCTTACCAAAGGTCGACCAGAATCTTATTGCCATCCATCAACCCCGAACTCAGAATCCCAACTCGCATGCTACTCCTCCTGCTTCGATCTGACAAAGACGTGATACATGACGGCGTCCCAGGCATTGTGAATCCCGACGAAGAGCAGCAGCAGCGCTGCCGCGCCTACGAGGAACAAGGCGGGGCGCGCATAGGGGTGGGCCGCGTATGCCGATATAGCCAGAACTGCGTATGCCGCAAATGGAAGCACAACATGAAACAACCAGTCCTCGAACACAGGCTGGTAGGCCCTTTGGACACTCATACGCCGAGCCACGACGACGACGTACACGGCCCCACAGACACCCACTAATCCCCAAAGAACCGAGACGCTGATGATCTCTTTCCATGGAGCGCTTGCAATCGCCGAGAGCAGCAGCACGACCCCGAAATGAACCACGCTGGGCGTCGCAAAGGCGCCGCCAGCTCGCGCGTCAACCCGTATGATCGGCTTTGTGGCAATGAGCGTAATGACGACGAACTGCAATCCGATCAGGGCGCCGGCCGACGAGCCGACGATTACGTAGAAGTTTTCCCATCCTTCAAGTACTGTCATGATCGATGGACCTCCTTCGCACACAGAATTCGCCGGTTTCGGCATAAAGGCTTATTTTGCCCTGCTGCTTAAAACCTTGTTCAGAATTTCGTTTGCATTATCCGCATCTTTCTTGCCAACTTCGGCTTCGAGAACGGATATCAAGCTCCTCATCTGCGCCTCGGTCAGACCTACATTAAACCCGATGCTAAAATGAGACTGCAGCTGGGGATTGACTCCCTCTATATTGGCCAGGGCCGCAATGGTTGCTATCTCTCTACTCTGGAAATCCAGGTTGTCGCGTCCGAAGATGTCTCCGAAAAGGTGTCCTTTTAAGAACTGATCAATGGCGGGGGCGAAAGTAATATACTTCCCAGTGGCCGGCGCTCCTAATAGTCTTGTCTGAATTTCCGTTCCGAGTTCGATGCTACTTTTGTTGGCAGCCATGGGGGTTGCCTCTTTGCCAAGCTCGTCCTTGATGCCTTTCTGTTCCCGTTCTTCCAGGACGCCTATGAAGGTATTGATACCGTTCAGGCTGCGGGGAAATCCCGCATAGGCGTACAACTGCACGAGGATTTCCTTGATTTCGTTGATGGTGAAACCCGCATCCAGCCCTTCATTCAGGGCCGTTTTCAGTTTCTGCAGATCACCGTTAGCGGTGAAGGCCGCGATGGTGACGATCTTTTCTTGTTTGGCGCTCAAGCCTCCGCTTTTCATGGTCTGTGCCTCCGAAATGGTTACGATGCTGAACACTAAGATAAAAATGCCTGCCAAAATTGCAGTGAGTTTCTTGTTCATGATATTACTCCTCTTGATTTGTAATTTTACTTAATCTTAACCTTTTTCCGTCAGATTGCGATCAACTCATACTGATCATTGCCCATGTTCAGGGTCTTCATGTATTCAAGCTGGTGCAGACCGCTACGCGACTCGATGCGTTCCACCATGTCGCGCCGTTCCGCTTCCGGCAGCGCGTACACCATATCGACCGAAGCCTTGTCCGCTGCAAGAATGTCCGTTGAGCCGACTATGCCGATGTCGCGGCAGGTAGGCTTTACTCCGCGAGCATTGCAGTCGCAATCCACGGAGATGTTCTTCAGGACATTGATAAAGGTGATATGCGGGCCGGAATGCGCGGTGACTCCCTTGTCCGCCTCCACCATGCGCTCCAGAAAAAGCGGCCCTTTAGGCCAACCCTCGCCGTGGATCTGCCGCTTGCCCACCTGCCCGGACGCGCAGCCTATGGCGATGTTTTT
>DASPQB010000285.1:0-34525 GCA_035625205.1 Nitrospirota bacterium | reverse complement strand
GTAGTCGATCCCGACCCGATCATCCGCGTCCGCATCGGAGATGCATACCAGAAACTGAACCAAAAGCCAAATGCAGTTCGTGAATATATGGCGGCAGCGGACCTGTATGCAGTTCAAGGCGCGGTGGTCAAGGCCCTTGCCCAGTATAAGCTGGCTTTGCGCCTCGATCCGATGAATAAACAGGCGCAAGAACGGATCGAAGCGCTCCATTCGAACAAAACGGTAAAGGAAAACCGCATAGAGCCCGTTGAGAAGGAAGCTGTTCTGAAAGAGGCTCCAAAACGCGCAAGCAGCGTCATTCCGCTTTTTGCCGGCTTTTCGCAGGAAGAATTCAACGATTTCACGAAAGTGATGAACGTTCATCCTCTCCCAGGAGGTTTGACGATCGTCGAGCAGGATGATAGCGGGAAATCGGTCTATCTGATAGCGAGCGGGTCAGTCAATGTTTTCACAACGCTCCTCTCCGGAGAACGAGTTGACCTTGCTGTGCTCCGGTCAGGCGATTTCTTCGGAGAAATGTCCTTCCTTACGGGAAAGCCCAGGACCGCCACGGTCGAGACGGCTGAGGACGCAGTCATTCTGGAAATAACGGAAGATAAACTCCGCGAGATAACTTCCCAGCGGCCCCATATCCTGAGCGTACTACAGCAATTTTCCGACATGAGATCAAAAGGCACCACCGAGAAAATTCTCGGTTCGAACAAGTAGATATCCCGTCTACGTTACCTAGGAGGGTTGCATGCTTCGTTCACCGGCGGTCGCAGGGTATTTCTATGAGGCCACTCCGGAAGCTCTTAAAAGACAGGTTGAGGGCTTCATCAGAAGAGGAACTGCCAAGAGGAAGGCCATAGGCATCCTTGTCCCTCACGCTGGATTGATCTATTCAGGGGCAGTAGCCGGGGCGGTTTATTCTTCCGTAGAAATTCCGGATACCGTCGTCCTCGTCGGCCCCAACCATACCGGCCTCGGTGAAGGGATCTCTCTCATGGCAGGAGGCAGCTGGGAAACGCCGCTGGGCACCGTGGAAATAGACGAAGCATTGGCCTCTTCCATCCTCTCGCAATCTCGGCGAATACATGAAGACTCAGTAGCTCATCTTCGTGAACATTCCCTTGAAGTACAGCTGCCGTTCATCCAATATTTTAAGAAGAAGTTCAAAATTGTCCCAATCCAGATGCTCGATACGCGGCTTGAAACTTGCCTTGAGGTAGGCAAGGCAATAGCGGCGGCGATAAAAGTGGGAGGGACAGGACCAGGGGACCGGGCGCAACCGGGTGATCAGTCTGGAATCAGCAATGCGAAAAAAGCTGTCACTAACGTTCTCATCGTAGCAAGTTCGGATATGAGTCATTACGAAAGGGCTGAAAGGGCAAAAGAAAAAGATTCAAAAGCCATCCATTCCATCCTTAATCTTGACCCTGCGGGCCTCTATCGCGTTGTCCGAGATTATGAAATCACCATGTGCGGATACGGCCCGGCAGTCGCAATGCTTTCGGCAGCGAAAATACTCGGGGCCACCAGCGCCGAGTTGATTAAGTACTCCAACTCAGGAGAGACGAGCGGAGACTACGACAAAGTTGTTGGGTATGCAGGAATATTGATTATGTAACATTTTACTTACCTCGGAATTTTACCACCCAATTCCTTCTCTATTGCTGCATAATAATTAATAAAAACAAGTACTTACTCTTGGCATATATATTGCTGTTAAATCAATTATGAGATACCTGAATAGTTCGGTTCGGTGAGTAATTTTACCCTTACCTGTCCGACAGGAATGCTGCTCCTCCTAATGGTTTATATCGGTGACATCAATACCTTAGCGGTGGTGAGAGAGCTGGTCTCGGATTTGGAATTTCCAATCTGAAGCGTTGATTGGAACTTATGACAATTAGGCGGTTTTATGGAATGGACGGACATCATAAGATATGAGAAACGCCAGAAGGGTTATACACTTCTGGAAGTGATCGTGGCGACAAGCATCACCGCAGGCGTGATGCTGGCGATTTTACCTCTTGTTGTGCAATCCTTTAGCGTGGACAAACAAACTGCGTACAGGGTCAAGGCGCAGGCGCTCACCGCGCAAAAGCTTGATGACATTGTATCTCTGAGCAGCGTCAGCAACATTGATTCAAATGGGAATCTCGTATGTGATTGGACCTCTCCGAGCGGAGTTTACTATTCCGACGTCACTGATTTAGAAACTGGGCAACCGACGACCCCGTACGTGGTGACTGCCTTAACGAGAACCTGGTACATACAGCAAATTCACCCGACGCCGCCAGCCACGCCGCCGGACCTGTGTTTGGTTACCGTCACCACCTCGTTTACCTATCAGGGACAGACAAGATCCTTTACATTAGTTTCGGAACGGGGAAGATAGCATGCTGAAACTAATTTTCTCAAAAGTCAATAGGACCTCTGGTATGACTCTGATCGAGATGCTGGTAGCTCTATCAATATTCAGCATCATCATGGCCGTCTTTTATACATCATTCAGTTCCACCAGCCAGAGTGTGAACGACCTGACTGTCAAGCAGGAGATGACACAGAAAGGACAGCGGGTGCTGGATTATGTCAGCGAGCAATTGCGTCTGGCGGGACTATTCATTTCAGCGACACCTTCCATCCAATTTTGCAGTACTACGAATACGGTCAATTCGCTGATGCTGAATCCGACCAATCCAGCGATGATCACGTACATAACGCTCGAGACAGAGGCAATTGCCTATCTTACCTCCGAACGGATAACGACGATTGCACCGGGCGTACCGTATCTGCAGACGTTTCTGTCCGCTAATTCGGGCGTTAATCAAATGACAGCCAATGCGGCCAACAGCGTGGTAACGCCTGCGTACCTGTACCCTGACGGTGGCGCCACGACCGCTAATGCCCGCTCTTTCATAACACTGGATACCCTGCAGCCGAATCTCGGGACCCTTGTCTATGAAGTTACTAATTATAGCGGGAATACGCTCACCCTCAAGTCTCCGTTGACTCAGAACGTAAATCAATACAGCAATTTTTACTCGGTGGTCCTGAAGGAAATATCTGTAGATGCGAGCAGGAACCTTATTCTGACCAGGTGGGACAATGGAAATGCACCGTATACGCTCTGCAGCGCCTATTCGATCCCTCTTATCGCATCTCATGGACCGAATAATACGTTGGGCGGCGTTGACGGATTTGTATTAGAGTTTGTCCTGGCAAGCAATGGCACTATCACCCAGCAGGCGACACTCGCCGCAGACGGCAGCGATATCGCGAAAGTGAAAGAAGTTAGTTTCTGGCTCCTGCTCCGTTCCGATTTCCCGGCAAGCACTGGGTATGTGAATAACAATATTTATACGCTGGGGAAAACACATCCGATTACCGTAGGACCGTTTCATGATAACTACAGAAGGCTGCTCTTGAACAAATCCGTGGAGGTAAAGAATGTCGGATATTAAGCGTCGGTCCGGTGAAAGGGGCATCGCGCTGGTGATAGCGTTGCTGCTTACGGCAGTCATCGGGTTAATGGCTGCCGCCCTGTCCTATACCATATCCTCCTACTTGAAAAATCTCGCGACGGCCAGGCAAAAAAACCAGGGCTACTATCTGGCATATGCCGGAAGTGAAGAGATGCGAGACTACCTTTGGAATAACCACTGCGCCCCGCCTTCCTGGTGCGGCAACCTGTTGGCCGCAAATCCCGCGGACTCTTCGTACCAGAATCATACTCAGCTCATGGTTGTGAACCCAACGCTGAACGCCGCATTAAGCGCCAACTGGGGAGCATCATCGTGGAACTTCTATCTGAAGGAC
This sequence comes from Nitrospirota bacterium, assembly GCA_035625205.1. GTDB lineage: Bacteria > Nitrospirota > UBA9217 > UBA9217 > UBA9217 > JAJYKN01. The sequence continues at coordinate 30,721 of DASPQB010000285.1, read as the reverse complement.
AACGATGATGGAGATGGTGATTATAGAAATGACAATGACGGAATTATTCTTGCCTCGGTAATGGCAAAAGACCCGAACAATAACACCACGACGACGATCGAAGCTATGTTTATCTTCAAAGCAAACAACAACATCTACTCGCAAGTTGGTGGGGCCCCTGATAAGTCAGGCAATACCCCACAAACTGGATCAGGACAAAATTCAGGCAATGTTAGGCAAAGCTTTTAGCTGGTTGCTGCTGTCGTATCTTAAAAGAGTGGGGGGAAATACATCGAGGATCTCGGAGGTGTGCTATGCAACGTTCTCTTAAATATATCGTCTGGCTCATGATCATGCTCTGCATCATATGGGGATCAACGCCTGCAAATGCGAATACCATGACCTTTCCCGCAGGCTCCTATATCATTCCCCAGGACTACTGCTGGCAGCCCAACACAGATCCGAAGATGATGACGCAGCCCGCAGGCTGCGATCCGAACAAAAACGATCAGGGCATTTTCCAGAGCACCGGCCTCATCTACGATATCTTGCAGGCAGGTTACCCTGTTTATTGGATCATCAACCCGAACAAAGTAACGCTGATGGACGTCGACGTGGCGCTGACAAAATCCGGCAGTGCGCCAGCCGCTACCATCATGCATAGCGCAATGCTTAATACCGGCGCCCTGACATCAGTCCAGTATATAGGCGGCCCTTTTGTCATAGATGCCAATACCGTTGATGCCACGGTAAAGGCATTATTCAACAAGTACGCGAACGTAAAGATCCACCAGGCCAATTACGACTTCTCAGCCCAAGTGGACAAGGTGCTGAGCGGAACGCCTCCGACGGTCGCGGTCCTCGGACAGGGTGCAACCCAGATTCTTACGAATTATCTCTTTGCATCAGGCCTTGCGAACGACCTGTACAGCATATTCAATTACGTGTCTGACAATGATATCGCAGGGGCTCCGTACAGTACGACGCATCCGAATGGCGTCCTCGGTGACTACCAGCTTCTCTGGGCGCCACATTGGCAGATCGATCTAGACGGTATTTCTGTCGCGGAAGAGCATGCAGTGATCAATAATATTTATAATTTCCTCACGGCAGGCAATGCAGGGTTTTTTGAGTGCGCATCGATCCAGACCTTGGAACGGTCGTATGATATAGGCGGGACAACCTGTCCAGGCAGCAGTTCAAGGACCTGTCCCAATGAGGATCTTACAGGCCCCACATCCGTTCCAAACTATCTCACAGGGGAGGGGCTCCTTACAAGTCCGACGTTCAGCAGCTCAAAAGGCAGGATCGAGGAAAACGGAGGCAACTTGCCTTCAAGCGTGCCGAACAATCTGGTTTTTGAACACGTAACTGACCCTCTTACGCAGTGCGGTGGCTGGAATTACATACCCGTGACCGGCCTTACCGAGGACATACGTGCCAGTCAGCAGCAGACCCCTTATTACACCTTTAACTCGACCGTTGAGAGGTATATTCACGACCCGGATTCCAGGACAATTACTGGTTATTCTCCCCAGGGGTATAATTATTTTCTTGGTGGCAGGGTAAACGGCAGCCCCACGCAAGGGTTCGTCGCCTATCTTGGCGGACACCAGTACGCCGCCTGTTCGAACAACACCACTGCGACACCAGTTGCAAGAAGTTTCGAGTTCGACTTCAACGCAAGCCTGGTCCCATCTACCGTCGTTACAGTGGAAGCAGTCTATGCAGGCTGCACAGCCGGAAGCACCTGCCCCAAGGCAAACTATAGTATGATCACCATGCAAGGGTCGTACGGTAGTGACAACACGGTATACGTTGATACGGATTCCGTACAATACGGCCCCCTCTACGGATCGGACGGTGTCACCGTCGTAGGGTATGCTCTTACCAATATCATTATAGGGAACAGTAGCACGTCAAATGGACAGACCATAACTGCCATCCATGTAACCTTTACCAACAATCCCTCCACGACGATCCTTACGACTATGTGGGACACCTCCGACATGATAAGTCCTCCGGATACCACGGTCTGTACTCCCAACGAGCCGAGCACTGCTTCCTGTAATCCAGTACAATTAAAATATTTTAACTTTAATTTCAGTGCACCGCTCGTCAGCACTACCACGGTGACCGTGGAGGCCGTATACGGTTCATGCACAGCCGGGTCATCCGGCAACTGCCCGAAAGCTTCATATAACATAGGCACAGGTTATGGGACAATCGGGCAGGACAGTAATGTCCAGATCAATATGTCGAACGTTACCTATGCCAGTAACTCGCTTCAGGGCGTGGCGCTCACCAACCTGAACACCTCGTCTGCTGAAACGCTCAATTACTTCAATGTTTATTTCCCCGGCAATGGAGTAACACAACTTACGACGGTGCAAAATGTAACGTCGTCGCCAACAACGGTCTGTACGTCGAATTCCTCTTACACGACTTCGCCGGTTGCTTGTCCTCCGCAAACTACTACGCCGGTAATTTCAATCAACCAATTCTATTTTAGTAGTAACATCTCAGGGGGCACGGTAACCGTGGAAGCTGATTACAGCGGATGTACACACAATTCAACCTGTCCTACGGCTAGTTTTAGTGTGGCAGCGGGAATTGGGACATCTAAGTCGGACGGCAATATTACTCTTGACCTGACGAGCTCAATTTTTCACACGGTTAGTGGAAACTATATTTTTGATAATGTAAAACTTTCCGATTTGACATCAGGCAGTTTAAAAATTACAGGCTTCTATGTCGCTTTTCCGGGAAGTACTAATAAATTGAAGAAAATTTATGATAATGGCAGTAGTATCTGGAGCAGTGGGAGTGGTCTAAGCAGTATTGCCCATGCAAGCCTATCCCCTAATGAGACCCTTACTGTTAACCCCGCTCCTACTCTTGGCATATCGCTTGCCCTGGCTCCATCGAATCTGAGCATTGCCCTCGGCCCAGCGGTCAGCCAATGTACAATCCAGTGGGCGAACACCAACACCTGCGGGATGAAATTCGTTTTGAATACCCTTATCGGCCTCCAGTTTCAGCTTATCCCGTACGAGTATGACAAGGCAGGAAGTATTACGAACAATAACACCCTTTACCGAGCCGACTTTGAGTATCCGGGATATAAGGGGCATGTCTATTCCATCAATGTGCTGGCTGAACCATCAATCCAAAACTGGGACGCCAGCAAAACGAGTACCATGCCGGTCGCAGGGTCTCAGAACCCTCCGTCCCCGTCCAGCAACGACGTCTCAAGGTTTATTTTTACGAATTTAACCAGCACCAATATTGTCAACTTTGACATTACGAACGTCGGCTCGGTACAGTCGGATCAAACCAAGCTCTGGTATTATCTCGATCCTGCAAACAAAATGACCTTGCCGGCGGTTGAGGCACTGATCAACTCTGCGAGGGGCCGGAATAACGCTAGTGCGACGAATATTGTAGGGACAGGGGAAATGACCAAGAGACTCGGTGGTATCGAGCATTCCACACCGGCCTTGATGGTAGAAAGCCCGCTGGTTTCAGGTGTCAATGAGGGTATTCCTGTTGATTCGAATGGGAATAAGTTGCTCACTAGCAAGAGAGACCAAGTGCTCTTTGTCGGGGCTGATGACGGGATGCTGCACGCTTTTTACGCAGGGTCATGGGATCCAACCTTGAATGGAGGCGCCGGAGGTTATAACACGGGATCGGGCAAGGAAATTTGGGCATACATCCCGTCGGGGCTCCTCGGGGCGCTCCAAAACGAGACGTTCACGAACTGCAGCCCCGGCGGCACTACGCCCTGTCCGGTATTTTCTGTTGCGGTATCCGTAGATGGCTCGCCGGCACTTGGTGATTTCTTCGTTTCTCCGGACGGTAAACCGACAACCCCGAAACAGTGGAGGACAATCCTCACGGGGACCGCTAAGGTCATGATACCGGGCAGCACCAATCAAGCCGTGAACCAGGGTATCGTCTTCGCTCTGGATGTGTCCAATCCGTATAATCCGCAGGTATTATGGGAGAAGAGCTATCAAAACATCATGAGCGCTTCCAGTAACACGGCGCCGGTTAATTACTATCCAACGGGCGAGTTCCCTTCCAGCTATATATCGACTGATACCACTGTCACATTCGACCCAAACATGGGGAACGCGCAGAGTACGGCTATTGGTCGAGTTCAGGTCGGCACCACGCTTGACACTTATGTATTTCTTACCTCACAATGGATCCGCCAAGTGAATATCGGCACGACCACCACGCCGCAAAATGTCTGGGGATTAAGCGTGTTCGCTCTGGACTTTTTCGATGGCAGTCTGAAGTGGGAAACGAAAATACTGTACGATGGTAATGCTGAAGGGGTCAATGAGACGCCGCCGGTTCCGGCTTTAATGGATTACGGTAATAACGGCACGTATAACTACGTTATTTTTGGAGATATGGAGGGAAGGCTCTGGGTGCTTAATGCGCTGACCGGTACGAGCCTGATTTCAGGAGGTCAGCCGGCGTTTGTCGTTGGAAATGGAGCGAATGAACCGATCGGCGTTCCGGTGGCGCTTTCCGGTCATGACATCGTATTCGGTACGGGTGGCAGGGACAGCCTGACAGGGGAGAGCACGGCTGTCTATCACCTTTTCGCCATCAGCATTGATAGCACAGGAAAAGTCACGGACCTCTGGAATCCACCTTATTCCCTGAATCCCGGGGAGAAGGTGTGGAGTTCTCCGGTGATTGACGCGAGCGGTTATGTTTATGTCGGCACAGCCAGCGGATTCACCGATGTAGGCGCACCCAACACGGTAGTGTCGAGCAGCACGGGGAGGTTTGTGGTCCTGAGTTTATCGACTGGAAATCTCGCCACGGATTCCTCGGGTCATGCCATTACTCCTATTTCTCTGAGCAGTGCCGTCTTGGGCAATATCGCGGTAGAAAACAATCACGTGACGCTCCAACTTTTTAATGGCCAGGTGAATCAGATCGGTTCGAACGCAAGTACAAGCTTTACCTCGAACATTGTACCGCAAAACCCGGTGAGGACGCTTTGGTGGAGGAAGCTGTAGGCATGGCAAGAAATCCAGAGTATGCAGGTTTTTCACTTATAGAGTTGCTCGTCGTGATCGTGGTAATGGGTATTCTTACCTCAATAGCATTCCCGATAATATATAAAACCTTCCTGTCGGGCAATGTTGTGCAACGGGCGGCAAAGCAACTGGAAGCGGACTTCAAAACGGCACAGAATATCTCGGTCAGTATGGGTGGGGGTGATATGAGCAACGGCGTGCTGGTACGGAGAAGCGTCTTCGTCGTATTCAGCAACGCAGCCAACTCATACCAAACATACACCTATGAGGACACGAACGGCAATGGAGTGAGGGACGCCAATGAGGCCACACAGGTCGGCAACACCATGGTGCTGCCGAATTCCGTGATATTCGGCACTGCAGCCGGGGTAACGACGAACGCATGCTGGAACAACAGCACATCAGGAGCCACCTTCGGTGCAAATGGCGGACAGCCAGGAGGAAGTGTTCCGCAAGGCTGCGGCGGTTCATCGCCCTGTGTGGAAATAGATTCCAATGGGTTTCCGCTGCCTGATAATAGCAACGCGCTGCAGGTCGGAGGAACAGTATATCTCACGAACAACATTGATACGTTTGCTGTTAATATGAACGCAGCTGGCCTTTTAACTGTATGCAAATGGCCACAAGGAGCTGGGGTATGGGAGATCGTTCGTTAACAATCTTGGTAGTTACCGTTATTGCCGGCGTCGTTTTTCTTCATGCCTGTGAACGTTCCGATAAAGCCGCGAGTACCCCCGCTCCCCAACCGCCGGTTTCAACGCAGGTGGCACCGTCTCAAATCGTCGAAAACAAGTCAAGTGAGGCCGTAAAACCACCACGGATCGTGAGTCTCAAGTTACTGCCGACTGCGCCACGAAAGGGAGACGAGCTCCATGTGGAAGTTGAAGCAGACAATAACGGTGATGCATCGGTTACTTTTCGCTATCAATGGAGCGTGAATGGGAATATTTTGTATGCGGAAGATGGGCCGAACTTGAAAGCGCCGCTCGTGAAAGGTGACAAGATCGTCGTTGCTATAACCCCAGAAGCAGGGGGAGTCCAGGGTACAGCATTAACCCAGACAACAGTCATCGGTAATTCCCCACCAATTGTGAACCCTACGCTCACTGAGGTAGCCATCGTCGGCAACCATTATTCCGGGAAGATCCAGGCCCGAGACCCGGACGGAGACCCTCTTACCTATGCGCTACTAGATGGTCCTAAGGGAATGACCGTAAACCCAAGTACGGGTGAGATAGCTTGGGATTTCAAACAGGAAGACGCGGGTATGCACACCGTAACGATATCTGTCAAAGACAGTGATAATGCGGAAATGATCCTGTCGCTGCCGCTGAGGCTTGAATTTGGCAGTAACGCGAAGGAAACGGAAAAACAATGAGCCGGATGACGCAAAAAAGATCGGGGTTCCTTCTGAATAGCAAAATGCTGTATATTATTTGTTTGTTAGGCATGATCAGTGCTATCAGCTTCGTCAGGGTAGGAAGCTCGTATGCAGCTACGGAAGATAATGACAGAACAGATTTCGGACTCCTTATGCCTGCAAAGGAGGTCGTAGAGACCACTCTTGTAGACATTTTGAAAAATCAAACTGCCCTTGGTATCACCAGATGGGTCGCAGGTGATGGAGAGCTCTGGTGCCTAGTCACTGATGGCCGCAAATTTTTTAGCGGCCGCTGGCTGCCGAGCAGACGTCTTCTTTTTTACAAGAAAGCTGGAGATAAGTTAATTCTGAACTACGAATATGAGACGATGGATCGGTTTTCATCATGTTATGTAATGGAGGAATCTGGAGGACGGCTCCTAACCGTTTGGGATAGCGGTGGTACCCATCATATCGTCATTTTTGCAGTTGTCGAAAAGACGCTGAAAGTTGTCCTCATGACGGGCTCGAAAGCGTTTCCCGAGATTGCCGATCTGGATAACGACGGCGTCGCAGAGATTTTAATCTGGGGCCGCAGTTATGAGGTTGGTACGAGTGCGGAAGGCAATATTCAAGGCTACAAATGGCAGTCAGCATATATCTACAAGTGGGATGGCAGTTCCTATACAATGGTAAGAACAGTGCCTTGGCAAACTAGATTGAATGCATTACAAAAGACATCACCGTAGTTAAATGAACGCCATCTCCAGAGATAAACGATACCAGACCGTGGTTGGCCCTTTGACAGAATATGAAATTATGAGCCATCACGGTAACATCTACTTTCCAGAAAAGGCGCACCGTAAGAAATGTCGATGAGTTAAGCATAATCCCCCCTACCTTCATCGTGCAAGCTACCTGCCTACTCAAAATACCGATTTTTATTACAGGTGCAGAGAAAAAAATAGAATGCAATAAGTAATAGATCAAAATTATGACGGGCGCTTGCAGTCTCTCTAGGTTAGCAAGATTGGTGACGGTGCAATCTGGCTCTCCATCTGGTCATGTGGTCAATATTGGTTATTGCCAATCACGGTCAACCTTTTCCACCTCCCATCGAGTAAGATTTCCAGAGAGGGGCTGCTCGTTATGTAGTAAACCGGAAGTTAGAAATGCTTGAAACCAAGGAACAGACATGCTTTTCCCTCCCGAGTAGGAAGGGGAGCGAACTGGCGAACTTATGTGGGAGAAATCCTGGCAATCTTCTTGTTTCGCTCTCCTTTTTAGGAGTGTTGGGAGAGGATGCTTCTTGTACATTCAAGTCCTAGGGGCGCGGGCCGTAGTAGCTGCTGATCTTCAAGAGCATTTACTTCTCTGCCCATGGCATGCTATGATAGGTCAAAATATTATCAAGTTCTTCGATCAGTATCCCAGGAAACAAAATGCAGAGACCGTTTATTGACTCACTAACAATGTATTTATTTTTTATTGTCCTGGTCGCTCTTTCCTCTCCGGCTTTCGGAGCTGATATCAATCTCTCGCTGCAGCAACACAGCGATGGCAACCGCGTAATCGTTACGGTTCAGAATACCTCTGCTTCGGCAGCGGAGGTAACGGCTATCGAGATTCTGCTTGATGACAAAATATATACAGCACCGGGCTTCCCCCTCCAGATCAGCCCCTATACTGAGAAAAATATAGCCTTTACCGTAGCCTTGCCGAAACTTCCCGGATCCTATCCTTTGGTCGTTACGCTCAGATATCTCAACGACGGTACGCAGTTGTCACTGCACGATGTCGGCTTGATTCATTTCCAGCGGCAGGCGCTCTTGCCAGAATCTTGTACCGCGGAGGACGCAGACATAACTAAAGAAGGGGAGATCATCATACGCTCATCGAATCCTGCCATTTGGATGCCTGTGCTGCCCGAGGAAGTGCCAAGCACCGCCGAATCAGTGCAGCAAGACCGCATAATAGTGCATGTCAGGAACCAGCTGAGCGGATTCAATAACAACTATCCCTACTTCGCAGTTGCCAGCCAGTCACGAGGAGGAATCCATTATGCGGGTTTCTGCACGGGAGCACTGCGGATAGGAACAGGGAGCCCGGCCGATGCATTAGGAAACGGAAGAATATCGAAATTGATCCTCCTCATAGCGGCAGCTATCTTTCTCATTACCTTCATCGTAACCAATAAACAAGCACCGGCGGAGGGAAAGATTGTTACCGCGGTCAATAAATATGCGAGCAGGCTGTTCCTGATCGTGATATGCTATCTCCTATTAAAGACCATCGACGACTGGCTGACGCATGCGGCTCTCTTGAAGGATGGAGGGATGCTGTCCGCGATTGCTGCGCAATACCGTGCATATAAAAGGAGCAACTTCAGCTACTTTTTTTATTATTTCGTCGATGCGTATTGCATCGTTAATGTCGTGCTGGTTTTGCCTTTTCTGTATTTCTTCGATGCTCGGAAGACTGCTGAACACGACAAGTATTCGAGCCTGGTCAAAAGCATCGTTTCGCTCGCTACCCTATTGACCGGACGTCTCCATTGGGACAAAACCTCCAGATTGGGAATGCTCACGGTATTCGTGAAATTTTTTTATATCCCCCTCCTGGTGACGTGGGTTATCAATAATACGTTGTACCAGATCCATCTGACACAAACCTTTCATGGTGACCTCCTCTCGGTCAACGCATATTTGGTTGCACTGTTTATCTATATTGATACGGCGATTTACTGTTTAGGTTATCTATTTGAATTCAATTTTCTGAAAAATACGATTAAATCCGTTGAACCGACCGTGCTCGGATGGATTGTTTGTCTTTGGTGTTACCCCCCTTTTAACAATTTTTCGTTCAGAATATTCGATTTTGAACTGATTTCCATAGCGCGCAGTTATCCACAATGGATCAATGCCGTCATGTTGTGCCTTATTACAATCTTATGGGGAATATTCGCATGGGCTTCCCTGTCGCTTGGATGGAAAGCCTCGAACCTCACCAATAGAGGCATCGTTCTGCATGGTCCCTATCGCTTTGTACGGCATCCTGCCTATGCCTCTAAACTGCTTATATGGTATATTCAGGCTGTATTTTTTGGCCAATACTTTGTCGGAATATTATTCGGTTTCACCTTGATCTATATCTTAAGAGCGTGGACCGAGGAAAGGCATCTGTCGAACGATCCCGATTATGTGGCGTACCAGAAGGCCGTGAAATGGTATTTTATCCCCGGCCTGATCTAGTATCGATGGGTCCGCGTGTTGAGGAAAGAATATGCATTTGATGCTTGATGGATTCGCAAAAGCCTTTTCCCTTATCCTTCATCTTGATACCGAGCTGTTTGGCATTATTTTGTTGTCCCTGAAAATATCCTGTCTCGCACTTTGTGTCGCAGCGATTGTAGGTATCCCCGTTGGCGCGGTCCTCGGTCTGAAACGGCTGCCTGCTCAAAGCGCACTCATCAGTCTTTTGAACACGTTCATGGGGCTCCCTCCCGTAGTCGTCGGCTTGTTCCTCTATCTCCTGCTTTCCCGAAGCGGTCCTTTCGGCGTCCTCGGTCTGCTGTATACACCAGGAGCCATGGTTATTGCCCAGATCATCCTTGCGCTTCCCATTGTTGCATCGCTCTCGCATTCTGCAATTATCAGCATCGATCCCATCATTCGTCAGGCAGCCATGACGCTAGGCGCATCTCCGTTGCAGGTCACATGGACCGTGATCAGGGAAGCGCGGTATGGTATTCTATCCGGTGTTATTGCAGCATTGGGAAGGGTCATGGCGGAGGTAGGGGCGATCCTGATCGTTGGCGGGAACATCGCTGGATTCACGCGGGTAATGACAACGGCGATTGCACTCGAGACCGATAAAGGAAATTTCGAACTAGCCCTGTCCCTCGGCATTATTCTTCTGCTCCTGTCGTTACTCATAAACTCGCTGCTCCATTTAGTTCAGAGAAAGGGTCTCTTGCAGGCGGAACGATGGGTCTGAACCTAACTGTTTCTCATCTCGTTCAATGGTATAATGGCAAGGCTGCGCTTGACGATTGTTCCGTCGCCTTCACACACAGTGCCGTTTACGCACTTATGGGACCGAACGGGAGCGGGAAGTCAACGCTCTTGCGGGCCTGCGCTCTTCTGGAAACTGTTGATCGTGGAGAGATCAAATATTATAACAGTGATAATGCCGTCAGCCTGCCACATGATCTTTCCCTCAGACGGAGAATATGTCTGGTGCTACCCAAAATCGGCGTTTTCAATACGTCGGTCTTTAAGAACGTAGCATACGGCCTTTCTGTGCGGGGTCTTGGCAAGAAGAGCATTTCCCAACAGGTATACGAAGCTCTCGACGCTGTTGGTTTGACCCATAAGAGCAAACAGAACGCCTTGACACTTTCTAGTGGTGAGACACAGCGGCTCGGTATTGCGAGGGCCATGGTCATTAAGCCGGAAATTCTCTTTCTCGATGAGCCTACGGCATCAATTGACGAGGAAAATACGCGCATCGTCGAAGCGATCATCAAAAGGCTGAGAAGTTCCGGCCGAACAATGATCATCTTGACAACCCATGACCGCGAGCAGGCTCTGCGCTTGGCGGACAGCATAGTCTCAATGCGAAACGGCAGAATCCTGAGCCAACAGCAAGATGGACCTTTTTAATATCCGCTTCACCATGAAGAGCATTGCTTCCGTTCAATGACCTTTGCGTCACATGCCTATGCCTGAAAAACCTGAACCCGTCATAATTCTTGCGTCAAATTCGCCGAGGCGAAGCGAACTCCTGCGCCAGATAGGACTTTCATTTGTTACTGCTCCTTCAGCCGTCGATGAGCAAGTGCAGGCAGGGGAGTCGCCGGAAAGCTATGCAGTCAGAGTCGCCCTCGATAAAGCACGGGCTGCGGCTGCAAGGGCTGGAAGCGGCGTAATCATCGCGGCTGATACAATCGTCGTGCTGGGCGACCGTATATTGGGAAAGCCCGCGGACAGGCATGACGCTGAGCTCATGCTTTCGCTCTTGTCAGGCAGGATGCACGTTGTCATTACCGGGCTAGCTGTTATTGATGCCTCTCAAGGAAAAACGGTGACCGGAACATCGCTTACCCGCGTATGGTTTAGGAACCTTTCGCAGGATGAAATAGCGTCTTACGTGATGAGTGGCGAGCCGCTTGATAAAGCCGGTGCATATGGGATACAGGGAAAAGGCGCCCTCTTTGTGGACAAGATTGAGGGATGCTATTTCAATGTCGTAGGTCTTCCGCTGTCCCTCCTCGGAGAACTGCTTGGGAGTTTCAACATCAGGCTCTTTTGACCGAAACTTAACCCCCTGATTGCGGTTTGCCCAGTCGTAAGGTTATCCAATCTGGCAAAAAAAAACATGGTATCCTTGACATAACGTATAGTACCTCCTAAAATATAAGTATTAGGGAGTATAGTGCAAAAAGTTGAATATGGAGGTATAAACGTGCCAACAATTCAAATAATGATAGCTGATAATGATCAAGCACAAATTGATGCCGTTTCCGCCTCACTGACAAAATTGGGAAGTTTCGAAGTAATTTCGACCGCTACCGGGAGGGAAACTGCAATTAAGCAGTTGTCGATAGCCCCTGACATTATGCTTTTAAATCCTGATGTCTTAAAAGGGCACACACTTTCGCGGTTTATCCATTCGGTACAGGCAAAATCTCCGCATACGAGGATTATTTATCTCTTGAGAAATCCATTGCCCGATGATGAAATCATAGCAGACATGAAAACGGGCATCCGGGGGTATGTAAAAACTACCGATTCACCGGCGACCCTTGCCAGGGCCATCCAATCGGTGCAGAGCGGTGAAATATGGGCTGAACGTAGGATCCTCGAAAAAGCTATAGCCAATCCAATGCTTTTGCCGGAAACGATTCAATCCCATATCCCGGGACTTCCTCCACTCACGAATAGGGAGATGGAGGTACTTACAATGGTGCTCCAGGGGGCTTCCAACAGGGAAATAGCAGACAGGAGCAGCATCAGCGAACGTACGGTAAAGACACATCTTTATCGGGTATACCGAAAACTGAATGTGAAAAGCAGGACTAAAGCCATTGCATTGTTGTCACATTCATAAACCATATGCAGGTCCAGCAAATAAGACTTTAGGTTGATTGACAATCTCTTAATTGCTGATAAGCTAAAGGTAGTAGTGCGCTGTTTGTCACTTCCGGTAAGACATGGTGGCGATTCAACGCGACTTTTACTTCTTCCCCCCCAGGAAACACAGTTTAGTCGCATGTGATTATCAACACGAAGCCTCTGGTCTTAACGGAGCGGCTTGAGACATCTGAGTCAATACATACGACGAACAGCGCAGTTTTTAAGGCGTTTCGATGATGAAGAGATGATGGATTTCCTCTCTGGCATCGAGACGCCATTTTTTTACCCATCCCGTTCCTGATTCCATGGCAACTCCTTGACGGGCCTCAGGAATACCGGTATGATGAAATTATGTTTATACTGCTCATCGTATATCTTGCAATTCTCGGCATGCGCTACTGGCTTAGCTGGCTGAATAGGGCATACCTGAAAGTGCACGGCCAGACCGTACCACCCGAATTTAAGGGCGTAATAGATCCAGAACTCCTGAAAAAAATTACCAAGTATACATTGGAAAATAGCAGATTCGGAATAATCGAGTCCGTTATATCCAACGTCCTCTTGGCTTCTTTTCTCTTTGGGGGAATACTCGGCTACTATGACCGTTGGGTAAACTCTCTAACAGGCTCTTTTATCGGACAGGGAATCATTTTTGCGCTGCTCCTTTTCTACATCGAGATGATTGTCGGTATCCCTTTCAGTTTGTACCGGAACTTTAGGATAGAAAACCGCTACGGCTTTAATACCTTGACTATGCGTCTCTGGGCCGCGGACCTTCTCAAATCGGTTGCCATCGCAACGGTGCTGTGCTGCGCTGTCGTCTTCGTTGCACTCGCCATTGTTCAAGCGAGCCCGCACTGGTGGTGGTTCTGGGTATGGTTATTTCTCCTGACCTTCGGTATTTTTGTCATGTATATCTCGCCGACCATCATCGAACCGCTCTTTTTTAAATTCGAGCCCGTAAAAGCAGAAGGCCTGGAAGAGAGGATCCGAACGTTAATGGATAAGGCGGGGCTTAAAGTCAGCCGTGTTTTTCAAGTTGACGCTTCGCGGAGAAGCCGCCATTCGAACGCCTATTTTACCGGCATTGGCCGAGTGAAGCGTATTGTTCTCTTCGATACCCTCATCGAGCAGATGTCGCAGGACGAAATCCTGGCCGTCCTGGCCCATGAAGTCGGCCACTGGAAAAAGCGTCATGTGCTGAAGAGCATAGTGCTGAGCGAAACCATGGCGTTCTGTGGCCTATTTCTGGCATTTCATCTTGTTTCGTGGAACGGCCTTCCCGCCCTGATTAACCTTCCACAGTCTTCTTTTTATGCACGGGTGATCATCCTTGGATTCATCGGTTCTCTTGTTATGTTCCCTCTAACTCCTTTTTTCAGCTACTTATCCCGAAGAAATGAACGTGAGGCGGATCGTTTTGCCACCGAACTCACGCATCATCCGGAACATCTCGCATCTTCACTCGTAAAACTTTCACAGGAGAATCTGTCAAACCTTCATCCTCACCCGCTCTATGCCAAGATTTACTACTCCCATCCTCCAGTCGTAGAGAGAATCAGGCAACTGCAGAAAACCGGTGAAAGAGGAAAGTAAGCAGTGAACATGGAGAGCGGAAGACGTTTTCTGTTATATTTTACTCAGTAGGATCTGCCTCCTGCTTCGGGATCCTTTCGCACTTTCCCATTGACCGCTGTTGTATTCTTGTGCTATTTTTATCCTATGAAGACGCTTTCTGAAAAAGCGCGGCTGGAGCAGAAAGTTAAACGGCTATCCACGCTCATCGAAGTGAACGCCCTGATAAGTTCATCACTCAACCTTGACCAGATCCTTGAAAACGTAATGACAATTTCAAAAAAGGTGATGAATGCCGATGCATCGAGCCTCATGTTGATCGACGAGAAGACGGATGAACTCGTCTATGAAGTGGCCCTCGGGAAAGTAGGCGAAAAGCTCAAGCAACAGTTTAGACTGAAGATGGGCCAGGGAATCGCTGGTACAGTCGCTCAGGAAGGAAAACCTCTCCTGCTGGAGGATGCCTATAAGCACCCGAAATTCCATCGAGCCCATGACGACGCCACCGGGTATCGAACAAAGTCGATGATCACCGTTCCGCTCAAGGTAGGAGAACGCATTACGGGGGTGGCACAGGTAATTAACAGACTTGATAACAGTCCCTTTGATGCCGATGATCTTGAGCTCTTTGTTGCGCTCTGCAGTCTGGCAGCCATTGCAATCGAGAACGCCAAGATGCATAAGAGCTTGATGGAGAAGCAGCGTCTTGTGAAAGACATGGAGTTCGCCCGGACGGTGCAGGAAAGTTTCCTTCCGCAGAAAACACCGGAAATAAGCAACTACAAATTCAGCGCCCACTATACACCTGCCCAGGAAGTGGGCGGTGATTTTTATGATTTTATCAATTTCGACCGGGGACGCGCGGGTGTCGTGATAGGAGATGTTTCAGGCAAGGGGGTGCCCGCGGCGCTCTATATGGCGAAGCTGGGGAGCGATCTTCGTACGCTCGCTTTTACGGAAAAAAACCCGTCAGCAGCGCTTGAGAAGTTGAATTATCTTCTTGCCGAGCGGAGCAGGCGCGGTATGTTCGCCACTCTTCTCTATATGGAACTTGCGTCCGAGAGCGGCATGCTTACAATCTCGAACGCCGGCCATCTTCCTCCGCTTATCAAAAAATCGGACAATACGGTAACAAAACTCTCTACGGCAGGCGGGTCTCCTCTTGGCATTCTGCCAGGCATGAAGTTTGGACAGGAAACAGCAGTTCTTGATCCTGGCGATACCGTGGTTCTGTATACCGACGGCATCATCGAAGCGATGAACGCAAAAGAGGAGCTGTATGGATACGAACGTTTTGAAGCACTGATCAGAAAAAGCTCCTCTGATCCAGATTCTCTCAAGTTGGCCATCATCGATGATGTAAACCGGTTTACCGGCCTGAGTCCCCAGCACGACGATATGACACTGGTCTGTTTTGGTGCCGTGAAGTAGTAGAAGATGACTGAAGATAGATGACGGAAGACAGAGCAAAGACGACAACTGAGACAGGACAGGCGGCAGAAGTGGTGTCGCTCGTCGTGCCGAGTCATCCGAAATATCTCTACGTTATCCGCAGTGCGATCTATCCTCTGGTGATGGAAGCGGGATTTCCCAAACGGGATGCGCAAAGAGTTGTCTTAGCCATAGACGAGGCCTGTTCGAATGTCATTAAATACGCCTATGAAGGTGATCATACAAAGTCCTATTCAGTGGATATTACCATAGGGCAGGGAAGGCTTGTTGTCGAACTAAAAGACTTTGGTAAAAAACCAGACGTTTCGAAGATATCTCCCAGGAAACTCGATGACGTGAGGCCGGGAGGGCTCGGCACGCACTTCATTGCCTCCGTGTTTGATTCAGTGAAGTATGATACAAGCCGCGAGGGCTGTACCGTGCTAACCCTGGTGAAAGAGAAACCATAGACTTCTTATGAGGTTCCTATGAAGGTAGAGGTCATAGTAGAAAAGATCAGCGCCGGCTTTCTGCTGAAGTTGAAAGGCGACGTGGATATGAACACTTCTTCGGACGTGAGAAGTGCTCTGGCTCAAGTATTTAACCAGCAATCGTCAAGTATGAAAGCTCTCCTCATTGATCTCTCGCAGGTGCGGTATATGGACAGCTCCGGCATCGCGACCCTCATCGAAGGCATGCAGAATTGCATGAAAAAGGGGGCGCGGCTCAGATTGTGCGAGTTGAGCCCCTCGGTCCGTGATGTCTTTGAATTGGCCCGGCTAGCGAGTGTGTTCGAAATATATCCGACGATTTCCGAGGCATCAGCAGGGTTATGATTGAGCGCGGAATGCGTAGTATTAACTTATTTAACAGGCGGAGCATTGAAGAAGGGTGTCATTTACACCGACCTCTGATCGTTAAACTCCGGAACGATAGTCGGGGCATGGCGTGAAAAAATTTGTCGGCTATCTTGGCAGGACGTTCATTCAGTTCCTTCAGCACCTTTCAAGTGTTTATTACCTTTTTCAAGAGACGGTCGTTCAAGCCCTCATACTCTTTACAAACCGCAAAAAACTTGAAGAGGCGAGACTGCTGACGCACGTTTATGAAATCGGAACGCAGTCGCTGCTGCTCGTCATTACCGTTGCTTCCCTCCTGGGCATTGCAATGACGGTGTTGATCTCATTTCAACTCAAGGAGGTAGGCGGTTACAGCTACATCCCTGGATTGGTCGCGGTGGCAATTTTCCGGGAAATGGGCCCGCTTATCACGGCGCTCATCGTCACAGGACGGGTAGGTGCGGCATTCACGGCACGGATTGGAACCATGAAGGTCTCAGAAGAGATCCTTGCGCTTGAGACCATGGCGATCAACCCGGTCCGGTTCCTTGTCGTACAGCGTTTTATCGGACTTCTGCTTTCTCTCCCGGCGCTGACCATGCTCGCAAACTTCGCCGCGGTGTTTGGTGGATTTCTCTTTGGATCAACGCGACTGGGTATCCGGCCTGACACGTACGTACGTGAAACTCTCGAAGTGCTTACCTTTACGGACGTTTTCTCAGGGATGATGAAAGCGCTGGTCTTTGCGGTGATAATTGTGATGATAGGCTGCTATCGGGGTTTCATCGTAGAAGGAGGGGCCGAAGAAGTTGGAAAGGCGACAATGGTCTCCGTGGTCTCATCGACTCTCTCGATCATTGTGTTCGACACCTTCATGACTGGTGCGTTCTACGGATAACGATAATATGATCAAGGCGCATGGCATTAAAAAGAACTACGGCAGCCATACCGTGCTGAACGGTACGGATTTCACAGCCGAACGAAAGAAAATCACCTATATACTGGGCACCAGCGGCGGGGGGAAAAGTACGTTACTGAAAATTCTCATCGGCGCTCTAAAGCCGGATGCGGGAAACGTGATCTTTGAAGAGACGGACATTACACAACTCGAGGGGAGCAAACTGGATCCTTTCCGAAAAAAGATTGGTATGCTGTTTCAGCACGGCGCGCTTCTGAACTCGCTCACAGTGGGAGAGAACATATCGCTCCCGATCCGGGAACATACGCATCTGGATGAAAACATCATTAAGATCATGGTGAAGATGAAGCTGGAGCTGGTGGGGCTTCGGGATTTTGAAGATCTCTATCCGGGCCAGCTTTCAGGAGGCATGCAAAAACGCGTCGCTCTCGCACGGGCGCTTGCCCTCGATCCTGAGGTGGTATTTTTTGATGAACCAACTTCAGGCCTCGACCCTATCGTTGCAGCTGTGATTACAAAACTCATAGCGGACTTGAACAGGGTACAGGGTATCACATGCATTGTCGTGTCACATGCTGTTGAAGAAGCAATGAGAATAGCTGACAAGATTGTCATATTGTATTTAGGCAAAGTGCTCGCCCAGGGGACGCCGCAGGAGATAAAGTCAAGCGTAGATCCACTCGTGCAGCAGTTCATAACTGGCAGCCCCGACGGACCGATTGCGTTTCATACTTCACGCAAGGATTTCCGGGAAGACCTTCTCGTGGAATGAGATTCATGCGGATTACAGAATAAAATACTGATCGCAATTATGAGGACTGTACGATGGATTACCGTCGCAATGAAATTAAGGCAGGCGTTTTCCTCCTGATCTCGTTCACGATCCTGGCGGTGATGATCTTTGCAGTGAGCGATGTCCAGAGCCTTTTCAAAAAAAAGAAAGAAATTAAAGTGCTGTTTTTGGCCAGCGATGGCATTGAAAAGAATGCGCCGGTCCGTCTTTCCGGTCTCAAGGTCGGCAAGGTAACGAACGTACGCGTTGCTCCCGAACGAGGCGATAAAATTGAGCTTACCCTCAGCGTGTTCAGCGATACGGTCATTAAGCGTGACACGAAGGCTTCAATCAAGACGCAAGGACTCATCGGGGGGAAATACGTAGAATTGTCCGGAGGCTCACCGCTGTCGCCAGCGGTGGAACCGGGCGGTATGATCATCGGAGAAGAATCCTTTAAGGTTGATGATCTGACAAAGATGGCACTTGACGTGGTTGTCAAACTCAAACATATTGCAAACAATATCGACACGATGCTCGGGGACCCGGCCCTTGCGAAGTCCCTCAAGACAACAATCGCGAATCTTCAGGATGTATCGTCAAATATCAAGGATATGACGTCGAGCAAAGAGGAAGTGGCGCAAGTCCTCAAGAACCTGCCCGAAATCATGAAAAAATTAGATGCTAGCGCGGAAAGCCTCAAAGCCATAACCGCAAAGAGCGATACCATCGTCACCGAGAATAAAAAGAACATCGACGCTGCAATGGTAAGTTTCAAGGAAATGGCGCAAAATCTGAAGGAGACAACAGATGATGTGAAGAGCCATCCGTGGAAGTTGCTGCGAAAGCCTTAATGATAACAAGTCAATAATATATATCAGTAAAACCATCGTACAAAAGTCATGATGCGTAATTCGTAAAATCGGATTTGTCCGCCGATTTAGTTTATAATTCATTTTGTTACTTCCGAGAGCCTGAGACAACGCTCATTGTGCCTTACCATCAGATCAGGGGAATCTGAAGGAAAGAAGATGTTGAGACTGAGCAATCAGGAAGCAAGCGCTTCATCCTGTTAACCTCGTAGTGCCGATATCGTCAATCTGAAAGCGAAAGGACTCCAAACACGATTCAGAACCATTTGGAGTGGCAGGACGTTTGAATGGCAATTCAGGCTATTAAAGGCGTAAAAGATATACTCCCGGTTGATATTCCTCTGTGGCTGCACCTTGAGTCGATTGCGAGGAAGCTGTTCGAGGATTACGGTTTTGCAGAAATCAGGGTTCCTGTTTTCGAGTATACCGAACTATTTGCCCGCAGCATCGGAGCGTCGACGGACATTGTGGAAAAAGAGATGTATACGTTTGAGGACAGAGACGGCAAGAAGATCACCTTGCGTCCAGAAGGCACGGCAGGCGTCGTCCGCGCTTTTGTCGAGCATAAGATGTATGCGGATAACCAAATAAGCCGCCTCTATTATATGGGACCTATGTTCAGGCACGAGCGACCACAGAAGGGGAGATATCGCCAATTTTACCAGATCGGCGTAGAGGCCTTGGGGCTCGATCACCCTCACGTGGACATAGAAGTACTGGTGATGCTACACTCCTTATTTACGCGGATCGGCATCAGCGGTCTCACTCTCCAGATAAACTCACTAGGAGACAGCGCTTGCAGGGGCGCATATCGTGAAGCGCTCAGGTCGTATCTGAAAGAAAAACTGCCGGCCTTGTGCGCAGACTGCCAGAGGCGTTACGAAACCAACCCTCTTCGCGTGCTTGATTGCAAGAGGGACGCTGATCAATTCAGCGATTCCCCTGTTATGCTCGATTACCTCTGTGGCCCCTGTAAGGGGCACTTTCACACTGTTGAAGCGGGCCTGCGGAAACTTAATGTGCCTTTCGAAGTAAATCCGCGTCTCGTTCGCGGGCTCGATTACTATACGAGGACGACGTTTGAGCTCGTAATGGGACAAATGGGAGCACAGAACACCGTTGCGGCGGGCGGCAGGTACGATGGACTCGTTCAGGAGATCGGCGGACCTGCCACACCGGGGATCGGTTTCGCACTCGGTGTCGAGCGGGCTATCTCGCTCCTGGATCCCAAAGCCGTCAAAACTCGCCGTCCCGCGCTCTTCCTCGCTGCACTCGGCGCCGAAGCAGTAGCGTTTGCTCTGCCTGTCATTCACACACTGAGGTCCGCCGGAATCCGCGTTGATACGGATTATACCGGCAGCAGCCTTAAGAGCCAGATGAAGAAAGCCGACAAGTCCCATGCTGGCCATACCCTGATCATCGGGGAACAGGAAATGAAGAGCGGGAAGGCGATACTCCGCAACATGGATACTAAGGATCAATGGGAACTGGCATTGGCAACGCTTGTCGAAGATATCAAGAAAACATTGGCATCTGCATGAAGGTCGGCGTACTATCTGATACCCATGTGCCCGCCATCGTGCCGGCACTTCCTCCGGTAATCTATGATATTTTTAGCGGGGTCGATCTAATCCTCCATGCGGGAGATATCATGGAACTTTCTGTGCTCGACGACCTGAGATCTATTGCGCCCGTAGAAGCCGTTGCTGGAAACATGGATAGCGCTGAAGTGCAGGTGCGGCTTCCCCTCAAGAAAATCATCACGATTGGCAACTTCACAGTAGGCCTTATACACGGGCAATATAAGCTAAACGTACAGCAGGAGATGATAAGAAAAGAGTTTGACAAGGTAGACCTTATCGTCTATGGCCATTCTCACCATCCATTCTGGGGTTCCATAGAGGGAGTGTATTATCTCAATCCTGGAAGCCCTACGGACAAACGGTATGCACCTTTCAATTCAGTCGCCTTGCTGGAAGTAGGAGATGAGTTGCGAGCCGAGATAGTTAGAATTTAAAAACGATCTTATGCGCACGTGCCGATAAATTCTTTTCAAGTTGCAAAGGTCTTTGCTTTATGATAAATTCTGAATATCCATGGCTATTGAAAAAATAAAATTCGGAACGTCGGGATGGCGCGGGGTGATAGCCGACGATTTTACCTTCAGCCGGGTCCGTGTCGTAACGCAAGCTATAGCAGACCACCTCTCGGCGCAAGGTCTGAAGGACAGAGGCGTGATCGTGGGATACGATACTCGCTTTATGTCAGAGCGGTTCGCGGAAGAGGCCGTTAAAGTTCTCGCAGCAAACAGCATCCACACCTATCTCGCTAACCGCGACGTGCCTACGCCGGCGGTCTCTTTTGAGATCATCAGAAAAAAGGCGGCCGGCGGCATCAACTTTACGGCAAGCCATAACCCACCGCAATATAATGGCCTCAAGTTTTCTCCTGCCTGGGGCGGACCAGCGCTTCCTGAAGAGACCAAGGACATCGAATCCCGGGCCAATACCCTTCTCGAAAAGAACTCCATCCCCGTCATGTCCCTAGCTGATGCAAAACTAAAAGGCATGGTGGATGATGCCGACCTTCGTAAAGCCTACCTCGACGATCTCAAAAAAAAGATCGATTTTGATCCGATAAAAAAATCAAAGCTCAAAATTGCCGTCGATCTGCTGTATGGGACGGGCAGGGATTATCTTGACAGTGCGCTCAAGGATGCGGGATGCGCTGTCACCGTGGTGCACGGTCATCGCGACGTTTTATTTGGCGGCAATTCACCCGAGCCCTCGGAAGCGAACCTGGCCGAGCTTGCGGCAATATTGAAAAAAGGTAAATTCGATATCGGTCTCGCGGTAGACGGTGATGCAGACCGTTTCGGCGTAATGGATCTAGACGGTACCTATATCAACCCCAACCAGATTCTTGCGTTGGCGCTTGACTATCTTTGCCGCTCGAGGGGCTGGAAAGGTGGCGCTGCGCGCTCTATCGCTACATCACACCTGATAGATGCAGTAGCAAAAAAACACGGTATTGAGGTCTATGAAACAGGCGTGGGATTCAAGTTCATCGGAGACCTGCTTGTGCAGGGCAAGATAATATTCGGGGGCGAGGAAAGCGCCGGCATGACCATTAAAGACCATGTACCGGAAAAAGACGGAATCCTGGCTTGCCTCCTGGCTACAGAAATGGTGTCAAGTGAAAAGAAGTCTATCAAGGAACTGCTGAAGCGGCTCTATAAAGAAGTCGGCGTCATTCTGGACGACCGGATTAACATACGTATCACGGAAACCAATCGTAAGGCGGTTGAAGAGCGGCTGAACCAGCCTTTGAGCGAACTCGGTGGGTCCCGCGTCAAAGGTAAAAAAACGACTGCCGACGGTACCAAGTACATGCTGGAAGACGATAGTTGGGTGCTGATGCGCGCCTCAGGGACTGAGCCGGTGGTACGGGTGTACGTCGAATCTTCATCGGATGAAAAGATTAAAGATCTGATCGATGCGGGCAGGAAATTCATCCTGGGCCAGTGAGGTTATGAGGGATGGAATTTAGCTGCTAGCCCATTGAAAGGATTCAACTTTCAGAATCGGGAATATGCAGTCCGACTTGTGTGAGGGGGCATTCATGGGTGAAATCATAGATGTGTATGCGCGCGAGGTGCTCGATTCTCGTGGCAATCCAACGGTCGAAGCCGACGTAATTCTGGAAAGCGGCGTTCTCGGACGGGCCATCGTGCCGAGCGGTGCATCTACGGGAGAACGCGAAGCACTCGAGCTCCGTGACGGCGGTCCACGCTACCTGGGAAAAGGCGTTCAGAAGGCCGTAACGAACGTTATCGAAGTCATCAGCCCTGCCATTACGGGAATGGACGCAACCGAACAGGCTGTTATCGACCACACCATGATCGAATTGGACGGCACCGAGAACAAGGGTAAACTCGGAGCCAACGCGATGCTTGCCGTATCTCTTGCCGTGGCCAAGGCAGCAGCCGAGGATGCAGGGTTGCCACTCTATCATTATCTTGGCGGCCCGAATGCAAAGGAACTTCCAGTTCCTATGATGAACGTGTTGAATGGCGGAGCGCACGCCGATAACAATGTTGACATCCAGGAGTTCATGATCATCCCGGCGGGTGCATCCTCATGTTCGGAAGCAATCCGAATCGGCTCAGAGGTATTTCATAATCTCAAGTCCGTATTGAAGAAAAAGGGGTACAACACCTCCGTCGGAGATGAAGGCGGCTTTGCGCCGAACCTGAGATCGAACGAAGAGGCGGTGCAGGTGATCCTTGAAGCCATCGAAAAGGCAGGCTATAAGCCAGGCCAGGAGGTGTTCCTTGGCCTTGATCCCGCTGCCAGCGAATTTTTCAAGGAGGGGGTTTACGATCTCAAAGGCGAGGGTAAAAAGAAATCTCCGGAAGAGATGGTATCATTCTACGAGGAGTGGATAAAACGTTATCCGATCATTACAATCGAAGACGGCATGTCAGAGAAAGACTGGAAGGGATGGAAGCTCTTGACAGATCGCCTCGGCAAAAAGATACAGCTAGTGGGCGACGACATCTTCGTTACCAACACCTCGATTTTTAAAAAAGGCATAACCGAAGGCATCGGGAATTCCATCCTCATCAAGTTGAATCAGATCGGGACGCTCACCGAAACCCTCGATGCCATAGAGATGGCGAAGCGCGCGCAGTATACGGCCGTGGTTTCGCACCGCTCGGGAGAGAGCGAGGACGCAACGATTGCGGACCTGGCTGTTGCAACGAACGCCGGGCAGATCAAGACAGGCTCGCTCTCCCGAACCGATCGTATCGCCAAGTATAACCAACTGATCCGGATCGAAGAGGAACTTGGCGATGCCGCAATCTTTCGCGGCCGAGAAGTGTTCTATAGCATAAGGAAATAACAAGTGATCGTTTGCTGCAGCCGACCGGGAGTCATGAGCAGCCAGGTGGCGATCTGTCGCTGTCTGCATCATTCATTGTTTCGCACGCCGCATTCCGTGTAGACAATTATGGATCGTCCTTCCTTCGAAAAGCTCGTGGCAAGATCGCTGCAACGACTTCCCGGAAAATTCAGAAAGAGGCTGCGCAATCTCGTCATCGACATCGAAGACCAGCCACCACAAACGCTTTTGGACGATATGGGAATATCGTCAGGTACACTCTTTGGCCTCTATCAGGGGGTGCCGCTTCCGGAGCGGGAATGGAACTACGGGAATGCGCTTCCGGATAGGATCGTAATTTATCAGAAGGTAATTGAAGGCGCTGTTTCATCCGATGACAAGATAGAGGAGATCGTCTTTGACACCGTTGTTCATGAGATCGGACATTATTTTGGATACGACGACGATACTCTCCATTCGATAGAAGATGAAAAGAGAAAGAACAGAAAAGAAAAAGAACAGTTAGGAAACGTAGGGGAAGGCGACGATTACCAAGATACATAACAAGATAAGACGGCTAGATTGGATTGCCTGTCGCAGCGAGGGTGGTTCTTAACGGAACAGTAGCTGCATCCCAATATTCCCCCCGTTTGAGCTTCGTGCATGCCTGAACCTTATTCACCGTAGGTTTTTAAAATCTTTTCTATGATCCCTGAAGTGGATGCTCCAGCCACGAAAGGGACATTGATGACACGCCCGCCACTCGCTTCAACCACGTCCCTGCCAATGATTTTTTCGATGGGCCAATCCCCGCCCTTGACCAGAACATCAGGCTTCAACTCCGAGATGACCCGGTAGGGGTCCGGTTCGTCAAAAATAGTAACATAATCTACCGCTTCAAGGGCGGCTAGGACCTCCATGCGGTCGGCCTGGGTGTTTATTGGTCTTTTTTCACCCTTAATCTTCCTCACCGAGGTATCGCTATTGACGGCAACAACGAGCAAATCTCCGTAAGATTTTGCCTGTGCAAGATACCGCGTATGGCCAGTGTGAATGATGTCAAAGCATCCGTTCGTAAAAATAATTTTCTTACCAGTACTTCGCAGGATGTCGAGGAGCGGACAAAGTTCTGCTACTGTTTTAATTTTTTTGTGCATGGAAAACTATAATATAAAATGGACAATAAATCAAGTGATCGGTAAAAAGCGAGCTTTCCCTCTTCTGCTATGATCAAACGCTTTTATCTCCCTTGACAACGTTAAAAGGTTAGATATACTAGAAACCATGCATGTCACACGTGAAGGTGATTACGGGATCCGCAGCGTTTTGTACCTAGCGAGCCAGCCGTTTAAAAAAGTCAGCTTCATCAATGAAATTGCAGAGGAATACAAGATTCCCAGAAGCTTTCTTGCTAAGATCCTGCAAAAGCTCGTCAAAGCCAAGATTGTACGATCCTACCGCGGAGTTAAAGGAGGTTTTTCTCTAGCTAAGCCGTCGCGAGAGATCACGGTGCTAGAAGTACTCGAAGCAATCGAAGGAAAACTGTACATCAATCTTTGTCTCATGGATAAAAAAAAATGCAACTTTTCTAAACACTGCCCCACAATCCAGCTGTGGGCAAACGTGCAGAACAAGGTGGCCGAAACTCTAAAAAAAGCAAATTTTGAAGACCTGTCTAAACTAAAAGTGTAAGTTATCAGCGTCTCACTCTTACGAATGGAGCGCCCTATGACACCGGATACTCAGTATGACTATCGTGCAATTAAAGGGTTCGCGATTTCATCTCTGTTTTGGGGGATTGTAGGGCTCCTCGTTGGTATCCTCATATCCCTGCAGCTGGTCTACCCCTCGCTTAACTTCACCCCTTGGCTCACCTATGGCAGACTCAGACCGCTGCACACAAACGCAGTCATATACGGCTTCACCGTACCGGCCGCGTTCGCCCTATTCTTCTATCTGGTTCAGCGGTTGGGCAGGACACGGCTGGCATTCCCGAGACTTGCACAGGCCACGCTGTACTTTTTCAATGTAGCCATCGTACTCGCTGCGCTTTCGCTCTTTGCCGGCATGACCCAAAGCAAGGAATATTCCGAGCTCGAGTGGCCGCTCGACATCGGGGTAGTGATTCTGTGGGTGATGTTCTCAATCAACATCATTGGCACGATCATGAAACGGAAAGAGGAACAGATGTATGTTTCCCTCTGGTATATTCTCGCTACGGTCGTAGGCGTCGCCATCGTTTATATCGGGAACAATATTGCGGTCCCCGTGTCGTGGTTCAAATCCTATTCCATTTATGCGGGTGCGAATGATGCGAACGTCCAGTGGTGGTTCGGGCACAACGCCGTAGCCTTCGTATTCACCACGCTGCCCCTTGCCGTATTCTACTACATCCTCCCGAAGACGACGAACGCGCCGCTGTACAGCCACCGCCTCTCAATCATCGGTTTCTGGTCCCTTGTTTTTGCCTATCTTTGGACAGGCGCGCACCATTTGGTTTATACGCCGCTCCCGGACTGGATCCAGACTGTAGCCATCGCGTTCAGTCTTTTCCTGATCGCTCCGTCATGGGCATCGGTCATCAATGGGTATGGAACGATGAAAGGCCAGTGGCAGCAGATGCGGTCCAACTACCTGGTCAAGTTTATCATCATGGCAATCACGTTCTACGGGATGCAGACCATACAGGGACCAAGCCAGGCAGTCCGCACCTTCAGCGCCCTTATCCATTACACGGACTGGGTGATCGGCCATGTGCATATGGGCACTATGGGATGGGTAACGATGACACTTTCGGCTGGATTCTATTACATGATCCCCCGCATTTACAACACGGCAGTGTACAGCATAAAACTAGCGAACTTGCACTTCTGGCTCGTGCTCGTAGGGCAGCTTATCTATTCCGTTACGATGTGGGTTACAGGCCTTCGCCAGGGAGCGATGTGGCAGGCCATGGAAAAGGACGGTAGTCTGGTTTATCCCAATTTCATGCAGACACTGGCGCCGAATTACCTTTTCTGGAACATGCGTACCGTAGGAGGAATCATTTTCTTCACGGGCTTCCTGGTGTTCGTCTATAATCTTTACAAGACGATCAGATCGGCACCGGCCGTTCAGAACGCATGATAAAGAGTTAAGAAGAAGGAGATTCCTATGAACGTCGATAAAAGACCGGTAACCTTCATCATCTTGGCAACTCTTTCGATCCTCGTGGGAACGCTTTTGACCACGTTCATCCCTTTGTATGTCGGGAGCGCTACGCCGTCGGTAGAAAAAGTCATACCTTACAAACCGCTTGACGTGGAGGGCAGGGACATCTATATTCGAGAAGGCTGCAATAATTGCCATTCGCAGACGGTCAGGCCGCTTCCCTTTGAAACGGCTCGGTATGGTGCGCCGTCAAAACTTGAGGAATCGGCCATCGACCGGCCGCACTTATGGGGGTCCAAGAGAACCGGCCCGGATCTTGCGCGCGTCGGTACAAAATATCCGCCAACCTGGCACTACATGCATTTAAAGGACCCCCGCAGCATGTACCGTGATTCGAACATGCCGGCATATGCTTGGCTTGCCGACAGAAATCTCGACACGACATATACGGAAAGGAAAATGCACGTTCTCGGATATCCCTATACGGCAGAAGACTTGCAGGTACTGCAGGGTAAAACTGAAATGGATGCTCTCGTAGCATACCTCATGCGGTTGGGAAGGGAGTTAAAACAATAACATGGCATTGAAAGCGGTAATTTATTTCGGATTTACGATTGTGTTGGCCGTTGTTTTTATAGGTGTCGTGATCTACTTCTATCGTGCTGAACGGAAAGCGAAGGTAGAAGCACCGAAATACCGGATGCTCGATGAAGATTGAGTTCATACAGTAATCACGAGACCATTAATGCGGAGAAAAACATGAGCGAATATGACGGCATAGAAGAACGGGAAGAGGGGAAGTCGAAAATGCCTCTCGGCATGACGGTACTGTTTGCCGGACTCATTATTTTTGGGATTTGCTATATGTATTTCTTTTCGCCACAGACCACCGGGTGGTCTCAGTTAACACAGTATCAGCGACATATTGAGGTCTTAAGACAAAATGTCACCATCCCAGAAACGAAAGAAACGGCACGGCCCGGCGAAGCAGAGAAGGGAGGAGCCGCAGACTTGGCGCTCGGTAGGGCATTATATAGGGGAAATTGCGCAATGTGCCACGGTGAAAATTTTGAAGGCGGAATCGGCCCTGCACTGGGCGGCCCCAAGTTCATTTACGGCAATCGTCTCGTCGATTATATACGCGTGATCAGCGCTGGCACGCCGAAGGGAATGCCATCATTCTCGAGCCAGCTCAGTCCGGAAAAGATACGTGCGGTGGCTACTTATGCTTTTTCCCGCCATATGAAGTAGTCAGGAATGAAAAAAATGTCTTTTCGGGCCAAGCGTCGCATTGTTGCGTGGATGCAGGCAGTAATGCTGCTTGGTCTCCCCTTTGTCCAGGTGAACCGCGAAAGTGCCTTTCGCTTTGATGTTCCTTCTCTCAAATTGTATTTTTTTGGTTTCGTCTTCTGGATCAGCGAGGCATACTTTTTCCTGCTTGTCTTCCTTCTTTTTTTTCTCGGCATCATGATCGTAACGGTTCTCTACGGCCGCATCTGGTGCGGCTGGATGTGTCCTCAGTCGGTTCTGTCTGATTTCGCGAGACGGCTGATCGCCATGCCATGGATGAGTCGTCATCGGTACGTAAGCCAAGCCGTCTCGCACGGCATCCTCTTTATCTTTTCTGTCATTGTTTCCGCCGACCTGATTTGGTATTTTGTCTCGCCCTATGAGATGATCAGGGATGCACGGCACGGCTCGCTCGGACCCTGGACATCTGGTTCGTGGTTATTTTTTACCCTCCTGTTATACCTGGACCTTGCTTTTGTAAGACACTATTTCTGCGGAACCGTTTGCCCTTATGCTCGATTTCAAAGCGCTTTTTTCGATGACAGAACTCTGACGATCGCGTTCGACCGGAAACATGCAGACGAATGCAGGGGGTGCGAAGCGTGTGTGCGCGTGTGCCCCTCTGGGATAGATATACGCAAGGGTCTTCAGATTGAATGCATCAACTGTGCTGAATGCATCGACGCATGCCGGTCACAGACGGAAAAAACCGGAACGAGGCTGCTTGTTCGGTATCTCCCGGGTTCTTCAGGAGAACCAGTCCCGAAGGGAAAACGGGGCCGTGTGATATGGCTTTCCATTGCCTTTGCCTTTATCGCTGTGCAACTCGCGTATCAAGCTTATATCAGAGTGCCTGTTGATTTTTGGGTATTTCGAACCGAGCCACAAATGGTTCTGCAAGAGGGAAATCATGATGGTATAATGAATACCTATTCGTTGACAATCGAAAATCGATCTCTTAAACCTGCCGTGTATCAACTCAGTATTGCTGGTATAAAAGATGCTGATCTGGAAATTTTACAGAATCCTTTCATCCTCCCTCCCAATACCGGAATGAAAATGAATGTCAATGTGTATGTAAAGAGAAAGGATCTTAGGTACCGGCTCACACAACTGCGTTTTATTCTTGAAAATCTTACGGCACGGGAGATAAAAGTGGAGCAGGAAGCTCCGTTCATCTATCCGGAACAGACTGAACAGGGGAAGGAAATATAGATTGATAATGGCTTATAAGACCGAGATAGGGCAACGTCTGGTGGGAAATAGGGATATAATAATACTATGCTCTGGACAATTCTAGCACTCATCGTGCTCATGTTTTTTTTGGGCCTTGCTGCCTGGTTTATTTTTATTTGGGCCGTAAAAACGGGGCAGTTTGATGACATCGAACGACCGAAACACCGGATGCTCGATGACGACAGTTAATGGATTTGTCGAGTAATGCGATCAGACCCGGCCGTTAACATACCACCAGAGGGATGAAAAGCCGACTTGCTCGCCTCAATCCTGATGGCGCGTGATGGCATTCTTAAAGCAAAGTAGCATTTCATGATCCAGGAAACCTGCATTGACCTGCAACCGTCTTTTCCCGTATTCAGGGCAAAGATGCTGTGCAGCATTCTCCGCGGCACTTGTCATACTGTTATAGCCAAACGTCAACGAGGCCAACACCTGACGGCATAAAGTGTTAAAAAACCTTGACACATCTCGGTGACTTGGTATATCCTGATTTACATATTATTTAATTAACTGGTTAGTTAAATAACCATGAAACGGCGCAGATCACAAAAACATTCTGCAGGACGCCGCCCCAAAGGTGGACGATCGGACGGCGATACGCGTGTTCAAATACTTGCTGCCGCGCGACGCGTATTCGCGCAGCGCGGCCTCGACGGGACTTCGGTTCGAGAGGTTGCCTACACGGCAAGGGTGAATAACGCGATGATCTATTACCATTTCAAGGACAAGGATGCTCTCTATCGTGCCGTTCTGAGCGACTCCTTTTCAACACTTATTGATATCTGGAACGATCCTATTTTCACGTCAAAAACGTCGGTACGTCGAAAAATTCAGAAGTATGTCGAAAGCTTCATACATTTTCAAATAGGTAATGAAGACCTCCGCAGGATCATGGCCATGGAATTTGCAGGAAGCAGCAGAAACATCACCTGGATCTGTGAACATTATTTTGCTGACAATTATGCCGGCCTTGTTAAGCTGTTACGGGAAGGGATGAAGAGCGGCGAACTAAAAAAATTCGACCCCTCTTTGGCAGTAACCTCTCTGATCGGTGTTATTATCCATAATTTCATTTTGCAGCCTCTGGCTGAACATGTACATGGAAAATGCGTGAACCTGTCTTCTAAAAAATTTGGCGCGTTTGTGACGGACCTCTTTTTCAACGGACTTGCACGTGCTAAATAAGCCGGAATAAAGCTCACAACATG
>DASPQB010000284.1:0-20580 GCA_035625205.1 Nitrospirota bacterium | reverse complement strand
GTGATAGGTGTGAATTGCCCGGTTTGAATCCAAAAGAGCTTCCTTCCGACTTTAGGCTAATCCTATGTGATTTTGTCGCTATTTTTCGAAATCTTTTTCTTCTGCCAGATCGATAAGCATGATATCCCTAAGTTCTTGTCGATCAAGATGGGGCGACATGTCTTCTATGGGCCGGTTCACGACCAGTTTGGGGTTCACCTGGGTATCCTGGCTCAGCATCACTTCAACAAATGCAGGCCCCTCTCCTGTCAATGCCTTGTTGATGGCATCTTCTGCTCGGTCCATGGCGGCTATCGCAAACGACGGGATACCATATGCTTCGGCGATTTTCGTCAGGTTCGGACAAGTGTAGCCGATTACCGTGGATTGCTGTCGTCCTCCGAAGTACATATCCTGCATTTGTCTCACCATGCCGAGACACCCGTTGTTCATAATAAAGATCTTCACCGGCAGGCGGTGTTGAACAATGGTGTCGAGATCCTGGATATTCATCTGAATACCGCCATCCCCGGCGATGACAATGGTCCTTCTATTACTGCTTTTAGCTACACCTAGAGCAGCAGGCAGGGCAAAGCCCATAGATCCCATACCGCCAGACGTTATCATGCGTTGTGCTTTCTTGAGCACGAAAGATTGTGCTGCCCACATCTGATTCTGGCCCACATCGAGGCAAATAACATCGCCCTCGCCCGACCGATGCGACAGGAGCTCCATAAACTGATTCGGATTGATTTCACCTGTCATCGGTGCTGGGAGAACAGTTGGATACTTCTTGCGAAAGCCATCGATAGTTGCATACCAGGCAGAAAGATCGCTTTTCTGATAGCCTGATAGACCCTTCTTAAGAGCTTTAAGGAAATCTTTCAGATCTGCATGTATGGCAATTTCAGCATGGACCTTTGCATTCAGCTCCAGAGGATCGACATCCACATGAATTTTTTTAGCAGCACGAGCAAAGGTAGCCGGTCGCGTACCAGTCTGCCTGCTGTCCAACCGTGAGCCCAGAATCAAGACTAGATCTGCATTGGCCACGGTGAGGTTGCTGTAACGGTTGCCGTAGGATCCGATCATTCCGAAAAAAGCCGGATGATCATGAAACAACGCGTCCAGACCCATGAGGGAAGTTACTACCGGAATGCCCGTTATCTGGACCACATCCTGAAAATCTGCGACAGCACCTGACGTCCTCACCCCGCCACCTGCAAGAATGACAGGCCTTTTAGCATCCCTGATGGAGTCAATAACGCCGATGATCGATTGGTGATCTAACGGTTCTGTCTGAAGCATGCGCCGGTATTCATCGGTATCAAAAAAACTTGTGAGATTTTGAGGATCTATTTGGGCGCGCTGGATGTTCATCGGCAAATCCAGCAGGACCGGGCCTGGCCTGCCGTTTTGAGCAAGAAAAACAGCTTTTTCCAGGTGAAACCGGATCTTCTGAGCGTCAACAACCAGTTCCGCGTATTTCGTCAGAGGTTTTGCAACGCTGACAATATCAGTTTCCTGAAATCCGATCTGGCGCACTGCTTTATCGAATTTGTATTCATACGTGTTTACTTGGCCCGTTATGAAAAGGCAGGGAACGGAGTCAAAGTAGCAGCTGCCGACTCCGGTAAGAAGATTCAACGCTCCAGGACCGCTTGTTGCCATGGCGACACCGAGTTTCCCATTCATCCGGGCATAGGCCTCGGCTGCGAACGCACCGGTCTGTTCGTGATGGACTGAAACGCATTGGATGTCCTTCCTACCGTTGGCGGAATCGAGCAGGTGCGTAATCGCCCCCCCGATGACCTCAAAGATGTGATGGACATCGTGATTTATGATGAATTCTATGACATAATCGGAAAGTTTCATATGGTATGGTTCAAGAGCATCACGGATATAGATTGAGATTATTTTGCATCCAAACCTCAGTCCGTTGCAACCCTGACTTGAGCGATGTCGATGGATCCCATTCTATGTTATTACGGGCTTTGTTGTTCTGTGCGACCCAGAGGCACGGTTCCTGTCTCTGCTTACTGACGGCTCCCCAAGCCGGTTCAGCGCTGGTGTGGAGCAGATCTTTAACAATTGTTACTACTTCTCCAAGGGAAGACTGAGTGCCGCTCCCGATATTGAATACTTCACCGAGAAAAGGCTTTTTGACTACGGCGATGTAGGCGTCGAGGATATCTTCGATAAATATAAAATCCCTGACTGACGTTGGCAAAGTCAGTTGAGGCACCTCATTTCGAAGAAAGGATTTGATCACATAAGGGATCAAACGTCTTGGATCGTCCCAAGGGCCATACGGAGAAAACAGGCGCAACGTTACAATCGGAAGCTGTTTGCTGATCCCTTCAGATTTACAAAACAAAGTGGCAGCAGCTTTGGATACACCGTAATCACCGTTTGGCTCCAAAGCGTCACGTTCATCCATGGGATGGAACTTTATTCCGTATTCGGATGAACTTCCGGTATTGACAAAATAATCGAACCCTACCCGTTCACATGCTTTGAGAAGATTGACGGTACCTAAAACATTAGACTCGAAAATGGCGGTTGTGTCCTTCTGGTCGGCAAATCCTCCATACGTAGCGCAATGATATATGACCTGCGGTCGAATCCTTTCAACACCTCGGCCGACCGCATCAGCATCACGCAGATCAACTACATGCTCAACAATATTTCTTCTGATATCGACAAGGCGCCAGGGATTAGATAACGTCCGTTTGAATGAATGGACCTCGTACCCCATTTCAAGGAGACGGCGCGACAAGCAGGAACCGACAAAACCTGTTGTGCCGGTAACTAAAACTTTCATCTGAGCAGGCACTTTCTCATCGTATCGATCGTAAAGCTGATCATATCTTCAATCATTCCCGGATACACGCCTACCCAAAAGCTATCCCGCATGATGCGGTCTGTATTCGCCATTTCACCGACAACCCTGAATCCTCGCTTCTCTCGTCTCATGATATCGAAGCAGGGATGTTTTATCAGGTTGCCGGCAAAAAGCATGCGCGTTTGTACGCCGGCTTTCTCCAGGTAGGCGACAAGATCGTCACGAGAACATGCAGCTTTTCTCTGCATCGTGAGGAGGAAACCGAACCAGCTTGGGTTGGAATTTTTTGTCGGCTCAGGCAGGATGAGGTGATCCGACAGGCCATCCAGACCTTCACGAAGCATTTTCCAATTTTTCTTTCTCGCTTCTATGAAACCATGCAGCTTATCCAGTTGGGCGCAGCCGATCGCCGCTTGCATGTCCGTTATCTTGAGATTGTACCCAAATTGCGAATACACATACTTATGGTCATAACCGATTGGCAACTCTCCAAATTGCTGCGAAAACCGTCTTTTACAGCTATTATCGCGGCCCGATGGGCACCAGCAATCTCTGCCCCAGTCCCGGAAGGATTCGACAAGACGCTTAAGCAGGCCATCGTTCGTATACACTGCGCCGCCCTCTCCCATGGTCATGTGATGCGGTGGATAAAAACTGGATGTACCGATATGTCCGATAGTGCCTGTATATTTCCATTTATTGTTATGATTATATTTCGCTCCGAGTGCATCGCAGTTATCCTCAATGAGCCATAACCCGCGGGAATCGCAAAAATCCTTTACTGCATTCAAGTCAAAAGGATTCCCTAGCGTATGGGCCAACATAACAGCCTTCGTCCTGTCCGACAGGGCCATCTCCAGTTGGGAGCAGTCGATATTATAGGTAGGCAGCGTTACATCGACAAAAACAGGAATAGCACCGAATTGAATGATTGGAGCGACCGTGGTAGGGAAACCCGCAGCAACGGTGATGACCTCATCTCCCTGCTTTATCCTCTTGTCGCCTAACTGGGAAGAAGTGAGCGCCATGAAGGCAAGTAAATTAGCAGAAGACCCGGAATTGGTCAGAGAACAGTATTGCACACCAAGGAATTCCGCAAAGTCATGCTCGAATTTTTCTGCATATCTGCCCGTTGTCAACCAGAAATCGAGCGACGCATCGATGAGAGCTGCAATTTCCTTCTCGTCAAAAATACGGCCTCCATAGGGGATTCGGTCACCGGCCGTGAAAGTCTTCTTGGCTTTATGCTTAAACTCGTAGTATTGAACTGCAGCGGCGATTACCTGGTTCCGCAATTGCTGGTCCATTTCGCTCTGATCTGCCACGTCAGCCCTCAAATAATCCGCTATACTCTTCAATCTGCGATACACATGCTTGCCGGACATCACCACCCTGCCTATATATGCGAGACCAGTTTACGATGCTCTCTATTGCTTTTCTTACATCCCAGCGCGGACGCCACGCGAGCTCAGTTTTTGCTTTTGAACAATCAAGCTTCAGATAATTCGCTTCATGGGGATGTTTCTCTTTATTAATTTCATAGGAGGCATCATTGCCCCATTTTTCGCACAAGCTCTTCACGACCCATTCAACGGACCGCGCATCTTTCTCATCAGGCCCAAAATTCCAGGCACCACTAAAGCGTGGACCATGATCATAAAGTTTTCGGGAGAGCGCAAGGTAACCGAACAGAGGCTCCAATACATGCTGCCAAGGCCTGATGGCATGGGGATTTCGAATAAGGACCCTTTCATTTTTCAGAATTGCACGAATGCAATCCGGTATGAGTCTGTCACTCGCCCAGTCACCACCGCCAATCACATTCCCTGCCCTGGCCGATGCTATCGCCACGCCGTGGTCATCGTATTCCCGGGGATTGAAGAACGAACTCCGGTAGGAAGAAGTTATCAGTTCAGAACAGGCTTTGCTGCTGGAATAGGGGTCGTAACCTCCAAGCGGCTCGCATTCCCGGTACCCCCAGACCCACTCCTTATTTTCATAGCATTTATCGGTGGTCACGTTGATCACAGCCCTGACGGTGTTGCACCGTCGGATTGCCTCGAAAAAGTTAACGGTTCCCATAACATTGATTGCGTACGTTTCTACGGGAATTGTATAGGAATCGCGAACGAGCGGCTGTGCCGCCATGTGTATGGCAATGTCCGCCTTCGATGCACCCAGTGCCGATGCCAAAGACTCTCCATCTCTAACATCGGCGACCATCGAGGACTGGATTAAGGAACCTACTTTGCAGAGATCAAACAGGCTCGGTTCCGTCGGCGGCTTGAGCGCATATCCATGCACCTCAGCTCCCAGGGAATGGAGCCAGAGACAGAGCCAAGAACCCTTGAACCCCGTATGACCGGTGATAAAGACCTTCTTCTTACTCCAGAATTTTTTGTCAATCACTGGTTTGTCTTCCGTTGGGTTATTTCCAGACCTTCCACGGCGCCTTGCCGGACTGCCAGAGCGATTCGAGGTGGTTCTTATCGCGAAGCGTGTCCATTGCGTACCAGAAGCCACGATGTTTATGTGCAATCAATTGGCCGTCATGGGCCAGCTTTTCTAGCGGTTCTTTTTCAAAGACCGTGCTATCTTGAGTGAGAAGAGCGAGAACCTGCGTATCCAATACAAAAAATCCTCCATTCACCCAAGAGCCGTCACCAGCCGGCTTTTCCTGAAAAGCGAGCACCCGCTCTTCTTCGCCCAGGTCTAGTGCTCCAAAACGTCCGGAGGGTTGGGTTGCCGTTACCGTGGCCAGCCTGCCATGGGCTTTATGATAAGCAACAAGATGTCCTATGTCGATGTCGGAAACACCGTCACCGTAGGTCAACATAAACGTTTCCTTGCCGATATAAGGAGCGACACATTTGATCCGGCCGCCAGTCATAGTGTCCGCGCCGGTGTCGACCAGCGTGACTTTCCAGGGTTCTACGTGCCGTTCATGAACTTCCATGACATTTTGTTTCATATCGAATGTCACGTCGCTCATGTGGAGAAAATAATTGGAAAAGTACTCCTTAATCATATACCCTTTAAAACCAAGACAGACGATGAATTCATTATAGCCATAATGAGAATAAATCTTCATAATGTGCCAGAGAATCGGTTTCCCGCCGATTTCTACCATCGGTTTTGGTCGGACGACTGTCTCTTCGCTTATTCGTGTGCCAAGACCCCCTGCAAGAATGACAACTTTCATGCATTCGCTCCCTGAATAATCACATGCCTTCTTTACCGATTCCTATTCCGCTGGCAGTGAATAATCTTGTCATGAATATCAAAGGAGT
Organism: Nitrospirota bacterium; assembly: GCA_035625205.1. Lineage (GTDB taxonomy): Bacteria > Nitrospirota > UBA9217 > UBA9217 > UBA9217 > JAJYKN01. The sequence goes on along the minus strand of DASPQB010000284.1, from coordinate 14,466 downwards.
TATTCCTGGTAGAGCTGATATCGCCCACGAGAATCGTGAAAGCATCTGGTAAAATGCCTGGTTCAATTTTTGTGCCAAAAAAAACCGCTAATATGGCCAACTGAATGTTAATTGAAATAGCCGCAAGTAGTTAATGTTACAGATGATTATTCCACATGTCAAGTCAATTCAGCTCTTCTTCTTTTTTGATTGCATAAATCGGCGATCAACGTTAATATTCAAAAAAACTATGAACGAAGATGCTTCCTGTGAGCATTTCCATGAGGCGACTAGGCAATTGTAACGGCCATTTTGAACCCTGCGTGTAATGGCTTGAATTTTCGCAACTTAAAAAAGGTTCTAGATTTAGCCCATGTATCCATTTTTTTTCGCTGGTACCTCCGTCTTGCTGAACATTGTAAAAATACGAAAATTTTGATGGCGAAGAAATAGATTGTGATACATAAAAATAAACATAGGTGATTTCTTGGCAAGGAATATTCGAAATAAATTTAAGAATGCTGTGTTATTAGTGCCGGATATCGCGGCATTTTATTCTTCACTTTTTGCCGCCTATTATCTTAGAATGATGCTGTACCTTCTCTTTAGCACTAAATTCTTAGAGCCCTTTCCCCTCGAGTATTTTTTGCGCTTCTGGTGGTTTCCCGCGATTTTTTTATCCTTTATTCTCTATGAACGCCTCTATATTCGGAGACTCCCCTTCTGGGACGAGACCAGAGAACTCAGCAAGGCAACGTCCGCAGCCACGATTGCAATCCTCTCTATTCTTTCTTTAACCAAGATGTCAGAAAATATTTCCCGATTAACGATTGTCTTTCTCTGGTGCTTTAGTCTATTCTTTTTTCCGTACTTCAGAATGATCGGCAAGAAGATTTTTTATAAAATCGGCCTCTGGCGGGACAACGTGATCATTATCGGAGCCGGATCCGCAGGGAAAGCCATAGCTAGAGGGATATCCGGAAACATCCATCTTGGCTATAACGTCATAGGCTTTCTCGACGATGACGATAGGATCGGTAGACAGGTGGACATTGCGGGCTCGACCTACAATATCTTTGGGAAAATCAAACATTTTACAAAATTTGTAAATCTCCTCGATATCTCTACGGTGATTATAGCGATCCCTTCCCTCGCCGTGGACAGACTGGCCGAACTCACGGCGAATATTCAGAAACATACTAAAAATATCCTGCTCATTCCCGATATAAAAGGTGTCTCGCTCACGAATACAGAGCTGCACCATTTTTTTTTGCAGCAGATGTTCTTATTAAAAATCAACAACAACCTGACGTCACCCGTTAATAAATTCATTAAGAGAGCGCTTGAACTCGCCATTTCTCTTGTTTTCATGCCACTGCTTCTTCTCATCATCGGCATAATCGGTCTGCTTATAATACTTGACTCCCCTGGACCAATTTTTTATCGGCAACCGAGAAGAGGGCGCAATGGACGTCCATTTACTGTTTATAAGTTCAGAAGCATGTACCAAGATGCAATGGATCGTCTTGAAAATATACTTACGACAGATCCTCGTGCGAACCTTGAATGGGAAACTTATTTCAAATTAAAAAATGATCCCAGAATAACGCGGATGGGCGCTTTTCTGAGAAAAACGTCACTTGACGAGCTTCCACAGGTTTTCAACGTACTAAGCGGCGACATGAGCCTCGTCGGACCGCGTCCTGTACTTGATGAGGAAATTACGAAATACTACAGGGAGTTCTCTGACTATTACCACATGGTGCGTCCGGGGATTACCGGCCTGTGGCAGGTGAGCGGGAGGAATAATTTGGATTATGCCATGAGGGTCAGGCTAGATGCGTGGTATGTGCTCAATTGGTCCGTCTGGCTCGACATCATGATTCTATTCCAGACCATTCGCGTCGTTTTGAATAAAGAAGGCGCATATTAACACACAACAGTGCATTACGATCAGATTGCTGCACTACCGTAACATCTATTACAGGTTTATGCGAAACAGGGCCTAGCTCTGCGACGCTTACCGTATTTACCCATGCACCTTGTCTTGGGATATGTTGCTTGAACCGGTTGTCAGCGAGCAACAACGATTTTCCCCATCAAATCCAGAAACTCTTTCTGAAATCTATCCCTGCCATATTTTTCAGCGTTCTGACGGATAACATTGGTGTCGAAACAGTCTTCCGAGCGTTCAAACTCTTGCACAGCGTTGATCAAACTCGCCGTGGTCTGCTCCTTGAAAAAAATCCCTGTTTTCCCGTTGATTATTGTTTCCAGCACCCCACCTTTTTCATATGCGATAACGGGGGTCCCACACGCTTGCGCTTCTACAGGCAAAATCCCGAAATCCTCATCTGCAGCAAAGACAAATGCCCTCGCTCTTTGGAGGTAGGAACGTATCACGTCAGTCACTTGATACCCGAGTATTTCAATATTTTTTTTTGCTTTTGCTTTTACCTTTGATAAAGTCGGCCCATCTCCGATAACCACAAGCCTTTTATCAGGTGTCTGTGAAAATGCTTCTACAATGAGGTCGATTTTCTTGTACGGGACCATTCTGGAAACCGTCAAGAAAAAATCTTCTTTTTTCGAAATAGGTTGGAATTTATCTATATCAACGGGAGGATAGATGACCGAAGCTTCACGACCATAATGTTTTTTTATTTTTGCAGCAACGTTGTGTGAATTCGCTATGAAATGATCTACTCTCCGGGAAGCAGAATAATCCCAAAGGCGAATGTAGTGCAAAATGAGCTTGGCTATTTTCCCCTTTATGCCCTTGTCCAAACCTGACTCTATCAGATACTGACGCTGTAAATCCCAAGCGTAACGTATGGGAGTATGGCAGTAACAGACATGCAACTGGTCCGATGTCGTCAGAACCCCTTTTGCTACCGCGTGAGAAGAGGAGATTACAAGCTCATAACTGGAAAGGTCAAATTGTTCGATCGCAAGAGGCATAAAGGGCAGGTAACCCCTATACTTGCTCTTTGCAAATGGGAAGTGCTGAAGAAAAGACGTCTGGATGTTCCTATGCTGGAGAAATTGTCTTTCGGGCTCTGGTAAAAAATCTATGAGGCTAAAAAGGTCGGCATCAGGATATAGTTTTATAATCTGCTCGAGAACTCGTTCGGATCCCGCATACGATATAAGCCAATCATGAACGATGGCTGTTTTCATGATTCAAAAAAACTCCTTATAATCCACGCTCAGCAAATTCTACCGCAGAATGTCCATCCCTCGTACCTACTACATGGACTTCTGCAAGGAGAGTGGATATTCTTGCCGTTGTTCGATTTGTCGGACAGTCGAACACTTCTATGAAAAGCTGTTAACGTCTTCCTGCAATTCCTCGATTTTTATTTTCATCGCCTTAGATACGTCCAATTTGCATTTCAAAAAAATCATTGTCTGTTTAGCCTTTTCATCCATGCCTACTGATGTCAAACTGTATATGTATTTCTGCTTTTCAGTTACTCCTGGAAAATTTTGGATTTCGAAAATGCTTTAATTGATTAAAAATTTAATACCATAATTCACCTTACCCAGGCTGATCCTCTGCCTTGATGCAAGATATCTTTGCATAATACGATGATTATTTGCTATCTTTCTCAAAATTTGCGTACATTCAATGTCTGGCTTCAGGGAAGCATATTAGTGTTGTCGATCAATTTCCATCAGCTATGAGAACCAACTGATGTACAAAGATATATTCGTTTTTTTGCTCAATGAGCATCTACAAGATGAAAGAGTGTTCAAATTTGAACGGGATAATAGTAACACATAACTCCTCAAACTGTCAAGAAAAGTAGACGTACGTAGCTAAGGGTGTTTTTGTCTTGCGATTTCTTAGCCGCGGTTTTTTTCCTGTTCCTCATGGTATTTATGTGTTTGCACATTCACAGTGAATAATAAATCCTATTTAATTCGTTTCCTAACAAATGGTCGTTCGATTTCTAATTCTTGTATCATAAGATGTGTTCTTTATCAAAAAGAAATTACGTTCGGCTAGATGGTCATTTTTATTATTTTGACAATTTATCATCTTGCAATTTATAAAGGATTATAATATCTTACAATAGCAATTGTTACTGTTTCCTATTGAAGATATCCATTAGTTTTTGTGGTAAATCTGCGTTTGCCGGGACTTTTTTTGACAGGGAAAATAAGACATAGTTTAAAGATTGTGTTGCTGTTTTTACTGGATGTTGCGGCATTTTACGCTGCTCTTCTGGCGGCCTACTATTCGAGGAAATTACTGCAAGTCCTGTATCCGCAGGTCATTACACTGCAGTTTTCTCTCGGTTTTTTTGTGAACTTCTGGTGGTTACCTGTTATCTTTATAGCTTTTATCGTTTATGACGGTCTTTACTTTAAAAAACTCCCCTTCTGGGATGAAACAAAAGAACTTATCAAGGCAATTTCAGCTTCCACGATAACGATCCTGGCTGTGATATCCCTTGGGAAAATGGGCGGGATTTCCCGTTTAACTGTTGTCTTTCTCTGTTTTTATAGCTTTTTTTTCTTTCCCCTTTTTCACCTTATTGGCAAGAAAGTACTGAGAGCCGTTGTTTGGCGTGATAATGTCATAATCATCGGTGCAGGTGCTGCGGGATTAGCAACCGTAAAAGGGATAAATTCTGATGCCCATCTTGGCTACCACGTAATAGGATTTCTCGACGACGATGAGAACATTGGTAAGTATGTTCAGGTTGGTGATAATGTCTATGATATCTTGGGTAAAATCAGTGATTGCAAAATTATTGTCAGACAGTTTGAAATTTCGACTGTAATCGTCGCCATCCCCTCACTCTCGAACGAAAAGCTTTCGCAACTCACCAACGAGATACAGAAATACACGAAATCCATTCTCCTTGTGCCCGATGTAAAAGGAGTCGCGCTTTCCAATACAGAACTTTACTATCTGTTCATGGAGCAGCTGTTCCTGCTCAAGATCAATAACAACCTGAAGTCAACGTTCAACCGCTTTGTGAAGAGAATTTTTGACTTGATGCTCGTCATCCTCCTTTTGCCTGTTTTGCTGCCGGCCATCGTCTTTATTGCACTATTGATTATGGTGGACTCGCCAGGCCCCCCTTTCCACATCCAGAACCGCTTTGGGCAGAACAAAACTATTTTTAAATGCATTAAGTTCAGGACCATGTACCTGCAAAGCGACGATCTCCTCAATGATCATCTGCAGTCTAATCCTGACAAAGCACTGGAATGGCAAAAATACAAAAAATTAAAAGGCCCGGACCCGCGAATTACTCGGATCGGTAAATTCCTGAGACAAACATCGCTGGATGAACTTCCGCAATTCTTCAATGTGTTAAAAGGTGACATGAGTCTCGTCGGATCTCGCCCTTATTTACAACGAGAGGAGGACGACATGAATTATTATATCGATACGATTCTTCTGACCCCTCCTGGCATAACCGGCCTGTGGCAGGTGTCAGGCAGGAACAGACTGACTTTTGAAGACCGCCTCGTACTCGATGCCTGGTATGTGCTTAATTGGTCTGTTTGGCTTGATATCGTTATTTTGTTCAAAACCTTCAGAGTGGTACTCTTTCGAGAAGGAGCGTATTAGGGCGAGTCTGTGGTCTCAATTAACTAGGCGGGGTAAACCGTGAAAAAAATTTTCATCACCGGTGGAGCCGGATACATTGGAAGCCACATGGTAGCATCGCTGGGAGATAAAGGCTTTGATGTCCTGGTGTACGACAATCTGATTACGGGACATCGCGATGCCTTGTTGTGCGGTAAACTGGTTGTCGGCGATTTAAAGGATACTCATTTATTGAGAGCGACACTGCACGACTTTAAACCCGATGCGGTGATCCATTTTGCGGCCTTTATTCAAGTCGGCGAGTCGGTACAGGAACCGCTCAAGTATTACGTCAATAACAGCATGAACGCTCTCAACGTCCTAGAGGCAATGAAAATTGAAGAGATCAATAACTTTATCTTTTCTTCGACTGCAGCGGTGTACGGTCATCCGAAACGCGTCCCCATCACCGAGGAGGATCCGATAAGTCCCATCAATCCCTATGGCAGGTCAAAAGCTTTTGTTGAAAGGACGCTGGAAGACCTGTCACGTACGAACGCATTTCGCTATATTTCTCTCAGATACTTCAATGCCGCAGGCGCTGACGTGCTTGCACGGATCGGTGAACAGCATTATCCTGAAACACATCTGATCCCTCTTATCCTGAAAGCTGCGAAGGGAGCACGGGAAAACGTAACTATTCACGGGACCGACTATGACACTCCAGACGGGACCTGCGTCAGGGATTACATCCATATAATGGATCTTGTGGAGGCGCACAGCCAAGCGCTTGATTATCTTTTTTCCGGCGGGAAAAGCGATGTGTTCAATTGTGGTTATGGCCATGGCTATTCAGTACGTGAAGTGGTGGACACGGCTCGCAAGGTCTGTGGCATTCACTTTCCGGTCATAGAATCACAACGCCGTGAGGGTGATCCGCCCATCCTCATTGCTGATAGTTCGAAAATTAGGCAGAAGCTCCATTGGCAGCCGCGCTATGATGACTTAAATTTTATAATCAAGACGGCATGGGAGTGGGAAAAGAAAAATAAGCCCTAGCTTATAAGCTCAGATCGCGGCTGTTTGTAGAAGGAAGGGACTGGTCGCGTTGTTCAGAGACTTGAGCGGAAGTGACAGACTCTCTCACACAGACGCCGATAATGAACGCAAAAGTGTAGCGAAGTATCTGGATACTAAAGAAAGAATCAGTAAGCCCCGCTATCATAAAATGCACAGCTGTCGCCGTGGCTAGAAACGCGAACAGTCTTTCTTTTTCTCTGCCCAGATCCCTTTCCCCCGTTTGCATGATAGGTAATGTAAACTTCAAAATCCGATAAAAAACATACAGAAGCACGATGAGTCCAGGCAAACCGTTGGTAGCAAGCGCGAAGAGATACATGTTATGCGGCTGATTAAAATCGAGCAGGAACTTGGGAAATTGCCCTGAGTTCACGTATGCGGCCATAGTAGGCACATAATCGCCGGAACCGACTCCTATCAAGGGATTGGACCAGAACATCCGCAGTGCTGCTTTCCACATGAGGAATCGCCCGCCAAGTGATGTCACCGTTTCGCCTTCTGAATAGTTCGATATATCGCTACCGATCATATGAATTCGTTCGTGAATGAACGGGACGAACAGGTAGGCCACAACACAGATTACGGCGGATACGCCTGCGATCAGGAAGAACACCTTCCTGCTCCTGCTAACCAGGAAGGCCATGACCATCGATGTCAGGAGTATGCCGAACCATGCTGTCCGCGATGTGGACAGGAGAATACATAGAACGGCGAGTGTCAGGGAGCTGTAAAGGAAAGCATTGACTCCCCTCGAGAGATCGCGGCGGGAATAGAGCAGAAAGGCAGCTGCTGCGTATAGTCCAAGCGCGTTTACGTTGGAAAACCAGATATGGTGAACGTGCAGGGGTGACAGAGGAAGGACATATTTCTTGTCGCCCACGATGCCGAGATAGGTCATCACTCCTATCACATTCAGGGCCATGAGCCCGATCAGAAATGCGGTCAGGAGCGATTCCGCGCTCCGATATTGATTCGTCTTGTCCTGAAGGATTGGAATCAAGACGGAGACCATGAGATAGATGGCAAGGAGTTCTAAGAATTTATTGGCTGTTTGCATACCGTCGGCATATTTACCTGAAAAAAAGACCCCGACGAATGAGACGGCAAAAATGAGAGTGAATGCCAGTGTTAAGGGTTGCTTGACGTTTGGCATTACCGCTTCTCTAATGTCCTTAGCAAAGAAGGCTCCGGCAGCTACCAGTGGGTAGATAAGAAAGAGAAGTATATTTCCAGCGCTCTTCGACAAGGGTAGGGTAAAGGCAAAAAGCAGTAGGCACCACGCGAGTGTACTATAGTAAAGTGATCTTTTCATCGATAATTCCTCTTGATATCTTCGCGCGCAAGCGACTCACTTCTTGTTGAGTGAGCACAGCTCATGCAAGAATTCAACGTACAGATGTGACGACGCACCTCAATAATACAGATCATGATGTCCAGAGCTTGAGGTTCTCAGTATTGCATGCCTGACCATGCTTCGCCGTTCCTATTTCTGCCGGCCCTTCCGCTTTTCAGAATCCGTATGGATTTTATAGAGAAACGATACAGGATTCGTCACAAGCTTGATCGGAATTCTAGGCAATGAAAATGCATCAAACTTATGTAAAACATGGCCTCTTCGAGTGGTAACCGCGGAACGATATCCCGCTTTTTTTACTTCTACCTTCACCAGCTCATCCAAGTCTCCGTAGGGATAACAGAAATGTTCTACATTTTTATCAAGCTGCTCTTCCAATGTCTTTTTTGAGCCCTTGAGTTCTTCCTGCAGCGCTTCCCCCGACAGGGTTGAGAGTTGCGGATGTGACCTTGTATGGGAACCAATCTCGACGCCAGACTTGCTGATTTCTCGAATCATGTCCCAATCCATGAGGGGTTTCGTGATGTTCTCATTTTCAGAATCCCAGGTATTGATCTTGCCTACGAGATCAGATACGACATATATAGTTGACGGATATCCGCATCGTGTCAAGATAGGATAGGCATTTTTGTAAAAGTCCCGGTATCCATCGTCAAAGGTAATGGCCGCAAGGTTGCCACTCACGTTTCCGGCACCAACAGACGCAAGCATGTCCGATAGCGATAGGACCTTGAAACCCGCTTTCTTTAAGTACCACATCTGGAAGCGAAACATTCTTGGTGTCACGTACAGGTTAGGAATGCGAACTCCCTGGGGAGGAGTGTCAATGTTGTGGTACATAAGGATTACGGCTTTTGACATTAAGAGGTACCCGGCAAACTAGTTTTATTCTTTATAACGCCATCGAAAAACCGGAAATACTCTTCTATCATCCTATCCCTGCTGAACCGTTCAGAAACCCAAGGTGGTCCTGCTGTCGACATTGTATTTCGTAATTCCTGATTCCGCAGTATCTTGATTATTTCTTTGACCATACCATGAGCTCCATCCCTTACGAGGACACCGGCAGGACATCCCTCAAGCGCATCGCGTACCCCGCCTTCATCAAAAGCTACAACCGGTGTTCCCATGGCGAGTGCTTCAATGACCCATATACCGAACCCTTCATTCCTGAAGGTACTGACAGCGATATCTATATCTGCATAGTAGGCCGGCATATCGTCCTTTGGCAAGGTATCCAACCATAAAATCGAATCAGTTACACCGAGGTCGGCGGCCCGCTTCTTGAACTCTCTCAGTTGTGGCATGTCAGCCAACGGCGTGAGCAAGAGGTAACGGACACTCGGTAGTTCTTTCCGTATTTCCACGAGGGCATCGAGAAACTCAATCTGATTCTTCCACATGCTGCCGGACGTGCTGAGGAGAGGTGTATCGGATGAGAGTCCGAAACGATTTCTGAGGAAGCCATGCATCCTTGGCAGGGGTTTAAACATGTCAAGGTTAATACCATGATGGATGACCCTTATTTTACCGGTAAGGGCAGGTTGAAAAGCCTCCATCCTTTGCACAATGTACCTCGAGATAGTGACGATATTGTGCAACCGGTTGAGAAGAAACCGCGATTTGATGAAGTCTGCTATGTGCACAGTATACACAAGATGCAGGGGGATGCCGGAGAGGAGCCTGGCTATCCATGCCTGCACTATGTCATGACCTCGCTGGATACTGACGATCTCGTACTTTCCCTGTCTCATGATAGCTGCAATCTCAAAGAACGAACTGATTCCCCTGATACCAGACTTTTCTATGGGATATACAACAACAGGATGATTCTCGAACATGGACGACAAAGGCGTATCAGGACGACAGACAATGCCGATCGTCGCGCCCATTTTTGCCAGACCGGGCAGCAGTTCCATCAAAAACTCTTCGCCCCCGCCTCGATATCTGAAATTGTTAATAAAAAGAATTCTCATGGGAAATACAGTGCAGACTCAAATTTATTTCAACGCGTTTGTTTATTCCTGAACAGGATCAGCATCGCCTTTGACCGCGAATTTGTCATATTCACGGACCCATCCGTCTTTGTGCTTTTCTTTGTAGCTATGTTCATACAGTTTCAATTCACGTAGGAAATAATTGAATGCGATGACGGCTGCAAGGAAGAAGCCATGGATACCGTCTCGGTACCCCTGGTGCATGATAAATCTTCCGAAAAAACGCTCCCATGGCTTGAATATCGCCCTTATCAAATTGAATCTTTTGTGAAGCCCGAGGTAGTCGCCATCTGCTTCGATCGAGCTGTAATAATTGAATTTATCCATAAATGCCCTGAAGCTTACATATCCGTCGTGGAGAATGGGATGTTCTAAATATGCCGTCGTGCCCCGCGTGATTACCTTGAGATGTATCGGTCCTTCCCACATGCCAAGAGATTTGCGGTATAAATTAGTTTTGTACTGTGGGTACCAAGCACCTGCCTTTATCCACTTGCCGGCGAAATACTCCCTTCGCGGGATCATAAAGAGGTCTGCGCGAGGACCGTTTGTGAACTCTTCGAAAATCTCGTCGCGTAAGCCTATGGTAGCGACCTCATCCGCATCGAGCGCAAGTATCCAGTCGTTCGCTGCATAACGGTCTGCAATATTTCGCTGCTGCGACGAGCTATGCGGCCAAGGATGCTGATACACTTTGTCTGTAAATCGCCTGCAAATCTCTACGGTGCGGTCCGTGCTAAAAGAGTCCACAACTATGATTTCATCTACCCAGCAGAGGCTTCTGAGGCACCGTTCAATTTTTTTTTCCTCGTTGAACGTGATGACCACGGCAGATATTTTCAGTCTGTCAGTCATACAAGTCTACCTCGTTTCTTTTATGAGAAATAGCTACGACTGCAACTGTTGTGCAAAAAGGTGTTCAAACTCACTTGCAACCGCATCCCAGGAATATTTTTTTAAAACCGAATCACGTCCCTCTTTGCCGAGTTGTTTCATGCGGCTTGGGTTGATAAGTAGCGCCCGGATTTCTTCTGCTGCAAAAGCAGGCGCGGAGGGTTCGACCATCAAACCTCCCCCCTGTGAGAGTATCTCGGGGAAGGCACTCCCCTGCGACACAACGACAGGCAGCTCGCTGGCCATAGCCTCGATTGCCACAATACCGAATCCTTCGAATTCAGGAAAGAAGACAAACAGGTCAGCTGCATTGTAAAATCCGGAGACATCTTTCTGGTTTCCCATGAACAGGACGTTGGCTTCCAAGCCCATGGACTTGATTTCCCCGAAAAACGTCTGGCGGTCTTTTTCGTTTCCATCGCCACAAACGATGTACCGGATATCGGGTAGAGATTTTTTAAGAAGACTTACGATCTTCAATACCTTACCGATCCCTTTACGACCCTGAAGGGCTGCAACCGTAATAATGACCGGTGCTTTTTCCGGTATTTTAAGTTTCTCCCGCATTGCTACGCGACGTGAGATATCAGGATGGAACAGGTCAGGGTCTACACCGTTCGGGATCGTAATAGCCGGCCTATTGAAACAGCGCTCCACACCCAGCGCGATATAAGTGCTCGCTGCAACGAGTTTGTCAGCATACTTCGCAGTCCCGAACTTTTTAAAGGCATTGAAATGCTTCTCGTGCTCTTCAAAGGGATATTGAAAAACAATATTATAGCGGAATTTTTTTAGCATGTGAGCTAGACCTGCTGCATATCCCTCTCCGCGCGCGATGGCAAGGTTCACAATATCGTAGTCAGTAGTCAAAAATGCTTTCATAAACCCTGGTATAAACGAGAGTTTGTGCCAATTATAATGATAGATTTCGCAGACGCGCACACGTTCATCAATCCATTCCCGCGTTACCGGCTGCATACACCTGCCAGTAATGAGCGTCACGTCATGTCCCTTTTTTGCCAGGCCGTTTGCAACGCTGATGATGAAACGCTCAATCCCACGCGGATTGCGTAAAGTATACATATGAGCAAAGGCAATTTTCACTACATTCCTCTTGCTAGTTCTTGAATCTCCTGAGTTTGTTTTGGATCTCATAGAGCTTGATGTATTTCATGAAGACAGTATGGGCTTCCATGACGGATATGGTAAATCCTGCAATCCCGTCTGCAATTCCCAATCGTATAAAATAGCGGTAAAGAAAAGCATAGAGAGGTCGCACAGTAAAATCGATGATACGTGCTCTCCTGCCGCTTTTAAAATGGTCTTCAGCAGTAAGAGACGAATATCTGTTCTTCGTAGCCGCAAAATGAGCAATATCGTTATAAATATAATGGTATATCTCATTTTTGAGTTTTTCCTTAATGCCTATTACTTTCACCTCATCGTGAGGCGCATATCCGCCCCATTTGCACCGATCCTTGCGAAACAGGCGAATCTTATAGTCGGGAAACCAGGCTGAATGATTGATCCACTGCTGCATAAAGAAATGACGGCGAGGCATCTCATAGGCATCGCAAATGCTGTTATTCAAATCCAGAGACAGGATCTCGTCCCGCAGCCCCGGAGAGACTCGCTCATCTGCATCCATGTGCAGCACCCAAAGGTTTTTTGCCTGGTCCGTCGCAAACTGACTCTGTCCGATATGTCCAAGCCATTCCTGAATGACGACCTTATCCGTGAACTCCCGTGCGATCGCAACGGTATTGTCGGTGCTCTTGGAGTCGACGACAACGATCTCGTCAGCCCAGGAAACGCTCTCCAGACACTCTTTCAGGTTTTTTTCTTCATTGAAAGTCCGGACGGTGACTGATATCTTTGTTTTTTTATCTTCCATTCACCGCACTCCGTTAATTGAACATACCAGATGTGATCCGTTCTAACCGTTCTAACCGTTCAATTGCATCAGAGCCTACGATTGAGTTCTTTACCTATCGCTGCACCTGATTTATTCACAAAAGGGCCGGAGATTTATTCAACGCCGACCCGGAAATCCTGACACTCTCCTGAAACACCTCATCCACCGAAATGGCTTCCATGCATGCAGGCCTCATGCGCGCTGACGGCTCGCATTCAGAAAAGAATTTCTGTCTGCACGGCGAGCATGCCATAGCCTTATAGATGACTTTCGCCCGTGTGCTCCAAGGGCCAAATTTAACTGGCGACTGCGGCCCGAAAAGTGCCACGAGTGGAGTACCAGCCGCAGCAGCAAGATGCATAATGCCGCTATCGTTTCCTACAAACAAAGAGCACCTCCTTAAGAGCGCTATCGTCTCACGCAGGTTGCATTTCCCCACAAGATCGGTGACATTGTCCGCGAACATATGCTTTATTGCTCCAAATGCCTCGACATCTCCAGGGCCGCCAATGATAAGAGTACTAAAATTCGTCTCTTTTCTGAGTCTCGCTGCCAACTCTGCATAGTTTTCCAGAGGCCATCCACGCTGCGGCACGGCGGAAAACGGATGTATTGCTGCAATCCGCTTCAAGGGAGTAACGCCAGCATCAGTGAGGATGCGAGCAAGGCGCTCCTCTTCTGCTGGACTCGTCCAAATCTCAAGATAGTCGTCTTCTACGGTTACTCCATCAGCTTTTAAAACATCAAGAAAGTTCTTCACCTCATGTTGATCATGCCGGTAGGGGACCTTCGTCGTCAACAGCAGCCCCCTGAACTCAGTATCGAATCCTATTCGTTTTGGAGCGCCGCTTAGCCACGCGAGAATGGCGCTCGAGAGCGAACGTTTGAGAACGTACACCTTATCAAAATGATGTTGTCGGAGGTCTTTAAGAAATGCAATTTTCGAGAAAAGGGTACGGTGACTCCCCCTGCTGTCGGCGTGAATGGTTACCGGATCCCAATAAATCATTTCGTTGACATAGGGGATCCCTTTCACGACGTCTGACGAACCTGGTGCCACCATCCATGCAATATACGCCTGTGGTTCAGCATGACGCAGGTTCCGCAGAAACGGGATTGTCAGTACCGTATCGCCGATAAACCGGTATCGCATAACGAGGATATTTTCCGTCACGGATTTCATCCGTCGTTTTTCCCAACCTGGTTGATGATCCAGTCAGCAGCCTCGCTGATGGTATGGGCTATGAAATCGGGCTGGAAAAGATAAGGTGGCCGCACGCTTTCTTCATCTCGGGACCCGTAGCCCGTTCTGACAAGAATGGCGTGCGCACCTGCTCTCCGGCCTAGTTCCACGTCGCTCCACTTGTCCCCCACAACAAAGGATCGCTTAACATCAATCTCTAGATCGCGTGCAGCCCTATTGATTAGGCCGGTACGGGGCTTCCTGCAGTCACATTCTTTGGTATAGTCTGAATTGCCCGCCGTAGGATGATGGGGACAGTAATAAATAGCATCAAGCCTTGCTCCTTCGTCACGCAGCATCTGTTCAAGGCGGGCATGAATTTCATGAAGCAGAGATTCCGAGAAATAGCCTCGTGCGATCCCCGACTGGTTTGTCACAAGAACAACCTTCAGGCCTGACTCATTTAGTCGTTTAATCGCCGCACCTGCCCCGGGTATCAACCGAAGATCTGCA
>DASPQB010000283.1:0-11071 GCA_035625205.1 Nitrospirota bacterium | reverse complement strand
CTTTAATCTCCCAACGCCATACGCCCATATGAGCCGCCTGCAGAGCCAAATCGAGCTGTTCCTGATTTTCACGAAGTGATTCTTCAACCATTTTGCGTTCGGTGACATCCTGAATAGTTCCGAACATCCTGATTGGCTTGCCATCGGAGGACACGGTGAGTTTCCCAATTCCGTGCACCCATCGAGCCACCCCATCCGATTTCCGCACGATGCGATATTGTCGATTAAACGGCAAATTATCACGAAGCACTTGTTCTGTAAAATATTTTAACATCTCCGGCTGATAATCGGGATGTACCAAGGACAGCCATCCTTCAAAGGTTCGCACATACTCAGGGCCTATGCCAAAAATATCATCTAGTACCTCTGAGCTGGTCCAAGCTCCTGCCTGAATGTCTAAGACGTAGTGGCCGATCCTGGCGACCTGCTGTGATTCTCTCAATTGCTGTTCGCTTATCTTAAGCTTCTCCTCGGCTTTCTTGCGATCAGTGATGTCCAAAATTGACCCATCCAATATCCCTTCTTCAGGGTAAAGCTTCAACGAGCTGACACAATCACGCACTTCGCCTTTTTTATTGAACATTTGCAACTCTAAATCAACAACTCGACCATCGGCTCTGAGCCTGCGGAGCATCTCCTCGCGTTGGCGGGGATCAACCCAGTGCAATGCGGAGGCTTTACCAATCACCTCCTCGCGCGTACGTCCGACTAGTTCTAAGAATTTATCGTTTGCATCCAAGGTTTCAGAGCCATCCACCCTCGACCTTAACATGGCCACCTCGGTGTTGTTGAAGAGGTTGTGGAATACTTTTTCACTCTCTCTCAGGTTTTCCTCGACCCGTTTCCTCTCCGTGATATCGTAGGCCGCATAAACTATTCCCAAGAGCTCGCCATTCCGTTTGTCGGACAGGAGCGACGCGGACAGACTCACCCAGCACTGGCCGGTCCGTCCTGGCCATGCCATTTCGTAGTCTGAGATATGTTTCCCAGTCCGTATAGACTCGACCAAATCGTCAGGTATCGGAGCAATCGCTTGCATTTCCATGCCAAGCAGTCTTCCTGGTAAATGACCGAGCATCTCGTGAACATAGTTGTTCGCCACCCGTACCTTTCCCTCAAGATCCGTGGCGATCACTCCCCCCTTTATGACGTCCAGGATCTCGCCCGCAGCAGTCTCAGGAGTAATGTCAACTAGCTGGTAGCGAATGACCACGTAGGTACAAGCAAATATAAAGAAGAAGATGGGAAGGTATCCAAAGGGATAGATTGTAATGCCCAGCGCGGGGAGAAAATCAACCGACCCCAAATAACCACCGCTGAAGGCAATGAACAGACCTCTGATCCTCTGCCTGTTTTTCTCCGTTGGACCGCGCCGATACTCCCGCCAGTACAGAAACAGTATGTAGGCCATAATACCGAAGAAAAAAACGAGGAACGCAATTCCCAGAGGACCGTATTGCGGATAATTGCCCCAGAAGAAGCGCTCGGTTTTGAGGACAAACAGATCCGTGAGGAAAATGCCGATGGCAAACAGGAGAGAAAAGCCAAAGCTGGCCGCGATGGCGAAGCTGTATCGATGAGACAGACCAAAGAGCACCAGCGTCAGCAAAAGCACGCTGCTGGGGATGAAGACCACGCCCAGATGTGATATCCTGATCCAGAAAAGCGATAAACCGGCTTCCTTGCTTGCATAATCAAAGCCGAACGATACCAGAAAAAGACTGACACTCAAGCACACGAGAAGGAACGATGCACCGACGAGGGACGCGCGTTCCCGGAAGAGCACAAAGAATCCGAGGCACGCGATTGTCACACCAACTACGAACATGGGCACCGCGTAGCCGTTCATCAGATAATTGCCTGGATCTGCCAGTTGAAGACACAAGATCTTGTCACCTCATTACCGAATATCGTGAAGACAATGATTATTGCTTTGCCCAGCAGTTATTATCTGAACGAAACAGTCCCGCCAACATATGATTAACATGTCATAATCTGTCGCTTGTGGAATTTGCAAGAAGGGTTGCCTCCAGTTATCAAAGGATAAACAGCGATCAACCAGATAATCCCGGTAAAATAAAATATTAGCGGAACAGTAATGCGTTTAAACCTGATCCATTTGATGCTAATAAAATAAATGTTAATCTGAGCGATGTCAATGCTTTTGATGAAGTATTTTACTGGTATAGGTTAACAAATACGGAATGAATTCTTGATTGTTAATGAGAATATAAACTTCAAGACTTACAGGAAGATGTGTTAATCAATAACCAGAGCATGAGCCGCATATTTCGTTTAGAAATTCGCACTCTTTTCTTCCGTCGCGTCTGCATGTTAGTAATTGAACGTGATAGATCTAAACAGTAATAAGTTTAACCGTCACAGGATATATATTTTACCGGGGAATAAATAACAGTCCAGTATGCAGGAAAAAATTCTTATATAATCTTCCAAAAATAGAAGCCTCATGCTAAGAATTAATTTATTGGGGAAGTGAACTACCCACCCCTTGGGGCGGGTAGTTCATTCGAGCATGCTTACACGTTTCATCATCAACGCTGATTGTTGATTCTTCATCGATTCTATCAAGTCCAGTGGCTGCAATCCATAGCAGATCGTCATCCGGATGTAAAGGCTTATAGTATGTGTGGCAGATTTTGGTATGACGTAGTGACGCCGATTGATTAAAACTCCCTAACATTTTAGAAAACGTAATCATACAATCATTAATCAAGATAGCGATATGCGATCAGGGTGAGAAACTCCGTGAATTCATCGCTATGAATGAGCTTATCAAGGATATCAGCAGCATCTTTGAGACGGCCTGCCGCATCGCCGCCAAGTTTCGCGTACTCCTCGGTTCTGATCGTATCATAGAATGCCGCCGTGATCGGCCTACCATCGTTGAGCTTCATTCCGTTCTTAATCCACTGCCAGATCTGCGAACGAGAGATCTCGGCCGTGGCCGTATCTTCCATGAGGTTGTAGATTGCAGCCGCACCGCTTCCTGAGAGCCAGGAATTCAGGTACTGTAACGCGACATCTATATTTGTGCGGAAGCCTGCTTCGGTAATCGCACCGTCCGTCACGGATGTGTCAAGAAGTTGTTCAGCGGTGGTTTGCACATCCTCGCGAAGCTTGTCTTTCTGATGCGCCTTTGTCCCAAGCGCGTTTTGAAAGACCTGCATGGCAACCGAGACCAGATCGGGATGAGCGACCCACGTGCCGTCGAACCCCTGCTCGGTCTCGCGCAGTTTATCGTCCCGGACTTTATTGAGCACCGCCTCATTGATCTCGAGGTTTTTCCGGCTTGGTATGAAGGCTGCCATGCCACCCATGGCATATGCCCCTCGATGATGGCACGTTTTGACTAGCAATTCAGTGTACGCACGCATGAACGGAACCCGCATCGTCACCTGCGAGCGGTCAGGGAGCGTCTTGTCTTTGCGCCGCCTGAATTTCTTAATCATGCTAAAAAGATAGTCCCAGCGACCTGCGTTCAATCCGCTGGCATGGTCTTTCAGCTCGTACAGGATCTCGTCCATCTCGAACACAGCGGGAAGCGTCTCGATGAGGACTGTAGCGCGTATGGTTCCCCGGGGAATGCCGAGTTCGTCCTGACTGAAGTTGAACACATCATTCCAGAGGCGAATCTCGCGGTGGCTCTCTGACTTCGCCAGGTAGAAATAGGGGCCCGTCTTTCTCGACAACAACTCTTTGGCATTGTGATAGAAGTACAGGCCGAAGTCGAAGAGGCTTGCAGAAACTGGTTCTCCATCCACGAGCGCGTGCTTCTCAACGAGATGCCAGCCGCGAGGACGTACGAGGAGTGTCGCGAGGTTTTCATTCAAGCGGTAGGATTTTCCCTCAGGACTGGTGAACGCAAGGGTTCTCCTCACGGTATCGATGAGGTTGTTCTGGCCCTGGACGATATTGGACCACGTTGGAGAAAGCGCATCTTCAAAATCGGCCATGAACACGTCAGCCCCTGAATTGAGAGCATTGATGATCATTTTCTTCTCTGCGGGCCCGGTTATCTCAACCCAGCGTTTCTCAAGATCATGAGGCGATGAAGCGACCTGCCAGATTCCGTTCCTAATCGACGCGGTCTCGGGCAGAAAATCCGGGAGTGTCCCAGCATCGAACTTTTTCTGACGTTCGGCTCTGTCCCGGAGCAGGCTCATCCGCGTTGCATTGAAAGTTCTATGGAGTCGCTCGACAAATTTGAGCGCTTCCCCGGTCAAGACCGTGTCAGATCCTTCGACCCTGGGTCCGATAATCTGAATTTCCGTGTTCATCATCGTAACCTCCTTCCAGTCCGGCTTCACTTGCCGATCGGCAACGCCGGGATAGAACCGGTGAAGACGTAGGCCTGCAGCAACGCGATCAGCCCGATTATCGCGGCTCCAGCAATCGAATGCCACCACACTGTGCGGAAGATCGGCCCAAGGGCATGGGAGCGTTCATAAGGGTCGTCATAGCACGCCGCACAGGCAACCATGATGGACTGGGCATCAATCATCTTGCCCATGACGCCGCCTGTTGAATTGGTTGCCACAATCAAGACCTCGTTCATTCCAAGCTGCTGCGCGGTGATCCGCTGCAGACTTCCGAACAGGGCATTGGACGCCGTGTCGGAGCCGGTCAGGAATACCCCGAGCCAGCCCAGGTACGCCGCGAAAAACGGATACATGACGCCTGCTCCTGTAAACGCAAGGCCGAGTACCGCGTCCGTGCCGGAATAGCGGGTGAGGAACCCAAGACCGAGCACCTGTCCGATAACGAGGACAGGGGTCTTCATGCGGTGTGCAGTCCGTCTAACTGCCTCTTTCCATTGAGCAATGCTCAACTTCAAGGACAGGCCGGAAAGAATCGCAGCCAGGAATACACCTGTCCCAGCGGCCGAGAGCCAGTTGATTGTAAACTGAGCTGCTTCAGGCTTGGCGCTGGCCAGGACGACTGGCGGTACGCGCTGCACAAGATTATGCAGGGCCGGCATGTCCCATTTCGGCAGGGAAAGTGTGCCGCCGAACTTTGAGCCCAAGAGTGTGCCGCTGAAAGTGATGCCGGAGAAGAGATTGTTCAGGTACTTTTTCCATTCCGGCATTCCCCAGAGTGCGCAGCAAATAATCAGGATAGCCCACGGCAGCCAAGCGTATATTGTCTCACGAACGCTGTACGTGTACTTCCAGGCATCGTTCGTGTTTGCCTTCGGAACGTCGCCTTCTGCCGACGCTTGCGCTGTTCGCGTCAATATGCGCTCCGACTTCAGGAGAAAACGGGTCTTGGGATGCCATATATACCGCAGGAAAAGCGCAGTACAGACGACGGACACAACGCCGGAAACCACATTGGTCATAAGATGGAATACGTTGGTCCCTGAAGCGAAATACATGACGATAGCGAACGTCCCACCTGAGACGAGTGCCGCAGGCCAGATTTCAAAAGCCTCCTTCCATGTGCCTCCTTCCATCTTCACGAAGGCCGTAGCCAGCCAGAACGGCACTAGAATGGCCACCCAAGGGAGTTGATGACCAGCCATCGCAGAAAGGGTGACCTCGTCGAGATTGCTGACAGCAGCGAGCGTCACAATAGGCGTGCCAATGGCTCCCCATGCAACGGGGGCAGTGTTGGCCAAAAGGTTCAAAACGGCTGATTGAAAGGGTTTGAACCCCAGGCCGACCATCACGGCTCCGGCAATAGCTACCGGAGTCCCAAAGCCGCAGGTCCCCTCAATGATTGCTCCGAAAGAGAACGCTATCAGGAGAACTTGAAGCCGCCTGTCAAACGAGATATGGATAATGGATTCTTTTACAATTTCAAATTTTCCGGTAATAACGGTTATGGTATACAGGAGCATGGCTGCGAGAACGATCCAAATGATTCCAAGAAATCCCGATAGGGCACCCAAGGTGAAGGCCGAAATTGCCGAGACAAGCGGCATCCCGAAGACCAGGCACGAGACAAGAAAGGCGGCTAGGACTCCATAGAACGCCGCATACGGAGCGGCGATGCCGAGATGCTTCATTCCTTTCTTACCACGATGTGGATGCAAAGCGATGAAGTAGAGGAGGACAACGATGGGGATTGCTGCCACAATGGTGGAGTAGATGACATTACCCAGCGGATTGTAATTCTGATAGTACATAGGTTCCCCCTTTAGGCTGAACGAGGATGACGTGGTTTTCCTTTGGAAAACACTACGGTCGGAAACACTATCGTCACACAAAGACAAAGTAATCCGAGATGGATAACAATAATATGGAAAGATATCCCGGTAAAAGCACCCCCTGATCTTTTTATTTTTTGAAGCTATTACGATATCATCATTATCATTTTTTGTAAAGTTTTTTTCGTTTTTTCACGGTATTGCGATTAGGTCATTAGGACTTGGACGACTTTTTCTTTATGCTGCAGTGACTAGTAAAATTCTTACAGAGAGGGATTAACGTAAAAAGAACTGAATTGTACTCGTTGTTAGGCGTCTTATTGGCATTGCTGGTGGCACTTGGACGGGATTAATCAGCCACATATGATCGCTGCCGTTGAGACTTTGAAAAAAAACCAGGATGGAACTGGAAGTTACCGAATACAATATGGGTGGGCACCGAGTTAAAGCTCTTGAATTTGTTGACAAAGCTATTGAGCAGACTAAGGAAAGGATAGAGGCAGGGGAAAAGAAAAATAGCTGCAAAATTTTATAATTTATATTTAGGAAGGCTCCTGAACCAGTCTATTTTTTTGCCGATTATTACAGTTCAGCATGAAACATTAAAGTGCCAAAATGAGTATCCACTTCAAAGGACAGAACGATTTTATACGGATTCGAAGAATTGTGATTCCAACTTTTCAACTAGAAATCCGCATTCTTTTCGATTGCTGCTTGTGCATATTCGTAGTTGGAACAGTTATTGATCTCCTATGCGGCAAATGAGCATTATCGGATAAAGTAAATGATGGGCGGTTTTTTCCTGAAGGTGTGGAGCTTACATTCTTGAAAACAATAAACGTTTCAAAGGGAAAATCTTGTTCTTCAGCTTTCGTATTCTTATCAACAACACCTACAACATCGCAAAGACGACTAGAGACGACTAGAGATAATATTATCAACTTCCGGTAGAAGTTTTGAACGGCTCGGCTGAGGGGCGTGGTTTTCGCGACCCTCTCGAGCCGAACCCCTGTCTGCGCACTTGTGTTAATCCCGACAGGCCCAAACTGAAGGCCAGCTTGACCAAAAAGACCAAGTCCATTTCCATGAGGCCATCCCGATCCTGATTGTTGTCCGCAATTGTTCCCATTTGGATTGTAATCTGTAGTTGTTGACTTTAAATACTTATAAAATAGCCAAACGGAAGCAAAGTGACGTCGAAACACTTGCAATTTACAAGATTTTATATTATTCTCGACCCAATCAATCGTTACTAGATAGGGCTCTGAATTTGCTGGCATTGGAAATAAGGATACCACGAATATTTTATAATCTCATTGAATGTTCTATTTTCTTTTGTATTTATTTTCACTTGTAATGCGAAATAAATACCGTATATGATATTTTCCAGCCCATTTTTCCTCTTTGTGTTCCTCCCGGTTGTCATAATTTCATATTATGCTGTGACAATGGTATCGAAAAAAGCAGCTTTGAAAAATGCCGTTCTCACTATCTTTAGTTTAATATTTTATGCATGGGGTGGTGCAGAGTTTATTTTTCTCTTAATCCTCTCAACTTTTTCCGATTATGTTATTGCTTTGCTAATTATGAGGAGCAGTGGAGGGAGAAAACGTTTATATGTTGCATCATCAATTGCTATTAATCTTGGGTTATTATGCTATTTTAAGTATGCAAACTTCTTGATCTTATTGTTAGACAGTTTTATAAGTGGTGTCGGAATCTCTCAAGTTGCAGCGAGTAGTATTGCATTACCCATCGGCATATCCTTTTTTACCTTCCACAGATTAAGCTATATTATTGATGTTTACAGAGGTACTCGCCGGGCATTCATTAATGTCTTAGATTTTTTCCTTTATGTGACTATGTTTCCACAGTTGATTGCAGGTCCAATTGTTCGTTTTCATGAAATAAGCGACCAGATCAAATCACGCACCGAATCTATTCACTTGCTCTATGAAGGTGTTCTTTATTTCTGCTGGGGTTTGATAAAAAAGACGGTTTTCGCTAATTCATGTGGTGAAATTGCTGACGCGATATTTAATCTATCGCCGGATGCACTTGATACAAAAACTGCCTGGCTAGGGGTTTCTGCGTATACCATCCAAATATATTTCGACTTTTCGGCTTACTCCGACATGGCAATAGGCTTGGCAATGATATTTGGGTTTCGGTTACCGGAGAATTTTAACCGCCCATATTCTGCCATCAGTCTTACTGATTTCTGGCGGCGGTGGCATATGACGTTAACTCGTTGGTTCCGAGATTATCTCTACATTCCATTAGGCGGAAACAAAAAAGGCGCATTAAGAACTTACCTCAATTTGATGATTGTTTTTATCCTTTGTGGCTTATGGCACGGTGCGTATCTGCCATTTCTGATCTGGGGTCTTTATCACGGCGGATTCCTGATTATAGAACGTTTCACCGGACTGAGGAATCTATCTACCGAAAGATACATACTGTCTCGCAGAGTTATTACGCTTCTTATTGTCATGGTCGGGTGGGTTATATTTCGCTCGAACAGCTTTAGCCAGCTTAGTAGCTTTATATCTGCTATGTTTCTCCCAAAGAATTTGCCATTGCCATTTCATTTAATACCAATAATTAATTCTAGAAACATCTTTTTCTTTCTCCTTGCATCAATCGTATTTATTCTTCCCACCAATTTATCAGTGACAAGATATTTGTTACAAAATGATAAACCGCTTGTGATCTTGGCTCGTTTAGCACTGATCACAGTAGGTGTCCCGTATAGTATAGCCCTTATCGCAAGCGGATCCTATAATCCTTTTATCTATTTTCGATTTTAGGAATAATCGTGAAATTAAAAATCATTATATTGATCCTCTTCTTTTTTCTATTACTCATGCCTGCCTTACTACGTCTTACAGGGAAAGATGTTGAACAACAGGAGAATCGCATTAAAGCTAAAGCACCTGTGTTCAGCACTGAGGTTCTGTTAAAGCAGAATTATTATGACGATTTTAATAAGTACTTTAATGATAATTTCAGCATGCGGGGATATTACATTTTTGCAAAAAATTGGATTGATTTCAACGCCTTTAGCACTTCCCCCTCTTACAATAATGTACATATCGGTAAAAAAGGGTGGTTATATTATCTACCAGAAATGAAAGATTTCTTCGGGGAGGCTTGCGATGAAGAAGCATCGGTCGATCGGCTAGTTCTTCAGCTTCATGCACTTGAAAGCGTCCTTAGAGCATCAGGAAAAACATTTTATTTTATGGTCGCGCCAAACAAATCGACAATATACCCTGAGTTTGTTGGATATACTCCGGGAAAAAACAATTGTGACAAAAGTAAGCTAAACATCGTCCTTGACCGGTTTTCTGTAAATCCGTTAAATGGTTTCATTAGATTGGATGAACAGCTAATGAAGGAGAAAGCTGGCAATCCCTCCGTCCTATTGTACTATAAGACTGATACGCACTGGAATTGGCATGGCGCAAAAATAGCATCCGAGATGATTCTCGAGAGGGTATCATCGGATGTCTCAGACAATGTCTCCCATAAACATTTTCAACCCAGTGTAGAATTTCATGAGACAAGCTATGTTGGAGATTTAGTTAAGCTACTCGGATTGGAAAATATTGTAGAGTTAGCAGATAGAGTTAATTTTCCTAATCCATCGGCTACCAGTGAAAAAAAAGCATATTTATTGTCTAATGGTTTATATATTGAGCATTTTACATTGGATAGAACAGTGGGCGTCCCAAGTTTACCCTCTGCTGTTTTCTATGGTGATTCATTTCTTGATCGCATTACAGATTATGTTAAAGGTGCTTTTAGCAAAATCGATGTGATTCCTTCACAACATACAATCCCCACCAAAGAGGATATTGAAGATCTCTCATCATATAGAATCGTTTTGTTTGAAGTCGTTGAAAGAGAACTGAATCATGTTATTATCAATATTAACAAAGTCGTTTCGGCTTTAAGAAGTTCTATCCATCCATCAAGGATTCATTCACTTAATCTACAAACGATCAAGACCAATCCATACGCTTACTTGCAATTTAATCGCGCCGGTGTGGCAGTAATCTCTGATACTCACATGCCAGAAATCATGATTCCCTCTGTGCCTGCCTCGAACAATACTACTTTCAAACTTATCAAATTATCAATTGAATCTCCAAAATCGGAGGGAGAAATTCAGATTTATTTTAATTCCAATGAAAATGCGAGACAGCATGAACGACTTAGAGTTGGACTGCAAGATATCTATTTTATATTGCCTTACGGAGATAAAGTGTCCGCCTTTATTAAATTGAATAAGACGCATGGTGCTTTTAATTTACATGGTATAAAGATACTGGAATTTGACAGTAAAATGAAGCTTTCCCACTATAGTTCAGTAATGTCTCGCGCTAATCTATAGAAAATATCGTCGCAGTTTCCAAATTGAATTTTCTATTTATAATTTAGAATAAAGCCCTTCAAGAATCGGGCGAGGGTCGGGGTTTGGAATCCACTCGCTTCATCATTCAGCGTATAATACAATTTGCCGAATACAATATGGGTGGGCACCGAGTTAAAGCTCTTGAATTTGTTGACAAAACTATTGAGCAGACTAAGAAAAAAATAGAGGCAGGGGAAAAGAAAAATAGCTGCAAAATTTTATAATCTATATTTAGGAAGGCTCCTGAACCAGTCTATTTTTTTGTCGATTATTATAGTTCAGCATGAAACATTAAATTGCCAAAATTAGCATCCGCTTCGAAGGACAGAATGATTTTATACGGATTCGAAGAATTGTGAGTCCAACATTTCAACGAGAAATCCTCATTCTTTTTGATTGCCACATGTGCACCTTTGTAGACATAATGGTTGACAGTTGAAAATCAAGTGACCTGCCCCTTGCAACATGGGTTATAATTGGAA
>DASPQB010000282.1:0-3851 GCA_035625205.1 Nitrospirota bacterium | reverse complement strand
TGCTGAACTCGCTTGACTCAGGACTGGCAGTAGAAGCATCATCGGGACGACGGCAATATCCTGGAAAAGCAGGATTCCAGTGCTGAGCCGTCCGTGGGCCGTGTCGAGCTCGGTCCGGTCTGCGTACATCTTGAGTACGATGGCCGTGCTGCTTAAAGACGCTAGGAAACCAAAAAAGAGGGCGTGGGGCAGCGGATAGTGGAAGAGGATCGCGATGCTCATAACGACTGCAATGGTCAGCACAACCTGAATGCCACCGCCGATCAGGAACTGCCTTCCTGACTTGAAGATGTCCTCGAGGGAAAATTCAAGGCCTACGGTGAACAAGAGTAGGACCACGCCGATATCCGCGAGCCGTTCAACTACCCTCGTCTCGGTAACGATCGCGGCGCCGTAGGGGCCGATAAGAACGCCGGTGATCAAAAAACCCACGAGCGCTGGCAACTTTGCGCGGTGGAAGATGTAGGTTATCGGAAGGGACGCTGCTAGAAGGATGATCAGTTCGCGGAGAATTGTAATTTCCTGTTCTTGCATGAAACTATCATAGCACATCCATCAGGAGAAGCAAACGGAGGGACCGTACTAAGCGTCCGAACGCCAGGCCTCGATCTTTTTCCGCTTCAGGATCACGGTGAAAAAAACGATTCCGCAGATCAGGCCGCCAAGGGCAAAAGTCAGGGGAGCATTGAGTAGGTTGGAAACTGAGCCGGCAAATAAACTTCCGAAAGGTGTCAAACCGCCGAACGCCAGAGAGTAGACGCTCATTACTCTTCCGCGGAGCCGGTCCTCGGTGTTGAGCTGGACCGTGGTATTCGCCATGCCGAAGAAAGTGACCATCGACCAGCCGGAAAGTGCGAGCAGGAGGGCGGTTAGACCGTAGGATTTTTGTAATCCGATGAGCATCAGTGCGAGCGATAGTCCCATTCCGCCGCTTAGCAGCATGATCGATTTTGGACCGTGCTTACTCACGATAGCAAGGGAAAAAGCGCCAATTAATGCGCCGGCACCAAAGGAAGACATAAGCAAACCGTATGCCGCGGCATCGCGATGGAGCTCTTGCCTGGAGAAAACAGGAACTAGTACGTTAAAATTCGTTCCGAAGATGCTGACCACGGATACGAGAAGAATGACAATCAAGACTACCGGTGTGTCTTTGATGTAGCTTATGGCTTCTCTAATGTCGGAAATGACATGGTAAGACCTCGGTTCACTGGCACGGGGCTTGGCAATCCTCATGAGCAATAGTACCCATAGAACTGCCAAGAAGCTGAGACCGTTGACGAAAAAACAGACAGCGGTTCCTGCCGCGCCGATGAGGAGTCCTGCTATTGCGGGGCCGACTGCCCTCGCTGCATTAAATATGGAAGAATTCATTGCAATGGCATTCATAAGGTCATCCTTGCCGACCATCTCGATGATAAACGCTTGCCGCGCCGGCATGTCGATGGTATTGACGACGCCGAGGAGTGTAGCAAGGATCAGGATGTGCCAGTATTGGATTATGCCGACCCAGTCGAGCAGGGAAAGCGCAAATGCCAGGAGCATGAGGACAGTTTGGGTCATGATGATGATCTTTCGTTTTGAGAAGTAATCGATAAAAGGGCCAGTGATGAATGATAGAAACAGCATCGGCAGGAACTGGAGCGCTGAAACCACCCCCAACTTGAAGGACGAATGTGTCAGTTCCAGGACGAGCCACGCTTGTCCGACGTTCTGCATCCAGGTGCCGATGAGGGACACGAGCTGGCCGGAAAAGAAGAGACGAAAGTTGCGGTGGCGCAACGAGCGGAACAGGGTCTTCATCAATGATGATTCATGTATCATAGTAATATGTTTCCACCTAGATTATAACACTCGCAATACTGGTGGGAAAGAATATCCGAGAAGTGACTTATGTCGTCCAATACGCCTGCCGAGCCATGGGTAAATTATTCACGTTGAGATTGAAAAGAGAGTCGCAGAGGATCGGGTTTTACCGCGGAGTCGCGGAGGAACAGAGAAATCCCGTTATTTCTACGGTCTTTTAGAGCTTTCCTCGCGGCTAAGTGATAATGTTGACTTCCTACGATCAAATGAGCGATGCAGTGGGCCGATTATCCCCGAAGCACTCTCTTGTCCCCGACGCGCTGCGTCAATTTCTGAGAGTCGAAGTATTCCATGAGCGGCACTGCAAACTTGCGTGAAGTTTTGGCAAGGTCTCGGAATTCGGCCATGGTTATCTCTTTCTTGTCATCGAGATACTGCTTGAGATTGGCCCTGACCTGTTCCAGAATATTTTTGTCCAAATAGAGAGAGTCATTGATCCTGACAATACGGCCCTCATCGGCGAGGAGTTTCATCAGGTCTTTGGCGTCCTTTTCCGTTATACCAAAGAGAGCATGAAGCTCTTCCCTGACAGGCGGCTGTGTCCCTCCCTTTGTTATTGCCTCGACTATTTTGCTCTTTACCTCATCCTGGATAGCACCACGCGCCGCCTTAAAACCCGGAACCTTGAGCTTCGATCCTTCTGCTTCTATCAGCTTTTTCCTCAGGAGCCCATCGATCGCCATGTTCAGGATTTTGGCAGCGAGCCGCATCCTGAGCATGCCTTTCAGCTCCTCTTTATCAAGGCCAAGTTTAAGCGGGTTGTTCCGATGATACTGTTGAATGAAATCAATAACTTTCTTTTCCAGTGCCTCGAGATGCGTTGAATGCACATAGAGATTATCAACTCTCAGTGCTATTTTCTTCTGTGATAACGCTGTGAGGGCGGAAAGGATTGATTGTTTGTCAGCGGCAACGGCGCCGATGACCGCTGCTTCTTCTATTCCTGAGAGGCCCTTGCCGGAAATGAAGAACCCCAGTACCTCCTCGAGAGTTCCTTCGTCGAGCGTGCCGAGATTCTTGAGAGACTCCGGCATCGTCATAGTCTTGTGCCGCCGAGTGTGCGGGTTCAGCACCATGCCACCGCCGAGGGTCTCCATGGGAGAATAGAAACGCAAAATGTACCGGTCTCCATGCTGGACTATCACGTGTTGTTCGAGCCTGAGCTGGACGTATGCTTCCTCACCGGGGGCGAGCACATTTGATCCAAGGATGGTGATCCTACCGATGGCCTCCTGGGTAGTGTTGTAAAATCTGATGCGTGCGCCTGTCTTAAGTCCCCGTGGGGCCTGCTTCAAAAGATTGAGTTTTGCATCAAGTGTTTTGGTCGGCTGGAAGTACCCAGTGTTCACAATAGTATCTCCGCGCGAAAGCTGATCTTTCTCGATCCCCTGAAGGTTTACGGCTGTTCGCTGCCCTGCGACAGAACGCTGCACGGCCTGGTTATGGGACTGTATACCGCGCACCTTTGTCCTAATTCCCTTTGGCAGGATTTCGATCTCCTGGTCCGTGCTGATCGTACCAGACAGCAGTGTGCCGGTGATGACCGTGCCGAAGCCTTTCATCGTGAATACTCGGTCAATGGGTAGCCGTAGGATGCCGTTTAAGGATTTCGGGGCAACATCGTTTGCAAGTTTTGCAAGCTCCTGCACGAGTACAGGGATATTTTCTCCGGTCTTTGACGATACAGGGATGATGGTAGATTTTTCCAGGAACGTACCTTTGACGAAGTTGCGCACTTCGTCCTGTACGAGTGCCAGCCAGTCCTTCTCGACCATATCCGTTTTGGTGAGGGCGATAACACCTTTTTTTACGCGAAGGAGATCGCAAATGGCGAGATGCTCGCGGGTCTGGGGCATGATGCCTTCGTCGGCTGCAATCACGAGCATGACGATATCAATGCCGCCTACACCAGCGAGCATGTTCTTGATCAAGCCTTCATGGCCGGGGACGTCTACGATACCAAGGCGGTTGCCACCGGGCAAGTC
>DASPQB010000281.1:0-10908 GCA_035625205.1 Nitrospirota bacterium | reverse complement strand
CGTCGATATGAGTTCAGGGGTGAGACAGGGCTTGTTTTTAAGGTCGTCAGGAGTTTTGACTTCCGCGGTCCCTCCCTGTGCGATGCTTACGATCATTGACTCTTTCTTGCCATACGTAGCCTTCACGAGTTCCGGCTCTGGTCCCTTCCGAACAACATAAAGGTCTGCCTCAGTCCTGCTTTCAACGATGGCTTCTCCCAGTCCCCAGGCTGCGCTGATGATCAGAGTGCTCCTGTCTCCATCCGGCGTCGTTGAATAGATGACCCCGCTCGACATAACGTCGACCATGGCCATGCACCCGACCGCCATTTTGAGTGCGCCGAGGTCATACCCCATCTGCTGCTGGTAGGTGATGGCCTTTCCCGAGTAGAGGCTGGCAATCACCAGGCGGTAGGCCCGTTCCACCGCTTCGAGATCGAGAGGCACATTCAATATGGTCTTGAACTGTCCTGCAAAGGAGTGGCCGCTATCCTCTTCCTCGGCGCTGCTCCGGAGCGCAAGAAAATACCGGTTATTGCGCCGGCGCATCTTGTCCAGTGCCCTTTGGATCCCGCGGCTGACCTGTGGAGGGATGGTCCCACGGATAATGAGCTCCTGAAATTCCTGTAACTCAGTGTCAGACGGGATTGGACGTTGTTTCAGGCGCGCAATGTGCATTTCCAGCTCATTATGCCTGATGAACTCGTCAAAGGCGGCTGTCGTGATGACGAATGCGTCGGGGACCTGCAGGTGCAAATGGTTCTTCACTTCGGCGAGGTGAGCGTTCTTGCCGCCCACGATCTGCGGTGTGCCCCAGGGGATCTCTTCGAAAAACAGGACAGGAGCTCCTGCTCTGGGCGGCGCTTCATTCACCATGAAGGTAATCAGAGAATCGATGTGTTCAAATACTTCGTGAAGCCGGTGATACCGATCCTGTGTCAGTTCGTCGAAGCTCTTGAGTGAGGACTTCATGTCTTCTTTGAGATGGGAATATGCCTTTTTGACGTAAACAATATCAAAGAGATAATCACCGCCCAGTTTTTCGCCCATATCCGTGATGGTTTCCAGGGCGCGGTTATTGCTGTCGAGTACGCTTTTGAAACGGTCGAACACCGCCCTGAACGAAGCTGGATCGGAAGGTAACTTCCGGCGTGAAAAGACGCGTGACAGGGATGAGAAGACTGATTTTATGAGAACCTCATTTTTCATGAAACTCCCGTACAGGATATTTTTTCTCTCGGGGCTTAGAGGTCGCAGAGAGAACAGGGGAATTCATTCTCTACCTCCTCTACCTCTCCGGCCCGTGTGTCTTCGCGCAGGGTGCCTTTGGTTCTGCGGCAGCCGCACGTTGTGTCGCATAAAACGTTGCCGCTCTGCTTCTTTGCGAAAAACGTTTTTCCGCCTCGTTCGTAATTACGACCCGCTCAGTGCCCGCCGAATCGACTCCTTCAACTCCTTGATCTTGACCGGTTTGGGGAAGAAGTCATGAACGTCACCCCGCAGCGCCTCAATGGCGGCATCCAGGTTGGCAAAGGCGGTGATCATGATCACCACCGTGCCGGGGTATTCTTTCTTGACGGTCCTGAGCACCTCCATACCGTCGATACCCTTCATCTTGTAATCCGTAACGACGACCTGGAACTTCTTTTCCTTGAGCCGGGCTAGCGCCGGCTCGGCGTTCAGAAAGGCTTCCACATCGTATCCTTCCTGTTCAAGCGACATCTTAGCCATGTCGCCCACGATCTTCTCGTCGTCAATGACCATGATGCTGTATTTATCCATCGTTCTTCTCCTCGCGGTGATAGATGGGCAGTTCCACGGTGAACGTCGTGCCGACGCCTACCTTGCTTTCTACTCTAATCTCGCCTTGATGATTTTTGATGATGCCGTAGCTGACTGATAAACCCAGGCCTGTGCCTCCCTCGCCCTTGGTGCTGAAAAAAGGGTCAAAAATGTGGGGAAGAAATTCGGGCGCAATGCCTTTTCCCGTGTCCATGACAGTGATCTCCACCGAATCTCCCCTTTTTCCGGCCCTCGTGGCAATGAATAGCTTTCCGCCCGTGGACATAGCTTGAACAGCATTGGTAATCAGATTCACGAGCACCTGCTGAATCTGATGTTCATCGACGAATACGGAGGGCAGCCGCTCGTCGAGTGTGAGCTTCGTTTCCACGTTCGACACGTCGACCATGTTCTGGACCAAGGTGAGCGTCTTATGGACGACGGCGTTGATGTCCGCTTCGTTCGGATTGGAGTCCTTGGGCTTGGAAAAGTCCAGCAGATTTTTTACAATCTTCCGGATCCGCTCCGTTTCCTCCTCCACCTTGCGCATGAACCCAACCCGGTCCTTTTCGCTCAGCTTCTCGTACAGCTCGTCATAGGTCTGGGCGAGCATGGAGATGTTGTTCAGGGGGTTCGTAATCTCGTGAGCCACACCGGCGGTCAGGATTCCAAGGGATGCAAGTTTCTTTGACTGGATGATCTCTTCCTCTCGGTGCGCAAGTTCCTCGGACATGGAATTGATAGCCGTGATGACCACCCCCAGTTCATCCTTGGTCTGGAACCCCTCAATCATGTGAAAGTGACCTTCCGATATCAACCGGGTCATCTTTTCGATGGCCCGGAGCGATCTTACGATCTTCTGCGATATATAGTGGCTGATCAGGAGCGCCGTAGCAAGGATCGCCCAGAAGGAGAAGATCAGAATCTTCTTAGAGCTCTGGATGATGTCATTCACGCGCCTCCGCTCCAGGTTGGTAATCGATTCGGAATATTCCTGGAGTTTCCGTCCCGACGCTCGTATCTTCGCTTCCAGGTCCGGGCTTGCGGGACGACCGGAGCGGCCTGCAGCTACGATGACATCCGAATAATCACTCAAGTTGGATTCCAGCTTCTTGAGATCGGTCTCGCCGATCGCGGGAATGATGTCCTTCTTCGCAGCCACGAGGGTCGCCGCCGTGGAGCTGATCTTCTCTCGAATCACGGCCAGTGCGTTTGGGTCATGATAGAGAAAGAAGTTCTTTTCAGAAAGTCTCATTTCGAGAAACGATGCGTTCAGGTCATCG
This sequence comes from Nitrospirota bacterium, assembly GCA_035625205.1. Classification (GTDB taxonomy): domain Bacteria; phylum Nitrospirota; class UBA9217; order UBA9217; family UBA9217; genus JAJYKN01. Next base: position 7,864 of record DASPQB010000281.1, on the reverse strand, counting down.
GCGATCTCAACAAACCGCAGCTTCGTGAGCACGAGGTTCATGTTCTGAAAGGCGAAAAATCCGATCAGGATGATGAATGCTGCATTAATTGTGTTCGAAATGATGAGCTTAGTCTCGATCTTCATACATCATGAATTATACTCTATTACAAGGCTTTTTTGTACCGGTACTAGTAGGGCATTCACACCGTTTCCGGAATGATTCCATCGTGCGTCCTGTATTTCTCTGAATTTTGTCTCTGCTGAACGCAAAAAGAACCTCATGACAGGAGAAGGGCTCTGATGAATGGGGAGCCCGGCAACCCCGGACAGTTCACATTATCATGTCTCGTTCATACCTTTTGATTGATGGTCGGCAGGGGCACCGTTTATGTGCATGGTTGCCGTAATGGATAAGTCAATATCATATCCTCATCCTGATTCGCTCTCCCGACGAAACGCAGAATATCTCTAATTTCTGTCGACTCTCCAAAAAATCTCTTGCAGATGCCTTGTTTGGTGCTGATTAACAGATTATACCTTCCCCGAAATACCCCGACCAAGAGCCAAAGGACTGCGCCGACCATAAGCCAAGGGCCTAGGGGGTCTATGGGAATGCTGAAAGCATGGGTGGCTACGTGGAATAAAAAGGCCCCGCCTTCCACTATGGGGAACGCTGCAATCAGCAGAACTAGCCCGGTTGCGACCGGACCAAAACCAAGGAGAAACTGCAGAAAGGATGTCGTGATTTTGAGTCATAGGACAACTTGTTCGCCGAATATCCTCTCTCGGAACGGTAACCGCAGTGCTGCACTCTTCAAGTTGACCGATATCGGAGGCAGAAATCTGTACCGTTGAGCATCTCATAAGAATATGATTAAAAACTCCGAGAGAAAGGATGTCGCTTGCCGAAGATCAGGTCGAGGAGCCGTTAGGTCTTCCTGTCCATCGAGCTCTTTTTGCGCAGTTCTGCAGTACCGTTTGCTCATTGCTACGTCTTATCCATCACTCCGGATAGGCAATCCCCCGCGGTACTTCAGCCTGTTCCTTTCTGATGGGCCAATACCAGAGAGCCCCGTCTATCGCCATGAGAAGTCCTGCGGCGATGAGCCAGAGATTAAAAGAGGTCAGCAGGCCAAACCCGAAATAGCTTATGATGCCGATGCCAATGCTCAGAAAGGAAACGCCGGTCCGGATGAAGGCCAGACCGGTCCTTGCCCGTGCATAAATGGTACGGTAACACGCGGCTATCGTCCTCTGGGCAGCCAGGACATTCCGTTCACGCGCATACATGGTGCGTACTTTGCTCGACGGGGACGGGTAAAGATAAGTGCTGTGGTCTGCAAGAAAATCTCCCATCCGGCTCAGCATCGTGCCCTGTGTTTGACGCTTGATGCCTGTATTTTCAAGGAAATGATAGTTTTCGAGAAACTGAATGGTAGCAGCAGTCACCTCCACCAGCGTCTGGTGGCCCGGAGGGGTCATGCGGGATTTCCGCACGTTGAGATACTTCGGAAGGCCGTAGAAAGCGATCACAACCCCGATAACCAGGATCGAAAAATACAGATACGGGGAACTGCTGGCGTTTTTCGTCTGGAGCAAGGTATTAGAGAGCGCAATCGTGCCCAATCCCCATCGAAGGAAGGCAAGACCAGTCCTGGCGCTCGCGAGGTCGGTGCGGTAGCAGGCGAGACGCGTCCTCCAATGGGCCATGGTATTGCGCCAGTAGGCGAGACCCGTCCGTTCCGTGCCGATCAAAAGTCCAGGCTTGGCATGAAGATAGTCCTGGATAAACCATTGTATATCGGAATCGAGCGTGACCCGGAACTCGAACCGATCGGCCTTTATGTATTTTTTTACATCTTCCCGCATAGCGGGACTTTCTGGGTTCCTGGCAGCGATGACCACGGTTCCATTCCGGTCTTCTATCACGGGCATCCACTGGTTTGTCGAAAGCGCATCGCTGCTGAGGCCGACCAGGAGCGCGGGTGGTATGGGGAGGCGTTCGTCGTATTCAATGGAGGAGCATTTATAGTACGCAGCAAGCGCCTCGAGCAGCTTGTGCTTCGGTACGTCGTATTCCGTAAGAAGAAGCTTCTCGAGATCGATCCCGCGTGCCTTCGCGACGAGCGTCGCTTCCTCAAATCTGCGTTGACTCAGGATACCCCCCTCAACGAGGAAGGAAAATTCTGAACTTCTCTGCACATTGGCATCCGCCAGATCATTACTCATGTTCACGAGCTCATTGTTCATAATGACTAAAAAAAACCGTACGCCAAGTATTCGCCGGTATGCCGTAATCCGGTAACGTTATTTCCATGTCCCCGTAGCAGTAGGGGTACTGTGCCCGGATTCGTTCGGTCGGAATAATCCAATAATATCCATCGATGATCAACGCGAGACCTAAGAGGATCAATACAATATTAAAGAGCGTCCAACCCCCCGATGCCGCACCGAAGTAAACCATGAGACCAGCACCAACGGAAGAAATGCTCATCCCCGTCCGGACAAATGCCAGACCCGTTCGAGTCACCGCCATGACTGAGCGAAGCCTGGCCATTACGCATCGCCGGTCTGCAAGAACCGTTCGCTCGAGAGCGAGACCTGTCGTAGCCCATATTCCCGGCACATGAGAAGCCAGAACCGGCGGACTTGCGTTGTCTTTTTTTGGCCCGGTGCGGTTATGCCGAAGCGGGAAAACCTTGTCCCATATGCTTTCCTTATTGACCGTTTCCATCGCCGATTTAAAGCTTTCGATTCCAGACCGTCTTCCACCGAGATACCAATAAAATCCTTCTGCCGACATCAAGAGACCTGCCACGATGAGCGACACGTCGAGTATTGTCCATCTGCTCGCGTGAAACTGCCGGAGTAATCCGATGCCGAGTCCCGCGAAGGCGATACCCGTGCGCGTAAAGGCGAGTCCGGTCCGGGACCGCGCGAGTTTGGTTCTATGTCCCGCCAGTGCCGTCCGTTCCTCCGCCATGTCGGTCCTGTCGGAAGCGAGAAACCTTCGTCTCATGACCGGTGAAAGATTTTCCCAGCCGGCCCTGAGCTCAGCCGCACCGCTCACAATACCGCTGCGATTGAATGAGGGTTCTCCCTCAGGGGTCTTGGACTCTTCCAGGACGCACGTGCCCCAGGTAGGATTTGTGCAGGAGGCTTGGATCGGTTTCTTTGCTATGCTTCGCGCGGGGAAATACCATTTCAGCCCGTCATAGAGCATGACAATGCCGGCAAGTAAAAGCGGCGCCTCGACGATGGTGAAAAGCCCTCCTCCTAGGACCCTGAGAAACAGCAGTGCAATGACAATGAAGGATACCCCTGTCCTGATAAATGCAAGACCGGTCCTTCCCTTGGCGAATAACGTCCGGTAATGTGCATACGTCGATCGCCGGTAGGCGAGATAAGTCCTTACCCGCGCAAGAGGTGTTCTCCCCCCTGAGAATGCGAATGACGGGTTGACGTCGAAATTGTGCTCGATGATGCGGATGATATCGGCGGGGAGAGCGACGATAAACTCTATCTGTTCTACCCCAAGTGTCTTTCTTATGTCTTGGATCACCCCCGGGTCGTCGGGGCGGTATGCAATGACTTCGGCCCGATCCTGCATGATCGATCGGGGAAACCAGAGGGACTTTTTCAATTTCTCCATGTCCAGCCGTATTGTGATGAAATACGAGCAGATAACGCTTTCATCGTATTCCACGAAGGGAAGTTCGTAGTGTTCGGAGAGACAGAACAATATCTCGTGCTTTGGCACTCCCCGCTGCATCAGGAGTTCCTCAAGAGGTGCGTTGACCGCTTCTGCTTGCCGCGCGAGGCTATCAAGTTCTTCCTGAGTCAGTATCCCTCGCGTGAGGAGTCTTTTGAATTTTTTCCTTACCATAGTAATATCCAGTAATATCCTGGGTGTCGGATGAAACGGGAAAGAAATGCTTCTCAGAAGAGGGTAGCCAGCGCTACATGACATGTTGAAGGCTTTTCCTGTACCTGCGTAGAAGAGACGCATGGCGAAGGGTGCCAAACTCAATCAGTAATTGTTGCTGTGCAGAGATAACGAGTCTACTCGTAAATTATTCAATTACCCTGAGGTACCGACTTCCTGTATCCGCAATTTCTCAATCGTTCACGCTCCGCGGATCAAGTCTTTTTTTCTTCCTTCTTTGCTATCGCTACTGTTTCCTGGCCTTCCTTCATGGCTTTTTTAAATTCCCTGATGCTCTTCCCGAGCCCTGCACCGAGTTCCGGAAGTTTCCCCGGGCCAAAGATAACCAGAACGATCAGGAGAATAAGAATGAGATGCATCGGCTGCAATAGACCCTCAAACATTTACTATAATACCCCTTTCCCCGATGGATATAAACAGCAAATTAAACTCCGACGACAAATACCGGACAGGGCGCGCGATCAATGACCTTTTCAACCACATGGTCCCCGAAGATCTGGCTCAAAATACCCTTCTTTTTTTTCGACCCCATAATGATGAGATCACATTTCTCCTCAGCTGCAACTTCTACGATCCGATCAGGCACGTCTCCTGATTCAAGCCGTGTCTTTACGAGAACTCCTTCGGACGCGGCGATCCTGTTGATGTCGGAGATGGCCCTGGATCCGCCATCGTCAAGCACGTCGTTCAGGTTCTTGATGCCTGTAAGATTCAGGTCACCCTCATAGGGCTGGACGACCTTCACAACTGTGACCCACGTCTTTTCCTCCTGGGCGAGTTTGATCCCCTGCCTCAGGACTTCCTTGGACCCGTTCATCGCAATAAGAACTTTTCTGTAGCCCTTCATATCGTTCACTCCTTCATCCGAACCGGATTTTAGCTACTTCGCGATCAGTACGGGGCAGGAAGCATGGGCGATGATCCGCTCAGCTGTGCTCCCCATAATCGCCTTGTTGACGCCGCGCCAGCCATGGGTCCCGACAATGATCAGGTCATGTTTCATTTTATCGGCGATCTCCACGACCTTGTCTGCGGCATGGCCTTCCTGCACTACGGCCTTGATCTCGACTCCCTGGCCGGCAGCCATCTTCTTCGCAACCTCGATGATCTTTTCCGCTTCCTGGTAGAGACTTTTTTTGACGGATTCGGTCTTGAAGAAATCCATCATTTCCTCGTACCGGGGGATCACATAGAGGACCGAGAGCTCGGAGCGGTCAGTCTTCGACAGCTCACAGGCCCGACCCAGCGCTTTTTTACTTGACTCCGACCCGTCGAAGGGCACCAGGAGAGAATGGTACGCTCCTGCACAATCTGCACAGGGTTTTTTCACAACGAGCACGTCACAGGGGGCATTAAGAACAACCTGGGACGTCACACTGCCCATGAGCAGCCGCTTAAGCCCTTTCCTTCCATACGTACCAAGAGCGATAAGGTCGGCCTTCTTGCTTCGGGCTATGCCTATGATCACTTCAGGCGGCTCACCCTCGCAAATGATCGAATCCACATTTCCGTCCAGCCCAAACTCGTCGTGAAGATTCTTCTTTGCCTCGAGGCAGACGTGCGTACCGATTTCAAACCGCTTCTCTTTCTGCGAGGGGAGAATCACAAACTCCTCCTGATCGAAGTAAACGGCATTCACGAGGTAGATCATGCCACTGCTTCGTTTGATGCGAAGGGAGACTTCTTTCAACGCTGCCTTACTAGGTACCGATTCATCATATCCGACGACAATTGATGTATACATGATTAATGAGATCCTCCGCCTCTGAATACCAGACCGACACCGAAACCGGCTCCCAGGGCAATCCCGATAGAGAGAATGCCGTAGAACGCCGCATTGTTATGCGCCATGGTCGCTAACGCCTTGACCATACCGACCTGCTCAACGTTCACCTTTGTTTCCGTCTGCTCAACGACTTTTCCGTTCTTCACCGCATAGACCGTGGCCACGTAATCGCCTGGGGCTGCCTGGTATGGCCAGTCTGTTTGAATGGAATACTCCTGCCTTCCTGCCGCACTCATCTTGGTCTCAATCTTATCGGATGATAGAACATAGACATGTGAATCTTCCTTAAATTTTACGAACTCACCAAACCACTTTGACTTCTCTTGCTCATTCGCGATAGGAGTCACCTCAACATGCTTCTCGAGCGCAGAATATCCGATGGTATACTTTTCCATTTCTTCTTTGCTCAATATGTCTTCAAGTTTCTTGGTGCTATGGATTGCATAAAAGTTCGGCACATGCTCGAACTTCAAAGTCCCCACATTCATCCAGAGCATGCCGCCGATCTTCCCCTTCTGCTTTAATACCTGATGCTCCTCGGGGGCGGTAATCTTGATAATGAGGTCTTCGCCGGGGTCTGACTCACCCCGGATGCTGATGGTACTGCCGTGATAAAAGAAGCCGATGGTAATGTGGTCATGGTTCGCACTGGCATTCAGCATGGCCGAAGTCGGAGTGGCAAGCGGGAATGATAAAACCAGCAAGAGTACCGCAGTCAACACCACGACTGGGATCTTTGAATTTTGTACTCTGTTCGTGGCCATTAATGTCCTCCTGCTTGCGAAATAAGTAATGAAGGCGTCAATGTCAGTTCAAATACAATCTTTACCGTCACGGCCAGGACGATGCCCGCGAGTAGAATCTTGAGCTGGTCCGCCTTGAGTTTCCGGCCGAACACCGCGCCAACCTGTGCGCCGATGGTTGAACCGAGGAGCAACAGGACAGCGAGGACGAAGTCCACGGTGTGGTTCGTATATGCCTGCAGAAAGGTAACCTCGATGCAAGTGAACAGTATCTGGAACAGGCTTGTCCCGACAACGACGTGCATGGGCATGCGGAGCATGTACACCATGATCGGCACCATCAGGAACCCACCTCCGACGCCCATGATCGCGGCAAGCACGCCCACGAACCCTCCGAGGACGATAGGCACAAAGACCGAGTGGGTAATTCCTGACTTTTCAAACCGCGTCTGGAGCGGGAGAGACTTGAGGAACCTCCCTACGGCAGATTCTTTCTCCTCCTTCACTTCTTCAACGTGTTCACTCTTTTTCTTTTTCATGCTCTGGAGGCTTTCAATGAACATATACACACCTACGATGCCGAGCATCAATACATAGGTCATCTTGATCACGAAGTCCGCGTTGCCCATGGCATGCAGCAGTTTAATCGCCTGGACGCCGACCATTCCTCCGATAAATCCGCCAGCCAGCAGGTAAAGTCCCATCTTAAAATCGACGTTGCCGACCTTCCAATGTGCGTAGGTCCCGGACGTTGATGCCGCCACAATCTGGTTCGAATCCGTAGCTGCAGCAACCGTTGATGGAATGCCGCACATGATAAGAAGTGGCGTCATCAGGAATCCGCCGCCTACGCCGAAGAGGCCGGAGAGGAGCCCGACGGCCAGTCCGAGCCCTACAGGTATGAGGATGTTGATACTAGTCAATGCTACGGGTAAATACAGGTACATTATCACGACTCCTTTTCTTTTTCTTTATCGGTTTAAAATACGGTGTGTTACTAATCTATCATCCGCGCTGGGCGAGCCGCCTCAAGCATGCAAAAAATTGATGTCCTGCATTATCATGCTATGCCGCGGCCTGTCTTGTCATGGTCACGATAGGCCGCGACGCTGTCCGTACAAGCCGGTTCAGGTCCTTGGCCGAGACAGTATCGCTTCCGGTTACAGCAGGGCTGAGCACAACCTTATCAATACCGACGTGGTTCTTCAGGAACGCCCTGATACCATCGATTGCATCGAGGTCGGTGTCCTGAACGCTCACGGCAATCCCTTCCTTACGGCATTTTTCCCTGAGTCCCATGATTATTTTCTCATAACGCAGCCCGTCAGCCTTCGTACCGCCAGTAATTATTTTTCTTGCCTTCTCATGCTCATCAGCGTCAGCAAAGCTCACGGCAGTCATCAGATTC
>DASPQB010000280.1:0-31270 GCA_035625205.1 Nitrospirota bacterium | reverse complement strand
AGAGTACGTCATCATCAGGCCTGGCGTGGTTTTCGGCCCCGGCTCACGGTACCTCGGAAGTTTAGTTGCTGCCGTGGGTCGATTCGGACCGCTTGGCTTTCCCTTTATCGGGAAAGGAAACAATGTCGCGCCACTCATTCACGTGAAAGACCTTTCCCAAGCCATTTATCTCGCGGGCGTGAGGAGGGAGGCCACGGGTCAGACGTTCAATATTACCGATGGCTTAACTCACAGCTGGTATGATTTTTTCAATACCATTGCCGTTTCACTCGGGAAAAAATTCAGGCTTCTGCCCGTTCCCACCATCGCGCTTAGTGTGCCGTCGAAAACCATAGACTTTTTTGGAGATCTTTTTCATATGAAATTTAGCATGAATATCTATGTGCAGTACGTGACTTCTGACCTTCTATTTCTCAACGATAAGGCCAGACACCTGCTCAACTGGGAACCTGCATATACCCTGGAACAGGGCGTCGAGGAATTGGTCCGTGCCTATCAGAGGAAAGAGCATTAAAAAAAGCCGCGGCAAGGAGGAAAGGATGGAAACACTGGAGGCGATCTTTTCTCGCAGGAGTATCCGGCTCTACACGCCGAAGCCCGTGTCCCGTGTAGTAATCGAGGATATTCTGAGAGCGGCCATGAGCGCCCCATCGGCGGGCGGCGAACGGCCGTGGCATTTCATCGTCGTGACGGACCAAGCGATCCTTGATGAGATCCCGAAGTTTCATCCTTATGCTGGAATGCTGAAACAGGCTCACGCAGCCATCCTCGTCTGCGGCGATCCGACGCTAGAAAAATTCAAAGGATACTGGGTGCTTGACTGCGCTGCGGCGACGCAGAATATGTTACTCGCCGCTCATGCAAAAGGGCTCGGCTCAGTCTGGTGCGGTGTATATCCGACGGAGGACCGCGTCATAAATCTTCGGCGGTTGTTGCATCTGCCTGAACACATCGTGCCATTTTCTCTCATCCCGCTCGGGTTCCCGGCGGAGGTCAAGTCCGCACAGGACCGCTTCGACGGGTCACGGGTCCATGAGAATGGCTGGTGACCCGCAATAACTGGGATAGGGGGAAATCCATTTGGGCCATGAGGAGAAAAAAGGACCATGGATCCTGGCAATCCCAATGCATGCACGGCGAGGGGTCCATATAAAGGCGAATGAATTTTGATTCGCACGCAAAAAAGTGATCGCATGGAGCGAGCATATGAGCGGCCTAATCATGGTGCCATTAGGCATGACGGCTTGAACGTTATCGTTTTCGTGCCGCTTACAAGAGTACACCTAAGGAGATGATAATGCGGCAGGTCCTAGAGCAATAATTGTCAGTGATGACGTGCACTTTGCAAGAGGATGCCCCGGTTGACAAAAATTCGTTGACACAAAAATCCTTTGCCGTTGACAAGGGTTAGGTTGTATGCTATCTTCAGAAGGTATCCCTGAGTTCTTTTGGATTTGCTTATGGTGTCATATTTATTTTGAAATATCAGAATAGAGGAGGATTTATTATGAGCAGACAACGCATGTACGTCCCAGTTATCATGTTGGCGAGTATTCTTGTTCTCTGGGGCTGTCCCAAGAAGGCTGAAGTAACTACTGCGCCTGAACAACAGAAGCAAGCCGCACCGTCCGTCGCGCCTGCCCAGGAGGCGCCTGCGGTTGAACAAAAAGCCGAGCCACTGAAGGAAGAAGCCAAGCCGGAAGAACCCAAAGAACGTGCAGCAGCCGTATCGGCCGGCCTGCAGCCGATCTATTTCGATTTCGACAAGTCTTTTATCAGAAACGATGCACGGTCCACCATGCAGGCCAATGCCGAATGGCTTAAAGCAAACCCCAATGTAAAGATCCGGATAGAAGGGAATTGCGACGAACGCGGCACCAAGGAATACAACCAGGCCCTTGGTCAGCGGCGTGCAACGAGTGCAAAGAAGTATCTTACCGATCTGGGGATATCGGCAAAACGAATCACGCTTATCAGCTACGGCAAGGAAAAGCCCATCTGTTCGGAGCATACCGAAGAGTGCTGGCAGAAAAACCGCAGAGACGATTTCGTGGCTGCGACGGAGTAAGCAATCGAGCTTCATGAAACAGGGGGAGAACCGGAGATGCGGGAGAATATCCCCGCATTCTCTTTTCCTCCTCAGCTTCTCCCCGATGCCATTTCCCGTTTATCGCCGCTGTAGAAGGAATTCGTACGAGCCTTATGACAACCAAACCCTTCATCGCTACTTTAGGTATTCTCATGCTGTTGGTCGCCTGTGCCCCTCAGGCCGAACTCGTCAGAACGCAATCCGAGATGAACGATTTGCGCCAGGATGTGAAAACCAACAAGACACTTGTTCAGGACCTCCAGAAACAGATTGACCACGACATCATGAAGCGTCTCGATGTGCTCGATGCAAATGTCAAGGGTTCCACGGATGTGCAGAAGGTCATGGCAGATTACGGCGCCAAAACTGATGAGCTCACGACGGATTTGCAATTACTTCAGGGCAAGCTTGAGGAGAACAATTTTCGCATCGCGGAATTTGCCCAGAAACTGGACGATCGGTCAGTCAAAATCGCAGAACTTTCAGCACGGATTGATGAGCTTGAGACAAAAGTAAAGATGCAGAGTACGGGGACATCGACCGTCTCGACCGGACAGACACCAACGGCGATGGGCGGGGAGAAGGCCTCCTCTGAAAAGATGACTGAGCCTTCCGAAGCCTATCGACAGGCGAAAAGCGATTATGACAAGGGGAATTTCGACCTTGCTCTCGCCGGCTTTCAGAATTATATCGTACAGTTTCCCAATACCAGCATGATTGATAATGCGCAATACTGGATCGGTGAATGCCTGTATTCGAAGAAAGAGTATAGCAAAGCGATTGACGCTTTTCTCAAGGTCATCAAAAACTATCCTAAGAGCGAAAAAGTAGCAGGTGCTAAGCTCAAGATCGGACTCTCGTACATTAACGAGAAAAATTACATCAAAGCAAAGGAGTATTTGCACAAAGTCATCAAGGAGCATCCATCTTCCACTGAAGCCGAAATTGCCAAGGACCGGCTTGCCAAAATTGAGAGGTAGCGCACAGCATAGCCGTAAATCCCATCCCCCCCCTTTTTTGCCCTCTCTACCGCCTTATGCACATCCACGCCACACGAGCATGAATGCTTTGGATTTACTGGGCGCCGTATAGTATATCGGCGTTCTGTATCAAATACTACATCTACTACAGCAAGCGATTCACAAAAAGCTATCATAGTTAGTCTTCCTGATCATAACAATCTGATTTACAAGAATAAATTACTCCTTGTGTGATGGTCTGAACATTGCAGTCATGAAGGTGAGGAGGTTCGCAATGTGGATTCAGTTGGTCGTCCTGATCTTCGTGGTTCTCTTCGAGCCTTCGGTTTCATGCGCCGATGATTCCCTCATCACGCTAAAAGACCTCGTGCAGGAAGCGCTCAACAATAACCCAGAAATACACATGGCGGAAAAGAGGGTTGAGTCCGCCGAACAAAAGAAGTCTCTGGCGTCGGCACTGCCGGACCCCATGATCGGCTACATGGTGCAGAACGTCGGATCTCCCGGACCGTGGACCGTAGGCGTGCAAGATATGAGCATGCAGGGCGTGGTCTTTACGCAAGAGATCCCATTTCCCGGCAAGTTGGAGACAAAAGGACGTATTGCGGGTAAAGAAGAGGAGCGGACGGAACAAGGTGCACGCGAAACGAAGCTCAAAGTATTGAACAACTTAAGGTCAGCCTACTATGAATATTTTCTTGCCTTTAAATCCGCCGAGATTCTGGACCAGACTAAGGAGATCTTGAAAAACTTTCAGCGAATTGCCGAAACACGCTATGAGACAGGCCAAGGAATGCAGCAGGATGTTATTCGCGCTCAGCTCGAGGTCTCCATGATCCTGGACAGGCTTGCAGAAGAGGAACAGCAAAAAGAAGCACAAGCGTCGGTCATCAACAGCCTCGTGGGACGCAATCCGTTGGCTCCTCTAGGCAGGCCTGATGAACTTCCAAGGAAGACGCCCGCTGTTTCCGTCGACGAACTGGCTGCCATGGCGTTGGAGCATTCCCCGATGCTACAAGGGAAACAACGAATGGTGGCGCAAAGCAGAGAAGAGCTTTCGCTAAGCCGCAGGGAATACCTACCCGACATGGTGGTCTCCGGCGGCTGGTTTACCCGTGGCGAAAAAACAGACGTATGGCAGGCAAGTGTGATGTTCAAAATTCCGCTCTACTTTTGGAATACTGCAACGGGAGTGAATGCTGCGACCGCTGACCTCAGCGCCGCGCGCTATGAGTATGATGCCGAGAGGCTTGCGACGTTGGCCCAGGTTCGTGACCTCTATTCCAAGGTGAAGACGGCCGAGCATCACATCCAACTCTATGAAGCGGGGATCATTCCACAGGCGAAGCTGTCGCTTCAGTCTGCTACATCGAATTATCAAGTGGGGAAGACCGATTTTATGACGCTGCTCGAAAGCGAGAACATGTTCTTAAAGTACCAGCTCATGGAGCAGGAAGAGCTGGTGAACCTGAATAAGACCATGTCCATGCTCGGCGAGATAACGGGAGAAGAGCATGAAAATTAAATTTTGCGGAATGTTTCGCAAACGACAAAGGGGCCATGCGTACTGCCGACCGGGAAAAGGATCCTCCTTTCTCGCTGTATTTGGTGCAGCATGCGTATTGGTTCTGATAGGCCTAACAGTATCGGCCCAGGAGCAGAGTGCCGAACGTGTGAAGCAGGCCAACCCTCCCGTCATTACGATCAGCCCGGACAAGGTCCAGCTCATCGGGGTGCGCACGGCTGTTGCGGCCTTACGATCGGTGGACAAACAGATACGCACAGTGGGCAAGATCGAGCCTGACGAGACCCGTCTCGCTTTCGTGAATACCAAGGTCGCCGGCTGGGTGAAGAAGCTCTATGTCGACTACACCGGCAAGGAGGTCACGAAGGGCCAACCTCTGCTGTCGCTTTACAGCCCCGACCTCGTTACAGCACAGGAAGAATACCTTATCGCGCTTCGATCCGCGAGTCATGGCCAGCATGAGGCGGGCGACATGCAGGAGGTGGAAGCTTCCCGCAACGACCTCCTTGAGTCTGCCAAACGGCGGCTACTGCTGTGGGACATCTCGGAAGCGCAGATTGCCGAACTTGGACAGATCGGTAAGCCCCAGACCGAGATGATCATCGATGCGCCGCTCAGCGGTATTGTACTCGAAAAGATGGTTCTCGAAGGAGGTTATATTACTCCAGGCATGAACCTTTATAAAATAGCCGACCTTTCGTCAATCTGGATCATGGCTGACATCTACGAGTATGAAGTGCCGCTGATCAAAGTAGGTCAAACCGCGCTGGTTACCCTGCCGTACTATGCCGGCCAGAGCTATCGTGCAACCGTAAGTTATATCTATCCATCCTTGGACCCGGTGAGCCGGACGGTCAAGGTGCGGCTGTCAATGAAAAATCCCAGTCTCATGTTGAAACCCGAGATGTTTGCGAATGTTGAGATCACGGTCTCCTCGGGCTCAAAGCTGGTGATTCCGCGAGAAGCAGTTATTGATTCGGGAACGCGCCAGATCGTGTATGTCGAAAAAAAACCCGGATTATATGAGATGCGCAACGTGACCGTTGGACAACGCGGCGAGGATTATGTCGAAGTCCTGACGGGCATCAAAAGAGGGGAGCGCGTCGTCACTTCCGGTAACTTCCTCATCGATTCGGAGAGCCAGTTAAGGTCGGGACAATAGAATTTCTGATCGAAAATTGCCAGATGGATTGAGACTACAATAAGAGATTTAGAAATAACGTTCAATATGCGATCGGCCAGTGGAAAGAGATACTAAGACAACTTATGTTATCCAAAATCATAGAAATTTCAGCGCACAATAAATTCATCGTTTTTCTGATCGTAGGTTTCCTTACCCTGTGGGGGATTTGGGCAGTGTATCATACACCGCTCGATGCCGTCCCGGACCTTTCGGACGCCCAAGTGATCGTGTACACCAATTGGACGGGCAGGAGCCCGGACTTGGTCGAGGACCAGATCACCTATCCCATCGTTTCGACGCTGCTTGCGGCGCCAAAAGTTCGTGCGGTGCGCGGTAAATCCTTTCTCGGCACGTCCTTTGTCTATGCCATCTTTGAAGACGGCACTGACATATACTGGGCTAGGAGCCGGGTGCTTGAATATCTTCAGGGTGTCCAGGGCAAACTGCCTCCGGGTGTCACCCCCCAGCTCGGGCCTGACGCTACCGGCGTGGGATGGGGATTCCAATATGCCTTGGAGGATGAAAGCGGGAAATACGATCTTTCCCAGCTCCGATCGCTTCAGGATTGGACTCTTAAGTACGCAATTGAGTCAGTGCCCGGCGTTTCCGAGGTGGCGAGCGTGGGGGGATTCGTGAAACAGTACCAGATCGCCGTGGACCCGAACCGGCTCGCGGCGTACAGGCTTCCCCTCTCTAAAGTCATGGACGCCGTTAGACGCAGTAACCGAGATGTGGAAGGCAGGGTCGTGGAATGGTCTGGTAGGGAGTACATGGTCCGCGGCCGCGGCTACCTCCATGACAAGTCGGACATCGAGAAGATTGCCGTGGGCACGAACGAGAAAGGAACACCCATACTGCTCCGCGACGTGAGCGAGGTCCAGCTCGGTCCGGAGATCCGGCGAGGCGCTTCTGACCTGGACGGAAAAGGCGAGACCGTAGGCGGCATTGTTGTAGTCCGCTTCGGGGAGAACGTCCTCAGCGTGATCGAGCGGGTAAAAGCAAGAATTAAAGAGTTGCAGCCGTCCCTTCCCGAAGGGGTCAAGATTGTAACTACCTATGACCGATCCGAGCTTATTCACCGCTCTGTAGACACGCTCCGTGAAGAAGTGATCAAACTCGGCATTGTCGTAAGCGCGGTTTGTATCGTCTTTCTCTTCCATCTTCCTAGCGCTCTTGTTGTTATTCTGACCTTGCCCGTCTCGATCCTGATCTCCTTCATCTGCATGTATTATCTCAAGATCAGCTCGAACATCATGAGCCTGGGCGGCATCGCCATAGCAATTGGCGCCATGGTAGACGCTTCTATCATCATGGTCGAGAACGCGCATAAAAAGCTTGAAGAGTGGGAGAAGGGCGGGATGGTCCATGGCTCGCGCGTCGATGTGATCATCAACGCTGCAAAAGAGGTTGGACCCTCTCTCTTTTTTTCGCTCCTGGTGATCACGGTTGGTTTTCTGCCGATCTTCACCCTCGAGGAACAGGCAGGCAGACTGTTCAAGCCCTTGGCGTACACCAAGACGTTTGCCATGCTCTTTGCGAGCTTTCTCGCGATCACGCTGACACCGGTCCTGATGACCCTTTTCATCAGGGGAAAGATCAGGCCTGAGGACAACAATCCTATCAGCCATATTCTCACAAAAATTTACCACCCCGTTGCGGTCTTTGCACTCCAGTACCGGAAGTTCGTCATTGTCGCCGCGATCATCATTATGCTCGTCACGGTATTTTCCTTTACCAAGCTGGGTTCGGAGTTCATGCCGCCGCTTTACGAGGGCACGCTCCTGTTCATGCCATCATCTGTGCCTGGTGCCTCTATCACGACCATGAGCGAGGTGCTCCAAGCGGAGGACCGCATCATCAAAGAGTTCCCCGAGGTGGAGCGCGTCTTCGGCAAGGCAGGCAGGGCCGAGACGCCGACCGATCCGGCACCGCTTGAGATGGTCGAGACCAATATAACCTTAAAGCCCATGAGCCAATGGCGGCCACAGTACAGGAAATGGGAAGATCTTCGCGATGACATAGATACCGACCTCGCCATGCCCGGCGTAGCAAACACCTGGACCATGCCGATCATCGGCAGGATTGACATGCTGGCGACAGGCATCCGGACGCCCTTGGGCATCAAGATATTCGGCCCCCATCTCGACGGAATCGAGCGCATCGGACTCGATCTGGAACAGACCCTTCGCACCGTCCCGGGTACGCGCAGTGTCTATGCAGAGCGGGCCAACACCGGCTACTTTCTTGATTTCGACATTAACCGCGACGAAATCAGCAGATACGGTCTCACGGTCGAGGATGTGCAGGAAGTGATGGAGTCTGCCATCGGTGGCATGAACCTGACGACGACGGTCGAGGGTCGGGAACGGTACCCGGTGAACATCCGCTACGGCCGAGAACTCCGGAACAACATCGAGAAGCTTCAACGAGTGCTGGTACCGACGGGGGGCGGTGCCCAGATCCCGCTGGGTCAGCTTGCAGACGTCAGGGTAACTCGCGGCCCTGGAATGGTTCAGAGCGAGGGAGGGAGGCTGACCGCCGCGGTGACATTGGGCATTGAAGGAAGCGATTACGGCGGCTACGTGCAGAGAGCCAGCAGGAAGATTGCCGAGAAGGTGAAGATTCCTCCGGGATACACAATTCGGTGGAGCGGGCAGTATGAATATATGGAGAATGTCAAAGCCAAACTCTTCTACGTGATTCCGCTCACGCTGCTGATCATTATCGTGCTTATCTATCTCAACACGAAATCGCTTACCAAGACCATGATTGTGCTGCTGGCAGTTCCCTTCTCGCTTGTGGGTACGGTCTGGTTCCTCTCTCTTTTGGGTTACCACATGAGTGCTGCGGTTTGGGTAGGAGTGATCGCCCTTGCGGGCCTCGATGCTGAAACGGGCATTGTGATGCTGCTCTATCTCGACTTGTCATACAACCGGTGGTACCAGGAAGGAAGGATCAATGCACTCCATGACATCGAGGCCTCGGTGATGGAAGGAGCAGTGAAAAGAATCAGGCCCAAGATCATGACAGTGTCAGTGATTCTCGCGGGCCTCGTGCCAATCATGTTCTCGAGCGGCACTGGCGCGGACGTGATGAAGCGTATCGCAGCGCCTATGATCGGCGGTGTGGTGACATCGACGATACTGGAGCTGATCATTTATCCCGCGATTTATGTGATCTGGAAGGAGAGAGCGCTGAGGAGTACGGCAGACAGCAGTCAGTGAGGAGGACGCAGGTGCGCGAGAGAGGGAAACATCGATTAAGCCTGCGCATGAGGTATCCCGAATACTGCATCTGCTCCCTTATTTTGACTTTGGCGCCCGCGCAGCATCATAGCGTTTCAAGTAGTCGCCGGTCATGCGATCTGGATCACAGGAAAGGGCATTGGCATAAAGCGTCAGAAATCCCCGTGTATAGGCGCGGACCGGAAGTCTCAGGAAGTTCTCCTGCTCGATCATTTCTAGGTATCGGACACTCAGCTTTGTGGCATCCGCAACATCCCGGAGGCTCAGCCCGCGCTGTTCTCGAAGCGCCTTGATGGCGGCACCGGAAAACTCGGTAATGAATTGAGATACGAGGGCGACTTTTTCCGGCGGGGCTGGTGTCTCTTGTACCTGCGCCTGAGAGGGTTCCGCGCTAACCCGGGAATTATAGTCCAACGGCAGCGAGAGCGCTGGTTGTGCCGGCTGCTGCTTATATGTCGCTGGCTGGGGAGGCGGCGTTGGTTCCGGAAAATCGTTCTGATGTCTTAATAGCTCATCGTACCGTTTTCGATTGTCTTCGTATATGAGGGTACGATAAGCTTCTTCGATTCGCTGGTGGATGGCTGTCGTCTCATCGGCGCTGAATAATGAATACAGCGCGGTGGAGTTTGGCTCGTAGATCCTCCGGACGCGTTCGTATGCCTTATGGATCTCCTGCGAGGTGGCCGTGGGGCTAACCTCCAGCAGTTCGTAGTAATTCAGGTTTTCAATTTTTTTGAGCATGAGGGTATCCTCTCTCAACACCGGAAGAGGCAAAAAGTGATTGCATCACAAAAATACAATAGTACGAAGTAGTTCATGTGGCTACTTCGGGTTTGGGTAATACGCTGAAACTTATCGGGCTCGATGGTGTCTTGGTGCCTTCTCGGAAGATATTTTTTAAAACAGCATGCTTGCTGTGAGCTGTTCTTTTCGGAGCAGGTTATGGACAATGCGCTCAATACACCGTGATGGGCGGGAATAGGGATATTCAATGGCCAGAGGCCGTTTGCTCCGGATCGACTGCCAGACGCAATCATCATATTCCACATAACCCAGGTACTCAAGACTGATGCCGAAGTATTTGTGGCATGCACTCTTCATCGAGAATCCGATCTGGATATCATTTTTGGTCCGCACCTGATTCACGACCAGTTTGGGCTTGAACTTGAGCACTTCAAGCTCGAGGATCTCGCCGACTTCCTGTTCCATCATTTTCACGCGCTCGATAAGGTCGTAAGGAGTCCGGATACCCATCGCGTTCTTCTGGTCCATAGCGGCATCGATCACATCCTTGATGTTCTGGTTCGCCACGACTTTTTTGAACCTTCGGTAAAAAGCGCTCTTGATAAAGCGATACGCATTCTCAATCGCGGTTGGTTCAGGCAGAACGACCAGAATGCCGTGGTCAGAGAAAAGGAAAAAATCGAGGATATTAAACGACGTGCCCGCTCCGAGGTCAAGAAGGATATAGTCCGCATCGAGCGTTTCGAGATGCCGGAGAAGCCTCGCCTTCTGGGCGAAATTGGGATTAGCCGCATCAAGGAAGTCCTGTGCACCGCTGATGAGGCTGAGGTTCGGGATGGGCGTGTTGATGATCACGTCCTGAATGTTTTCCACACGCCGGTTCAGGAAATCGGAGAGCGTCATTTCCGGGACGCCAAGGCCGAGGGTCGTATGAAGGTTCGCACCGCCAAGGTCAGCATCCACAAGGAGGATCTTTTTTTTCAGGCGCGATAGATGAATACCGATATTGCCGGTGATCAGGCTTTTACCGATCCCGCCTTTGCCGCCGCCGATGGCCCAGATCTCTTTCTTCCGCAGGGCATCCTGGATGTCGATCATCCCGCCACATTCTCCTCGGTCGCGTCCACAGCAACCGGCTTCGTTCCCGACGCCGTACTTCCTGCACCATCTCCTGTTTCAACGGACTCTCCTGCCACAGATTCCTCAGGGGCCGCTGCGCCGTCTAGTGAACCATCTGTTCCGTCAAGAGGGACTTCTTCCATGACCTCTTCCCCGGCTTCAAGCTCCTGGAACTCCTTGAGCGTTGGCAAGGCCGAGAGATCCTTCAGTCCGAAGTACTGGAGAAACTCCGAGCTGGTACCGTACAGGAGGGGTTTGCCCGGTACGTCCTTCTTGCCAACGATTTTCACGAGACGGCGTTCCATGAGGTTTCGAATGATGCCCCCGATGTTTACACCGCGTATCGCTTCAACTTCTGTTCGGGTGATAGGCTGCTTATATGCCACGATTGCCAGTGTTTCCAGAGCCGGCCTCGATAATTTAGCTGAGACTTTTACGGCCTTGAACTTCCGGATCCATGCAGCGTTCTCCGGTCTCGTTGCAAATTGATACCCGCCGGCTACTTCTGCCAGCGTTATCCCCGCGCTCCTGTCGTCGCACTCCTGTTTGATTGTGTGGAGCGTCGCTTCGATCTGGTCTTTCGTCACTTCTTCAAAGATGCCTTTGAGTCTGTCTACGGACAGGGGATTTCCCGCGATGAAGAGGAGTGCTTCAATAGCAGATTTCAATTGCCTATCTTCCAATATAAGCCCCTTACGTCAAATCAGATTTTACAACCATGCACAGCGGTCACGGAGAACAACGGTGATCCAAACGGCTGTTCGCCATTCCCCGTGAAAATATGGTACCCTAGAGCATCGATGCATCGCCAAGCCTTCCGAGGGCAACTTTAGCGTTCATCTTAATGTCGATATCGTTCGTCGATTCCATGATCTGCCGAATCTTGGGAATCGCCTCTTTTACGATGTCGGGGTTCGAGCTGCCGATATTGCCGAGGGCAGCTACGGCGTTCTTGACCGCGTTTGGATGGCCGCTATCCAGGTATTTTATCAACCGGGGCACCAGGCTCGCCACTTCCCGGGGATAATGCAGGCCGATGGCGCCCAAGGCGAAGAGCACGCCGCCGCAAGTGGCTTCTTTCGAGAATTCGAGCACTTCTACGAGTTTAGGCAGGATCCCGCGGATCAGCTCGGGTGCGTTGATTCCGACTTTACCCAGCGCATGGGCCGCTGCCTCGCGCTCATCATCGTCCCCTGTTTCCAGCATCTGAATCAGACGAGGAACCGCGTCCCTGACCAGGTCCGTATGAGCGAAGCCGATGTTGCCCAAAGCATAGGCAGCCTCCTGGCGGACAAGACTCTGCTCATGGTCCAGGAGAGCCTTCAATTTTGGCGCAGCTTTCGCCGCCGAATCCTTGAAGCTGAATCCCAGGTTGCCCACGGCGTTTGCAGCGTCGATTTTGATGAACATGTCCGGATCGTCCAGGAGTGCGATCAGGGTCGGCAGATGGGGCCGCGTATCGTTCGGGTAGTCAAAGCCGATCCGCGAGAGCAGGTTCAAAACGCCCGAGCGGACATCCCCGTTTTTTTCTGCAAGCAGTTCCACAAGGCTGCCGATGAGCGTCCTGTCTTCATACACAGCGGTTTCGATAGCGCCGAAATTTTTCTCCAATGCGAGAGTTTTGAGGTCAGGTTTCATAACATTAATCGTAACCACAGAGGAGCTCAGACAAAATGCGATAAGGATGCGTTCTTATCCTCTGCCGCAAGACAGACCTTCAGCTTAGCCGAACAGGCTCCCCGTGGCCGTGTCCCTGTCCTGTGTGTCATTCACGGACTTCATGATTCTGATGGCGCCGAACTGTTCGATCTGGAACGCCTTTACGACCCTCGTTTTGATCAGCTCCAAGAGTGCCAGGAACGTGCCGATGACTTGGGCTTTGGAGGTGCTCCCTTCGAAGAGATCGGAGAAGAGCAGGCTATCAACGATCTCTAGGCGGGAGAGGATCTGGGAGATCTTTTCCGTAATCGAGACTGCCTCGGCCGTAATCTCAAACTTGGCGTCGGGCACACGGGCCATTACGTCCTTGAGCGCCGCAAGCAGGTCGAAGAGGTGAAAATCGAACAGCAGCGGTTCGTCATCCGCAGCAGGCACATCGGGGGTGGCTTCCGCGGGTCTCGTGTACATCTGTGACCAGATTGTTTCCTTGTGTTCGAGGGATCCAGCTGCATCCTTGAAGCTTTTGTACTCAAGGAGGCGACGGATGAGCTCCGCCCGTGGATCGACGCCATCTTCATCGTTTTCGGGGTTCTCCGGCGGCGGCAACAGCATCTTGGATTTGATGTGCGTGAGCGTTGACGCCATGACCAGGAAATCACCAGCAATTTCCATGTCGAGGCTCTTCATGAGGTCGATATATTCGAGGTACTGCTGGGTAATGAGTGCGATCGGGATGGAGTAGATGTCGAGTTCGTGTTTTTTGATGAGATGAAGAAGAAGGTCCATCGGGCCTTCAAAAATCTCGAGTTTAATCTGATACGACATGGGTGGATAAGCCCTTCCGTGCATGGGCCGTACCGGTCCGTGCCATGAAGAATTATTACAGGGAAATTAGCGTTATTTGCCCGAAAAGTCAAGAGAAAAGGTTGCGATTGCTGATTTCGGAAAGTGAATTACGGATTATCCAAATAATATCTTATTCACTTATGCTATTCTTATCATAAAATTGAATCTGGTTGATATATAATGTAATAAGGAATGGGGAGTATCGAATGTCGGATGTGGCGAGCGGTTATTCTGAAAAAGAGCTCTTGCATATGATCCGCAAGTGGGTCCCTCACGAGCGTGTGCCCAAACGCCTGAAAGTGAAGGACACGGCGGATTTTTTCCGCGTGGACTATGACGATGTAGTCATCCTTGGTGCCCAGCCCTACTTTGTACGGAACAATGAGCGCGAGGGTAGGTTTGGTATTGATGATGAGCAAAAATTCTGGGTCAAGCGTGCCCGGAACCTCCTGACTGGCGAGATCAAGATATTGAAGTGGGTCTTCAAGGAACGGTTCCAGACAAAGATCGGGAATCTCGTATTTGAGTGCGTGCGCAGTCCGCAAAAGGAAGCACGGATCCTTGAATTGGTGACCGGCAGGCCGGAATTCATGCAAGGTAAAACGGTTCTTGACTCCTCCGGGAACCAGCTCCGCATCTTAGATTACATCAAGGGTAAGACACTTGGCCAGCTCACACTCGAAATGGGGAAGGACCACGAGGATTTTTTCTACAACTATTATCCTGCGCTGCTCGACGAATTCATTCAGACTGTCGAGGCGATCCGGTTTCTGCACGAGAACAACGAAAAACATGGCGATATCCGGCGCGACCACATCATCAAGGATCTCGCCACCGGCAGATACCGATGGATAGATTTTGATTTCAACTATCGACACGGCGAGAGCCGCTTCGGCTACGACCTCTTCGGACTCGGGAACGTCCTGCTTTTCATCACGGGTCGTGGGGATATCACGACATATCGACTTCTACGTGAGGCCCCGCACCTCCTCGACCGTATCACCGAAGACGACGTGAATATCGTGTTCCAAAACCGAGTGAACAATCTCAAAAAGATATATCCCTATCTATCGGAAAAACTGAACCGGGTGCTAATGCACTTTGCGATAAGCGCGCCGATTTATTATGAGGAGACAAAAGAATTGCTCGATGACCTGGGAGAGGCAAGGGAGGAATTGGGGCCAAAATGATTATTACTACTAGGGATGAAGAGGAAGTAGGAAATTGCTACAATTTGACAGTCTAGCCCCAATGCAGGCTTCAATGCTCTGCGGTCTCAGCGTTACCCGCGGTAAACACGTTGTATTTTTTAAGGAGACCAGCCATGCAATCCGAAAATGATTTCCAGATGAAAGAGAAACATCTCTTAATCGCCGTCGACGATTCGGAAAGCTCCCGTCGCGCCGTGATGTATGTGGCCGACTTTCTCGGGGGGTTTCCGGGATTCATGGTCACGCTCATCTCCATTGTTCCCGATCCTGAAGAGGATTTTTATGACTCCGAAGATGAGTTGAACGCCTGGATCAAGCAAAAACTCGATAAGGCGAACAAGCAGCTCGAAAACTACAAGCAGGTCCTCATACAGTCAGGGTTTCCGGAGGACAAAGTCAGATTCAAGTCCTGCCTCGGGGAAACAATGTCTTTGGCCGATGCTATCCTCGAGACCCGCTGTGATCTGACGTGCTGCACCGTGGTTGTCGGCAGTCATCATAAAACAAAGGCCGAGGAATTCCTCTTCGGCAGTACCTCAAGCAAGCTTGTCCACGAAGCAAAAGGTTGCGCCGTGTGGGTGGTGGAATGACGAAATTCATGCTCAAGATCCAGCAAAATACAGTATGGACCAGGAATTGAAGCGGCTAACCGAATTCTTGGATGCACTCTTTGCAAGAGAATTGAACATGTTTATTTTGCAATGGGACGAAGGACCTGCATCACAGGCATCATAAAAATAAGTGAAGAAATGCTCCTACTCCAGCACCTCAGCCAGCAAGGTGCAGCATGATTCGTTTGTAAAGACTTTTGGAAAACTGAAGGAGAGTACACATGTGGTAGGCATCAACCCGCAAATTCGCCGAAGACACGAAGCACGTGTGCGGTGGATTGACTAATCAGGCGAATGCAGTGTTCGGACCGCGCCCTTGGCATCTATCGCGACCTCAAAGTATGTGGAAGATGACAGTTCCCCGCAGCTAAGGACGTTTTGGCCGTCTCTATGCCACCCTTGATGCAAACGATGTGGTGCATGCACCTCGTAATAATCAGCCGTGAGTTCAGTAATTTCACCACGGAGGCCTCTAAAAAATGAATGAGCACGGATCCCTATTTTTCAGAGAAGACCGTATTTGTCCGTGGTGGCTGATCTGGACCTTCGACAACCCCCTCCGGAGGTTTCTCCAGAACCCCGAAACCATCGTCGGTCCCCATGTGCGGGAAGGAATGAATGTTGCGGACGTCGGGTGTGGGATGGGGTATTTTTCGATCGCAATGGCGAAAATGGTGGGCGAGAATGGCTCGGTCATTGCCGTAGACCTTCAGGAGAAGATGCTTGAGTTTCTGAAGAGACGAGCCAGGAAAGCGCGCTTGACGGATCGCATTCGTTTGCTTTGCGCGAAAGAGGACGACCTTATGCTACGTGGTACTGTTGATTTTGCGCTGGCCTTCTGGATGGTTCACGAAGTAAAGGATATCCCGTTATTCTTTGAGCAGATTCATTCTGTCCTAAAAAAGGGAGGCACATTCCTTTATGCGGAACCCAAAATTCACGTATCGAATCGGAGGTTTCAAGAGATTCTTGGCTACGCTCAGCAGGCGGGGTTCCAAATCAACAATGCTCCGCAGATCCGGTTCAGTCGAGCAGTGATTTTGTCAAAAGAGGGATGAGAGGGAATTTCTTAAATCTTCATATGCTCAAGGAGCAGTCTGAAAAATGCTTCCTTGTTCCCGGTCTCCCCCGGGCGTCTGAGAGATCCACGGCCGTAAAGGATGGCTCATTTTTTCAAAAAACCAGATAAAACTACTCCTTGAAAACGCAATTTGATAAAGTGGTGAGAACAGGATACAGGCTATAGGCTTGCATTTTTAACATACGGATTTATTATAACCGTGCCAGGCGCTTCTGTAATAAGACAAGCTCGAGAAAGACCGCATTAGACGCGTTGAATATGAGTGTTTCACACGGATGAGTTTTTTTTATAAATTGTTTGACAACACAATATCTTGTGGTTATAATTACCTCGGTCCACAAAATGAAGTAGCATCCTATTTTACCTATTAACCCTTCAAACATCAATTAACATTTTTTAAGAACCCTTCGGGGTGCCTTTCTGAGTTTATATTTTTGTCGGTAGCCTATTTTGAGGAGGGAGATTTATGAAGAGCGCAACTTCTGTTTCATCAACAGATTCCGGTAAAGGCCTCAACCTT
Source organism: Nitrospirota bacterium (assembly GCA_035625205.1). Taxonomy (GTDB): domain Bacteria; phylum Nitrospirota; class UBA9217; order UBA9217; family UBA9217; genus JAJYKN01. The sequence continues at coordinate 14,457 of DASPQB010000280.1, read as the reverse complement.
TCTGAGAACTGCCTCAAAGTTCTCGAAAAACGTTATCTTAAGAGGAATGAAGAGGGGACTGTTATTGAAACGGCTGTTGACATGTTCAAGCGCGTGGCGCGGACCATTGCCGAGGCAGACCGCGCCTATGGAAAGTCCGACGCAGAAGTGGAGCGGACTACTGATGAATTTTACCGCCTCATGACCTCCCTTGAGTTCCTACCGAACAGCCCTACGCTCATGAACGCGGGGCGCGAGCTGGGTCAACTGTCGGCTTGTTTCGTGCTGCCCGTAGGCGACTCCATGGACGATATCTTCGAGTCCGTGAAGAACGCTGCGCTTATCCACAAGTCCGGCGGCGGCACAGGTTTCTCCTTTTCCCGCATTCGTCCGAAGAATGACGTGGTCAAATCCACTAAAGGCGTGTCCTCGGGCCCTATCTCGTTCATGACCGTGTTCGATGCTGCGACTGAGACGGTTAAGCAGGGTGGCACTCGCCGGGGAGCCAATATGGGCATCCTTTCGGTAGACCACCCGGACATCCTCGATTTTATTACCTGCAAACAGCAAAATGACAGGCTTAATAACTTCAACATTTCCGTTGCCATGACCGACACCTTCATGGATGCTGTGGATAAGGATGGCGAGTATGATCTGGTCTCTCCGCGCAATAAAACCGTAGTTAAACGGCTTCAGGCCCGCAGGGTCTTCGACACCATTGTGAACATGGCTTGGAAGAACGGTGACCCAGGCATCATCTTCCTTGACAGGATCAACCAATACAACCCGACACCCCGTGTAGGCATGGTGGAGTCAACCAACCCCTGCGGCGAACAGCCGCTGCTGCCGTACGAGTCTTGCAACCTGGGATCGATCAACCTGGCAAAGATGCTGTCGCAGCACGGCAAGGCAATTGATTTCGACAAGCTTCGGCACACGGTGCAGCAGGCGTGCCATTTCCTGGACAATGTGATAGATGTAAACCGGTACCCTCTCGACAAGATTCGCGAGATGACCCGCTCGAACCGCAAGATCGGCTTGGGTGTCATGGGTTTCGCCGACATGCTACTCGAGATGGGCATTCCCTACAACTCCGACGAAGCGGTCCGGGTCGGTGAGACGGTAATGAAGTTCATCACCGAGGAAGGCCGGAAGACTAGCCAGGAACTCGCCAAGGAGCGCGGCGCTTTCCCGAACTTCAAAGGCAGTATCTACGATAATGGGGGTATGGCGCCTCTCCGGAATGCAACGGTTACGACCATCGCGCCTACCGGCACCCTGTCCATCATTGCCGGCTGTTCCAGCGGCATCGAGCCGCTGTTTGGGCTATCCTTTGTGCGCAAAGTGCTCGACGGTACTGAAATGATCGAAGTGAACCCCGTCTTCGAGCGGGTTGCGAAAGCTCAAAACTTCGCGTCCCAATCACTGATGAAAGAAACAGCAGAGCACGGCGGATGCTCGGGCATCAAGACCGTTCCGGAAGACGTGCGGAAAGTCTTCGTTACGGCTCACGACATCACCCCGGAGTGGCACATCCGCATGCAGGCGGCGTTCCAGAAATACACCGATAACGCGGTGTCCAAAACCGTGAACTTTCCGCACAGCGCCGTGCAGAAGGACGTCGAAAAAGTCTACCTCCTGGCGTACAAGACCGGTTGCAAGGGCGTGACCATCTATCGAGACGGCTCCCGCGACGAGCAGGTGCTGTCCACCGGGGCGACGGAAAAGGCCCGCAAAGCTGCGGTAACGAGCCATCACGTTACAGTCGCCTCGGCCTCGCCTGAACTGGCTGAGGCGAAGAAGCCGAGGAGCCGGCCCGCGCTCACCCAAGGTGTAACCCAGAAGCTTCCCACAGGGTGCGGCAACCTCTATATCACGATCAATGAAGATGAAGAAGGCATCTGCGAGGTCTTCTCAACCATGGGCAAGTCCGGCGGGTGCGCTGCAAGTCAGTCCGAGGCAGTTTCCCGGATGGTCTCGCTGGCGCTCCGCTCGGGAGTGTCCATTGATTCCATTATCAAGCAAGTGAAGGGTATTCGCTGCCCGTCTCCGGCCTGGGGTGAAGGCGGATCCATCCTGTCCTGCCCCGATGCCATCGGCAGGGCGCTTGAACGCTACACAAAAGAGCATGTCAGCCATCATCAGCATAACCAAAATAAACAAAAAACCGCGTCAGTCCAGCAGACCGCAGGTTATACCTCGTCCGACCATGTAAAAGGTGGCAACACGAACCACCTCGGCCTTTGTCCCGAATGTCCTGACTGCGGCGGTCTCCTAGAGTTCGGCGAAGGCTGCGCTTTCTGTCGTGGTTGCGGGTTTTCGAAGTGCGGCTAATGGTGAAGGACAGGGCTTCAAAGCGGAGGTCATGTGAATCATCCCGTTATCCCGAGGTTTGCAGGAGAGCAAAAAGACACGAGGAAATGACCACTACCGGGAGATTATTCTCCCGGTTTTGTTATGCATAGAGAGATGGTTGGTAGTGATCGCGAAAAATACTATATAATGCCATGTTTTTAAAGGAGATTATGCATGACCCTTGAAGAAATTATCATGGAGCTTTATCGGCTCTCAGAAACCAAGGAATGGGAGGGGAAAAAGACGGACGAGGCGTTATCCTCGGCACTCGAAGGCATGGAGCAGATCTGGGAACTGAGAGAAGCGGACAAAAGAAAAACTGCGATGATCAATGCAAATAAGAAGCAGCCCCGTGTGTGGTGTTAGGCCCGATTACAATGATAGATTTCACGAAAAAGCTTGACATTTAATGAAGATGACTCTACAGTACGAACTGAAAATAAGTGTATTGTCCGTGTGGCATGCGACGTGTTTCTGTTCAGGACCCCGATGTCTATCCTAGCATGAAGTAACAGCGTCAGAGCGTTATACCGCCCGCGTCTAAGCGGGATATCAGCTTACTAAGGAGGGAACACGTATGGCTATGGAAAAAACCATGCAGTACGAGTGCAGGGTATGCGGCAGAAAGATTGAGGTTCAAAAGAGCGGTGAGGTTCACGAGGAACCGGTGTATTGCTGCGGGCTAGAGGCTACGGTATGCAACGTTCCGCCAGCTGCTCCGGCGTCTGCTGCGCTGGCTGTTACAAAGCCAAAGCCGGCAAAAAAGAAAGCAAAGAAGGTTGCAAAGAAAGCGGCCCGGAAAAAAACGGTAAAGAAAAAAGTAGTGAAGAAGAAAGCGACAAAGAAGAAGGCCACGAAGAAAAAAGCGAAAAAGAAGGCAACCAAGAGAAGAAGGTAAAAAATAATCGTGTACGGAGCCCCCGGATCGAATATTCGGGGGCTTTTTTTTGAAAATTTAGCATATTTATTCAATAAAAATGTTGACTTATGGGGCTACCGGCATTTGCATTCTTGACATGCGAACTATAGAACGCAAGGAACATGACATCCGCCGGCTTGTGGGTAAAGCAATCGGCGATTTCGGCCTGATCGAAAATCACGACCGTATCCTCGTTGCGCTTTCGGGCGGTAAAGACAGCTGGACCCTGCTTCATATATTGGACAGCCTGAGGCTTCGCGCCCCGATCACCTTCTCGCTCGTCGCGGTCACGGTGCATCCTGGCTTTCCAGGATTCCAAACCGGGCTGATGGAAAATTATCTTCGCTCACACGACTTTGAATATCATGTTGTTTCTGCTCCTATTCATAATCTGTTGCTCGAGAAGCTTACACCTGACGATACGCCATGCGCTCTCTGTTCCAGGATCAAACGAGGCGTGCTGTATACGCAAGCACGGGAACTTGGATGCACGAAGGTGGCCCTCGGCCACCACCGCGATGATTTCATCGAGACGCTGTTGCTCAACCAATTCTATAACGGTAAGTTAAAGGCAATGACCCCCCTCCTGCGTGCTGATGACGGACGGAATGTGGTAATCCGGCCCCTGGTCTATGTACCGGAGGATGATATCCTTTACTACGCCTCTGAAGGGGGGTTCCCAATCACCTGCTGCGCCTGTCCTGCTTGCGGCGACGATGACCAAAAAAGGGTGAAGATAAAAAAAATGCTTGCTGGGCTTGAGCAGGAGCACCCTGGCATCAAAGCAAGCCTGCTTGCCGCGCTTGCCGACGTTGATCTAAGGCATTTGCTGGTGACGCCGGATGACATAATCCGATTAGGCAGGCCACATCATTCGTGATATCCGATTGCAGCAACGGGGATTAAAATTAACTGACGGGAAAAACATGGGAAAAAGGATGTTGACCGTCTTTGTTGAGTTTTTCTTGTATCTTACCTCTTATTCATTTTATATATATTTGACCGAGCGCTTGAAACTTCCCTTCCGTGTCCAAAAAACATTGCATTTCCCTCTTCAACAGCATATAATTTAAATTGATTGAAGCTACATTTTGAGAGAAGGGAGGCTTATCCCATGGCCGAGACCGAGACAAAGAAACTCGGCGACATGCTCAAAGAGGCCGGTCTTATCGATGACTTTCAGCTCCAATCCGCATTATCGTACCAACGGAATTGGGGAGGGAAAATCGGTTCCATTTTTGTGGAACTGGAATTCATAAAAGAGGAAGACCTCGCCAGGGTGATCGCAGAAAAACTTCATACCCCTTATATCAACCTGTTTGAACCCGAGATTCCCGAGAACTTGATCAGGCTCATCAAGCCCGAGATCGCGAAGAAATATCATGTCATCCCAGCAAAGCGGGACAAGGGCGTGCTCATGCTCGCCATGTCGGACCCCCTCGACATCGAGGCGATCGATGAGATCCGGTTTATCACAGGGCTGAACATCAAACCGTCTCTGGCCCTTGAGTCCGAGATCAGTGACGCCATCAAAAAATATTACGACGGCGAAGAGGTCGTACGCAAACAGAAGGATGGGCCTTTGTATAGGCGAATGAACCCGTCGGGCGGAAAGATGGAAGTCATCCACGGAAGTAATCTCAATATGGAGAAGGGCACTGAGAACGATGTGAAATCGCCAATCCTGTCCAAGGATGAATCGGTGCAGCAGGCGCTTCAGGACATAAAAATTCGGTTTGAGGCGCTCTCCACGCTCCTCATTGAGAAGGGGCTGATTGAACGAGACGAACTGATCAGCATGATTTACCAGAAAAAAATGGGGCTTTGAACGTGGGAGCATATGCTGAAAAAATGCGTGAACACATATTGCAGAAAGGATAGCGAGGTGAACAGAATCGCGTGGATTAGCATGGTGCTGGTTGCCCTCCTGGTTGCCGGGTCGCTCACGGCGCAGGAATCAAAAGGACCCAAGATCATAGCTAAGGAAGTGCAATATGATTTCGGCAAAGTCATCGAGGGGACCGAAGTAACCCACATATTTGAAATCAGAAACGGCGGGAACGAGCCTCTGGATATTGAGCGGATTATGCCGTCCTGAGGCTGCACTGCCGCGGTGATTAGTTCGAATCACCTTGACCCCGGGGCCGTTGGACAGATAAAGGCGGATGTGGACACGACTGGCAAGAGCGGACACATGGTAAAGTATGTCAGTGTCTATTCAAGTGATCGAATGAACCCGGTCTTGTCCTTGAGTTTGATTATGGATGTCGTGCCAAAATAGGGTTGGAGAACATCCCAATGGCCTGCAACGTACGACAGTTGCGGGTTTAACTATTTTCTTGACAATTTTCACCAGCTTATGTTACTGTCACGAGGAATTGCCAGAATTATTCCGAGAGAGGCAGTATTAACTTGATACAGCACAGACATCCACTCTATCCCATCGACATGCCAACCCCGGGCATAGGTCCCACCTCGACGGGACGCTAACTTACTTCAGAGCATATTTCAGCTCAGCTTTCGCGATTGTTCCTAATAAAAATGTGACGATTGATGCTGTTTACACTACTTTGGAGGATACACTCATGCAAAAAAAATATCTTTTGGCCCCAGGCCCCACCCCTGTACCGCCCGAGGCGCTCCTGGCTATGGCCATGCCTATTCTGCACCATCGGGCGCCGGATTTTCTCCCCGTTCTCGATTCAGCAAAGAAAGGCCTGCAGTGGCTCTACCAGACCAAGAACGACGTGCTCATTCTCTGCTCCACGGGCACCGGCGGTATGGTAGGGTCAGTCAACAATTTTTTGAACCCTGGTGACGATGTGCTTGTCGTGAACGGCGGTAAATTCGGCGAACGCTGGACCAAAATCTGTCAGTCCTATGGCATGAAAGTGGAAGAAATTATCGTGGAATGGGGCTACGCGGTGAAGCCCGAGCAGGTCGAGGCGAGCCTCAAGAAAAACCCCAAGATTAAGGCCGTGTTCATTCAAGCCAATGAAACATCAACCGGCGTATATCACGACATTAAGGCCGTAGCTTCGATCGTAAAAAAGACCGACGCCTTGTTCGTCGTTGACGCCATCTCAGCTCTCGTAGCCCATGATATCAGGACCGATGAGTGGGGTATCGACGTCATGGTCGGCGGCTCCCAGAAGGGCGTAATGCTTCCGCCGGGACTCTCTTTCGTTTCCGTGAGCGACAAGGCCTGGAAGATGGCTGATACGGCCAAGACGCCGAAGTTCTATTTCAACTTCAAGAAGGAACGGGAGAATCTTGCCAAGAACCAGACGCTTTTCACGTCGGCGGTGACGCTCATCATCGGGCTCAACACCTGCATCAAAATGTTGCAGGATGAAGGGCTTGAAAATGTACTGGCGCGTCATGAACGGCTGGCAAAGGCAACGCGAGCAGGAGCAATTGCTCTCGGCCTCAGACTGTTCCCCAAAGAAAACCCGAGCAATGCACTGACGGCAATCGAGGCGCCGGCAGGCGTTGATGGCCAGGCGATCTACAAAGATTTGCGCGTCAAGTATGGTATTACGGGCGCAGGAGGTCAGGACAAACTCAAAGGCAAGATTTTCCGTATCGCGCACTTGGGATATGCGGACACCTTCGACGTTATTACGGCAATCGCCGGCATTGAGATGGTCCTGAAGGGGTTGGGCCATCCGGTGAAACTCGGTAGCGGTGTCGGAGCGGCACAGGAAATATTGATGAAATAATATTTTAACTACGGAACAATACGGTAACACTGAACAATCTTAGATAGGTACGGATAACAACGGAAAGAGCGGATTATCGATTCTCTTAAGAAAAGCTGGTTTTTCATCCGCTCCTTTCCTGGATACCTCGGTTTCTAGATTCAAAACACCGCTTTGCCGGATGTATTCATGGTTATATTGAATGCAGGAGGATTTATGAAGGTTCTCATCAGCGATAATCTGTCCCCGATCGGGGTGGAGATACTGAAAAAGGCCGGGCTCGAAGTGGATGCCCGGAGCAAAACATCGGTTGAAGAGATTGAAAAGATCATCGGCGATTATGACGCCTTGATTATCCGCTCGGCGACAAAAGTCACGGCCGGACTTCTCGAGAAAGCAGCGAAGCTCAAGATTGTGGGCCGTGCAGGTAGCGGCTTGGACAACGTTGATATCCCGGCCGCAACCAAAAAGGGCGTCGTTGTGATGAACACACCAGGCGGGAACACGGTCACCACAGCGGAACACACGATCGGTTTGATCTTCGCCAGCGCCCGCATGATACCGCAGGCTTATGCCTCGCTCAAGGCTGGCAAGTGGGAAAAGAAGAAATTTGAGGGCGTCGAACTCTATGCGAAGACCTTGGGTGTTATCGGCCTCGGCGCTATCGGCGGAGTTGTTGCGAGCCGGGCCATCGGCCTCGGCATGAAGGTCCTGGCCTACGACCCCTTCATCTCTACGGAAAAGGCGAAAAGCCTCGGGATCGAGCTTGCAGATCTCTCGACGATCTACAAACGGGCTGACTTTATCACGGTTCACACACCCAAGACCAAGGAGACGACGAACCTCATCAATAAGACCACGATCTCACAGATGAAGGACAACGTGCGCATCATCAACTGTGCTCGTGGCGGAATTGTGAACGAGCAGGACCTTTACGATGCCCTGAAGAGCGGCAAGGTCGCTGCAGCTGCGTTCGACGTCTTTGAGAAGGAGCCGCCCGAGAACCACCCACTCCTCACACTCGATAATTTCATCGCGACACCCCATTTGGGCGCGTCTACCCTTGAGGCACAGGAGAACGTAGCCGTGGCCGTTGCGGAACAAATCGTAGACTACCTTATCGCCGGGACGGTGAGGAATGCCGTGAACGTGCCGTCGGTACCCGCCGACCAGCTCCCGACGCTCTCCCCCTACATTAACCTCGCGGAGCGCATGGGCTTGTTCATCGCCCAGCTCTATGAAGGGGGGCTCACCCAGGTGACGGTGGAATACAGTGGCGAGGTGGCGAACCTCAAGCAGGAATCGATCACACTCTCAGCCCTCAAAGGGCTGCTTACACCGACGCTCCAGGAGAACGTGAACTACGTAAACGCCCCCCTAATCGCCAAGGATCGCGGCATAGACGTCATGGTGTCCAAATCGAGCGAGGCGACGGAGTACACGAGCCTCATCAAGCTCAGGATTAAGGCTGGTGGCAAGGACGTGTCCGCGTCGGGAACGCTGAACAGCAAGAAAGAGCCTCGCATCATACAGGTCGACAATTTCCCGATGGAGACCGTACCCGAGGGCGATATGCTCGTACTTATGAACAACGACAAGCCCGGCGTCATCGGCGGCATCGGCACGCTTTTGGGCCAGAACGGGATCAATATAGCACGTATGCAGTTTGGGCGCGAGAAACAAGGCGGCCTCGCGATGTCGGTGGTAAGCATCGACAGCAATGTGTCCGATGACCTCATGGGAAAGATCAAGCAGCTTCCGAATGTATTATCGGTGAAGCGGGTTAAAATATAGTTAATGCAGATGACGGAAAGCATAGCTATTGAAGGAGCCATATGCCAGTTTTAGTTGTTGTCGGAGCTCAATGGGGCGATGAAGGCAAGGGCAAGATCATTGACCTGCTCACCGAGCGGGCCGACATTGTCGCGCGCTACCAGGGGGGCCATAACGCGGGGCACACGGTGGTCGTCGGTAAGGATGAGTTCATCCTGCACCTCATTCCCTCAGGGATCCTGCACTATGGCAAGAAGTGCATCATTGGAAATGGTGTCGTCGTCGATCCCGCGGCGCTCATCGAAGAGATGGATGGGATGGAAAAGCGGGGTATAAAGTTCGATGACAGCCTGCTCCTCAGCAAAAACGCGCATCTCATCATGCCCTACCACAAGGCACTCGACGTAGCCAGCGAGAGACTTAAGGGCAACAAAAAAATCGGGACCACCGGCCGCGGGATCGGGCCGGCCTATGCTGACAAGATCAACCGCAAGGGCATCAGGATAGCAGATCTGCTCAGCCCTAGCGTGTTTCGCGAGAAACTGGCATGCAACACGGGTGAGGCGAACTTCCTGCTCGAGCGGTATTACGATGCACCGCTTGTATCCCTGGACCAAATCTATGAAGAATACCTGGCCTATGGCAAGCGGTTGAAGAAATACATAACCGATACGACGCTGTATCTCGATGAATCAATCAAGAAAAAGAGAAAAATCCTGGCGGAAGGTGCCCAGGGCACTCATCTTGACGTCGATCACGGAACCTATCCATTCGTTACGTCGTCAAGCCCTACGGCAGGCGGCGCCTGTACTGGTCTCGGTATCGGCCCGAACACAATCAGCGAGGTATTGGGCATCGTGAAGGCCTATACGACACGCGTGGGCAGCGGTCCCTTCCCCACGGAGCAGGAGAACGCCCTCGGCAAACAGCTTCGAGATCGAGGCAAAGAGTACGGCGCGACGACCGGCAGGCCAAGGCGGTGCGGATGGGTCGACACGCTCATCATCCGTCATGCTGTGCGGGTAAATGGAATGACGAGCATCGCCCTCACCAAGCTCGATGTGCTTGATGCCCTCGACGAAATAAAAATCTGCGTTGGTTACAAATTTCAGGGGAAGCTCTATGAAGAGATGCCTTCTGAACTCGTGGTGCTCGAAAAGGGCATACCGCAGTACATTGCTTTGCCTGGCTGGAAACAGTCCACGATCGGGATAACGAAGTACGACGAGCTGCCTAGAAAAGCTCGGTCATATGTGGAGAAGCTCTGCAAGCTCTGCGGTGTGAAACCATCTATCATTTCGACAGGAGCGCGGCGAGACGAGACAATCATACTCGAGCAGCCATTCAAAAAAACATCACCTCTTAGAGCGAAGTTGCGGTAGGTATTTTCTATTGACAAAGACAGTGGTTCCTTGTTAATATATGCAGCTTTAGCGAAGACCGCGTGAGCGGGCCGGTAGCTCAGTTGGTAGAGCACCGCCCTTTTAAGGCGGGTGTCCTGGGTTCAAATCCCAGCCGGCTCACCAGTATGAATAGAGTTATGAGTTAAGAGCGTTTAGCCATGCATTGGTGTGTCATCGCTCTCATCTTGAACTCAGAAAGAATAGGTTATACCCGTCCCCATCGTCTAGCCCGGCCCAGGACACCGCCCTTTCACGGCGATAACGGGGGTTCGAATCCCCCTGGGGACGCCAAATTAATATATTAATTCAATGAGTTGCGGATGTTCTTGCAGCTCATTTTTTTTGTAGGTGAAAGAGGCGATAACACAGGTTCGAATTACTTCGCGGAGGCTAATCATTTCAGCGAGTTGCGATGCTATATTTAGACTACCTTCATGTAACTGTCGTAGAATTGTCGTAGTTGTTTCTTCAGCATCACAACAAATCATCCTTTTCTAAATGCCGACCTACTATAAAAAACTCAGTTAATGACAATACCTTGCCATCTACTAACACGTATTTGCCGCTTGTCTTTCGAGTACAATAATGATATGATTTTTTTTGAGCAGTCTGACCCTTTGAGCTTAATCAAAGGCGACTAACTGCGCTTTCAGGAGGGAAATTATGGCAACAAAATCGATAAAGCTGGAAGTGTCGTTCCAGAAGCTGCTTGCTGTCGTGGATCAGCTTACGCGGGATGAAAAGCTGGTACTTAAAAAGAAACTCTTGAGGGACAAAACATCGACCTGGCAGGAAAGGTTCGGAAATGCCCTGCATCATCTTGGCAAGACAAATGTTAAGTTCTCCGAGCGTGAAATAGCGCTGGACGTGAGCAAGGCTGTTGCCGAGGTGAGGGGGAATGTTCAACGGTAGGATCGTAATCGACACGAATGTCTTCGTGAGCGGGACGATTTCTCCGAAAGGAGCTCCGAGAAAAGTCCTTGAGTTGGCCACAAGGGGCGCCTTCAAAGTAGTCTCATCTCTTTCGATCAATCGTGAAATTCTAGAAGTGCTTCATCGAGAGCACATTTATGTGAAGTACGGTCTCAATGAGAAACTCATCGATGATATAGCCACATTTCTTTACGAAGGCACGGTTTTGGTGGAAGATACATATACAGTATTGCGAGTCAGGCAAGATGCTGACGACAATAAGTTCATCAGTTGTGCATTGGAAGGCGAGGCGGCATACATCGTCTCCGGCGATGAACACTTGCTAAGCATCAAGCATTACCGAGGAGTTCAAATCGTCGATGCAAAAAGTTTCGTGAAAATAGTGGAAGTGAAATAGTGACATCTGTTTCTCTGGCAACATCGGGACAGCAAAAAGCAGCTCTAATGATTGATAGTTTCAAAATCGCAACATTTTATTTCTATCTTAACCCCTCCCTCAGGTCATACTCATCGTATTCGCACAGATAAGTTAGTCGGAGAGTTCATGCCCGATAAAAAAACACTTCAGAAGGCGATAGCTCGTGAAGAAGCCCTTCTTGTAAGGCTCGAAAAAGTGCGAGAGCAAACGCTTGCAAGGATCGATGACTTCAAGCGTGAACTCGCATTGCTGGAGGTGACCTCATTCTCTGAGGGCTGTGAGTCCTATGCCGCAAGAACGCCAGAAGAAAAAGTAAGGCTGTTTCGCTCACTTTTTCGCGGTAGAGAAGATTTCTTTCCAAAACTATGGACAAGTCGCGCCGGGAAAAAGGGCTATTCGCCCGCCTGCACGAATGATTGGGTTTCAGGCAGTTGTGGAAAGACCCGTAAACCCCCGATCAAGTGCGGCGAGTGCCAACACCGCAAATTCCTTTCTGTAAGCAATCAAGTCATCATGGATCATCTCCAGGGTCGTCACGTAATCGGTGTTTACCCGATACTGCCCGACGATACCTGCTGGTTTCTTGCCGCTGATTTCGACAAAGAGACATGGATGGACGATGTCATCGCATTTCATGAAACCTGCAAAAGCTTGAATGTGCCTGTGGCAATAGAACGATCACGGTCAGGCAATGGAGCCCATGCATGGTTCTTTTTTGCCCGACCTCTTCCTGCTGGGACTGCACGGACAATGGGATGTTATCTAATTACAGAGACCATGAGCCGAAGACACCAACTCAGTATGGAATCTTATGATCGGTTGTTCCCTAGTCAGGATACTCTGGCGAAAGGTGGCTTCGGGAACCTGATCGCGCTGCCGTTTCAACATGAGCCTCGACAAGCAGGCAATACAGTATTTCTCGACGAGAACTTTGTTCCCTATGCAGATCAATGGGGTTTTCTCGCATCCGTGAAACGGTTGGGACCGGATGTTGTTCAGCGTATTGCAAATGACGCGATTCGGATGAACAATGTTATCGGCGTGCCGCGAGATACAGGTCAAGATGAGATTGATGATGCTCCGTGGACACTGCCCCCATCCCGAAAATCACCGCATAAGAAAGTCGTCGGAACCTTTCCGTCAGAAGCACACGGCGTTCTAGCGCAGCGACTTTATATTGAGAAAAAGAATTTACCGTCACCTTTCATCGCTCGAATAAAGAGGTTGGCTGCATTCCAAAATCCCATGTTCTACGAAAAACAGAGTTTGCGCCTCTCAACTGCACGGATTCCTCGTGTAATATCTTGTTTTGATGATCAACCTCAGCATATTATTGTGCCGAGAGGCTGCCTCGACGGAGCTCGAGAGCTGTTTGAGGAACATGGCGTGAAGCTCGTGGTCGACGATAAGCGAATTGCTCCCGCCGGGCCGTCATTTACCTTTAGGGGCATACTCAGAGAGGCACAGCTCAAAGCCGTCAATGAACTTCTTAATTTCGAACTTAGTGTTCTTTCGGCACCTCCGGGATTCGGCAAGACGGTCATAGGAGCAAATCTTATTGCGCAGCGTGGATGTAGCACGCTCGTCCTCGTTCATCGAAAAGAGCTTCTGGATCAGTGGATCGCGAGACTTTCCTTATTTCTGGGCATAGATCAAAAGGAAATCGGTAGAATCGGTGCAGGCAAGAACAAACCAAATGGGATGTTGGACGTCGCGATGATCCAGAGTTTGGTTCGAAAAGATGAGGTCAATGATATCGTTGCAGATTATGGTCAAGTAATCGTAGATGAGTGCCATCACCTCCCAGCCATTTCTTTCGAGCGTGTTCTCAATGAGGTCAGAGCTCGGTATGTTGTTGGCTTGACCGCAACGCCTTATCGTCGCGATGGGCACCAACCGATTATTCATATGCAGTGTGGGCCTGTCCGCTTTTCAGTACATCCAAAAAGTCAGGATGCTAGAGCACTGTTCGAACACGAGTTGATTTGCAGAAATACTGATTTCACTGTTGACAATCCAGATGCCCAGATACAAGAAATTTTTGCTGCTCTTGTCACAGACGAATCAAGAAACGCAATCATCCTTACTGACGTAAAGCAGGCCCTGAAGGAGGGCCGCTCACCAGTGTTGCTCACGGAGCGAAAAGAACATTTGGATTTTCTGACTGAAAAGCTCAGAGGCGAGGTTAAGCACCTTGTCGTGCTCACCGGTAGACTGTCTGCAAAGGAACGACGTGAAACCATGAAGAGGCTTTCATCAATTCCTGATAATGAAGTTAGACTGATAGCAGCAACGGGACGTTATCTTGGCGAGGGCTTCGATGACCCACGGCTTGATACTCTTATTCTGGCCATGCCTTTTTCCTGGAGGGGAACAATTGTACAATATGCAGGAAGGCTCCATCGGGAGCACCCAGGTAAGCGTAAAGTTCAAGTCTATGATTATATAGATGCTAATGTGCCCAAGCTTCTTCGCATGCACAGAAAACGACTGCGCGGTTTTCGGGATATCGGTTATGTCGCGGGTTGACAAAACGCACGACGAGGCTCGCTGAACTTTCTCGCCTGTAGACTTTATCGATTATTCGGAAAAAGGTAACCATTTCCGAACAAAGTTTTAACAATGGCTCCTTCCTGAAAGTGTGGTTTTCGTGGCCAAGATCAAAATCCACATTTCAACTACAAAGCTACACACGCGGCAATCGAAAAGAGTGAAGATTTCCACGTGAAACGTTGGTGACGCGATTCTTCGAAACCCCTTTAGCATTTTTCCTAAAGTCGTTGTCGACGCAGTTCTTTCCAGCTTTCACCTTTCAATCCGAAATGGTGACCTCCCTTATTTTTTATAAGCAAGCGGAGTTACATATTTTATTGCCTCCTGGCAAGGATTGTGACCGCCTGGTTACTAAGAAAAAATGTGTAAAAAAGTAACCACTTCAAAAAAAATACTATCCCTAAATCCTTGACTTCATCAACA
>DASPQB010000279.1:0-3605 GCA_035625205.1 Nitrospirota bacterium | reverse complement strand
GTGATCATAGACCTGGTCCTCAACCACGGCGCCGCCAAACTGAATTCACTCTGGAACTGGGACGGCTATGGCCCTCATAATTGTGGCGGGATCTATTTCGAGGGAGAACGTGATACACCGTGGGGCCGTCGTTTCGCGTTCCACAAGCAGGAAGTCAAAGAATACCTGAAAGCGGCCTGCCGGATGTGGTTGGAGGAGTACAATGTCGACGGCCTGCGGTTTGATTCTGTCCATAACATGCCGTGGAACCTCCTGCAAGAGATGACCTATGACATCAGGCAGCATTATCCAGGCAAGATAATGATTGCCGAGATCACCCCCGATAACAGTGCGGTCGTTACAAGTGCAGGCTTTGATTCGAGTTGGGTCCATTCGGCACACTTCGATTCGCTGAAAATCATGTTTGGTCATGAAGGCGGCAATCATCCTGTAACCCGTTTGAATCTGCTGAAATCGATAGTCGCCATGCCGCATGGTTTTCATAATCCCTGCAGCGGCATAAACTCGGTTCTCGGCTCCCACGACCAGTGTGGAGACCGCCACGGAGGCAGGCAGGACGGCGGCTGCCATCGTTACTACATCTCAAGGATGGGTGGTAGAAACAACTGGCACGGTCGCGCGCAGGTAAGGATGTGGTATGCTTTGCAGACCATGGGCCGGGGTTTGCCTATGATCTTCATGGGCACAGAAATATTGCAGGACGGCTGGTGGCATGTCGATGACGAACACCGCTTTTGCTGGCGATTGGTCGACGAGCATGATATATTGGCTGGCCAGATGAGTGACTGCGTCAGGGACGCCAACAGGCTCCGCTTAAGCGACTCCGCATTCTCTTCCGGTCATATACGGTTTGTGCATGAAGACACCCGAAATACTGTCCTTGGCTGGCTGCGCTGGAGCGAAGGCCAAGGCAGTGTCTTCCTCTGTGTCGCCAATCTCAGCGAAGGCGAGTGGCTTAGCAATGACTATGCATTGAATACCGGCTGGGGAGAAGGGCGCTGGCAACAGGTATTCAACTCACAGGCTGCGCCTTACGGCGGTTGGGACGGGTCGTGGTCGGAGGGGGAATTGCCCAGTGATCAAGAGGGGAAAATCCGGATCAATCTGTCAAAATGGTCTGTGTCGGTATACAAGCTACTTTAATCATAATATCTGCCTGTCATTGCGAATACTCACAGCAATATTGCGTGCGCTTGCTGCGTAGAAAAGTGATAGGTTATTTTGAAAAACGATATGACAGGGTAAAGTAGCCTTTCTCCTTTTCTTTCTCACTTCGCTTATTTTGATAATTTATACCGGCGTGTTTTACGGTTGCTTCTGTGTGAGGTGCCAGTTTATTGTCGTTCCGCTTCACCGGTCATCTCTGTTGTCACGGGCGCAGACTGTGGAGTACCCCGTGTGGCTTTCCCATGGAGTACACCCCTATCGTCGAACCAGAGGGGGTCGATACAGATAATCCTGTTCCAGCCTGGCGTCTTATCCTTCTGCTGGTGATAAACCAGCCAGAGTTTGCCTTCCCCATCTCTCGCAACACTCCCATGCCCCGGCCCGAGAACGTTTCCTCCTTCTCGAATGATAGGATTTCCGGAATATTTGGTAAAAGGACCCAAGGGATTCTGCGCAGTTGCATACCCAATGGCGTAATGCTCCGTATTGGCACTGCCCCCAGAGTAAAGGAGGTAATAGATACCATGGTGCTTGAGTAGCCATGGTGCCTCGGTAACCGGCACATTTGTCATTTCCCATGATTCGGAAGGAGAGATGATTTGAATGGGCTTACCCTTCTTCCGGACAGGGGTAGCCATAGGTTGGACAAATATCCCGAAGTCGGGGTATCGGGCATAATAGAGAAAGTATGAGCCGTCGTCGTCCTGGAACATGTGAGCGTCTATCGCACTCCTGATCAGGTTCCCCATGTCTTTGAACTTTCCATCGGGACGGTCTGCTTCAGCAACGCCGATTTCGCCATTCACCGTGTAATAGAGATAAAACATGCCGTCATCGCGGTTGAAGAAAACATCAGGTGCCCAAACACCGTTTTCGTTGGTCTGAAACACCCTCGGTCCCCTGTGCCAGTGGACCAAGTCGTCAGATATATAAACGCGGTAGCTGTGGTTGTCCCCTGTCGGGTAGAGATAATATTTGTCTTTGTATAAAACGACGTCAGGATCGCCTATACCAAGCGTACCGAAATATCGTGCCGGTTCTGGTCGCTGGATGTTGTACGTTTCGACGAGGACAGGATTTGAATAGGAGTTCTCGGATGATGCGCAAAAAGCAGCAGGAAACGATAGAAATAGTACCAATAAAATCCATGTGACCCAATGCATAAATTATTATACCGTAACTGTCGCCTGCTTTCATGGCAATGATAGAAGGAATCGATAGTCCGCAGCATATCGATGACTATGAAGGTTGCTTCGGATAATTGTTGTATATAAAACATCTGTTTTAGAGACAAATAATATGTCGTCATCTACCATGTGAGTCCTCTTTTTATGGAGCTTATCAGCAATACCTGTCTGGTTGCGGAAGCTGTTTTTTCTTCCTTCATGTCAGCCAGAGCTTTGTCATCTTTCCATTACGCCATCTTCCTAAACTAATATCTATACTTGTTTCGGGCGTCGTCGATAAATTGCAGCTTCTTTGTAAGTACCGAGAGTTATATCGTATGTTATATAAACATGATAACCGTCCTCGTCAATGAACCCGTCTTTTGTTTGTGCCCCTGGCAACTGTGCAAGTTGGCGCACGACATCGTCGTTAAAATATCTATATTTGCGCCCATTTTCCTGCAGTCCCCATGGCCCGCCGTCATCATGCGCCATTATCACAATAACATCAACGCTGGGATATTCATTGAAAATCTCGTTAGCTCTTGACATAACAATCCTCCTCTAAGTCCCTTTAGTGTTGCGGTATAATATTTAGAATCCTATTTAATCTGCATTTCGTCTATGGCTCTCAATCATTTTATCAAGTTCTTCTTTTGGCGTACCGGCAATGCCATTAAGCACTAGCCACACTGCATGCATAACAAGAATCCGACGGTTCTTATAATCAGAATAAAAATCACTTAAACCATCTCTGACTTGCTCAAGCGTGATATTGCTTGTATATTTATCTGCGTACACCCTGAAAGAATATTTGACTTCTTTAAGACAGGATTTTTTTGTCGTGTCAGAAACAAAATTCCACATTGAAAACTCATTACCTAATGTCATCCCGTCAACTAGACCGTTCAGGTATCCAAACTTAATATTATCGTTTTGATCATTCCACCAATTACCATCTCGCCTGAGAGTTTCTGCGGCGCTTGTAACTCCTATATTTGCTAAAACAACTATCAGCCCAATCAGAAGTATTATTTTTTTCATAATTCCTCCATTTCACATTAATATTTGCGTCTACAAAACACCACGTTTCGAGACACTAAAAATTATCTGATCCAATTCCTTTAAATATCTACTACTGCAATCTGAAAATGCAAGTGGTTTTTGAGACAGGAAATGTCAGCGCGATCTGCGCACAGAAACACGCAGGGCGGAGCGTGTCGACCATTATGCATGTTTGTACTGGAAATTAATGTTCTCGGATAGGTGTCA
>DASPQB010000278.1:0-5104 GCA_035625205.1 Nitrospirota bacterium | reverse complement strand
TGCCGGCGGGCGATCTCCTCACGGTGTTGTGCAGCTTCGCCGCGCAGATAATCGTTTGTAACGCCCACTGAGGAAACACAACCTCTTCGTTATAGACAATGCAACCGGTTTCGGAAATCGCACTTACAGAAAGCTCGGGCTGGCTGATGTGTCCTTTTTCCGGAGGATAAGGACGTCCAGGGCGGGATCTGAGCCGATTCGCGATTTCGACAACAGGAATGGCCCCGCCCCGGAGAAGGGCGAGTATGAGCATGCTTTCCTGCCCGATATATATTCCTTCAATCTTTCAGCAAGCTGCGTTACTGCATCTTTTCTGTCTTTGAACATTGTTCTTTCTCTTACTCTAATTTTATCAAATAAGCTTCTGAATCGTGATTGTTATATATGGAGAGCGAACCAGCCAATTGGAACTAAAGTACTAGCAACGCGATCGGTTCTCGTTTCCCTCCCTCTCTTCAATATTATTAGTTATCGAAGTGTGGTATAGTATTAATTAGGCGTTGCTGAATGACACTGAGAAGTGTTAAACGTATCTTTAACTTCCATTGAGGGCCTAAGTGCCAATCCGGCGTGATCCGGAATCGGCAAACAGCAGTCCGTAAGGGCTGTTAAACCGCCGTTTTGCAGATCACCGAAGGATTGAAATCGGAAAGCCCCTGAGGCCGAAGGAGAATTCGGTAAAGGAAACGAATCGCTTCAGGATTTGCGGGACCAAGCACAGAAGCGTGCGTGGATCTTACTGAATATTCGGAGGTTCAACGGAATGATTAAGATACGGGTCAAAGCAACGCCTTACTATTTTATCGTCAAAACAAAAGCCGGCAGGGGTTGATATCCCTACCGGCTTTTTTCGTTCTCTCATCAGGAAAACCCTTCTCGACCGCATTCATTATCGTGATCGAAGCTGATGAATTGTTTCAATGCAAAGAGTAACGACCTGCCCTCAGCAAAGGCTTTCCCCTTCATGTGGACCTCGAGAATGGACTGTCTTTTGGCCCCTCACCCGAAGGGGTTTCAATATCCCCTCTTCCCATTCAAGGAAACAAAGGTCTTATAGTATACGCAAATGCGTTTTTTTGCAGGACAGTAACAGCACAGATACAGGGTCGCGGGATGGAACTTGTAATCTTTGGAGTTTGCGTCATCAGTAAGATCTATGTCGAATGACTCGGGCCACGTTGACGTGGATAACTCAACCGGAGTTCTTCTGCATGCTGCGTCGGGAAGAAGAATAGATAGCATGTTACAGTTAGTATAATTGCCTCTGGGACCAATATTCAGATTGAAATATGCAATTGTTTCGATTCACAATTAATCGTGAAGTCCATCCTGAAGCAGATGTAATTAACATTTTTAGCAAATCATGAATTTGCAATCTGAATCCTGCAGCGCATTCCCCTAATATATCCATTCGACAGCATTAACTGCTCATTTAATAGGTCATACATCCGAAGCGAAATAAAATCGATTAAAAATACTATTCGTAAATATTTAGTATCGAAATGCATATCGTCTATTAGCAATTACCTGTAATAAAGTGAATAGTTGCAACTCCGTGAAATTGACAACTCTTCAGGTCTCTGCCATTATACAAATAGTTCCCGACAAAGCCAAACCCTTCGCAAGAGGGGGACGGAATACCACGGGTCTTAGAAGACCAAGACGGCCGAGTTGCCGAAGGATAATGCCTTTGGTGAGCCCGGCCTTTTTCTTTGGCATACGATCACCAGTTAGACAGAACAAATGGAAACATGAGGAATAACGTATTCATAAAAGCCTTAATATGTATATATCGTGCGTTTTATTTCTTTTAATAAGTAGGTGTTATAACGATAAAGCAAATCCCTTCGCAAGAGTGGGAGGGAAAGCTTTGGCTTCACGCTCATTAGCATGTTTTTCAAACGGCCCGGGATTTTCGGTACGCTCAAACAGGCGTGAAAAGTGCCGGTATAGACAAAATCCATGCGATCATAAGTGGTTTCCAAATTTAACTTCACGATCTACCCATTAATCTTGTGGAGGTACGTATGACGAGGGGTATCTGGAAGGTGCCAATATGAATCCTCCAATGGGTTCAGCGCCCTTTGGAGGCATTCAAAATAACGGAACTAGCTAATGGCTATTCTAAAACAATAGCTCATATACTAATGCATAGCTAAAGAACATGTTTTTTCATGCATGCCACTGATTTTATGTATATATGCAGAAGGAGACCAAAATGAGAAAATATATTCGGTTTATCTCGATAATTTTTTTTATGGGAGTGGTTTCTTTATTAGCTTACCCCCTCACCACGGGGTCTACGGAGTCCTTTGGACAGAACAGTCACAAAGTCCTCATGGTTCTTCGTGAAGGATACTCGACGGACCTGGACCTCGCGATCAAAATGGAAGTTGGTGTGATGACTAAAATTCTTAAGGATGCGGGATTCGAAGTGGACATAGCTACTACTTCAGGTCAGACCATCTTAGGCCCTAACCAAAAAATCGAAAATGTATTGAGATTATCCGAAATTAACTTGGATAATTATGTAGGTGTGATCATGCCATGTATGGGTGTCGGGATGTTTCCGGGGCCGCCGGTGTCTCCTGAAGCGGTTGCGGTAGTAAAGAAAACTCTCGCATCAGGAAAGCCTGTGGCTGCTGCCGCCAACGCCACAATCGTTTTAGCGGATGCAGGTGTCTTAAAAGGGAAAAAATACGCCTACTACGAAGATCCTCTGCAGACGAGCAAAACCAGAACAAGAACGGATACCAGATTCAAAGATGCTATTTATAGCGGGCCAGGTGTCGTCCAAGATGGCAAAATCATCACTTCTGGAGTTTGCCCTGTCCTAGAAAGCAGATATGGTATGCAAAGTGGAACTGTCGAGTTAACAAAAAAATTTATTACCACAATCAGCCTTTAGGAATTAAGATATGGTGCTTCTCAAAATTCTATAAAAAGTGATCTGAATTAAGAATGCCAGGTAATTCAAGAGCAATCTTACAAGGCAGGGTCTGAAATGACTCTGCCTTTTTTTATTTCCTTTGGCAATAATCAATGCCCAATTCATGTCGTCATTGAAGATACATAGGTGAAGGTCGCATCAATGGATACTGCAAGGTTCAACCAGAATATGATAGGATTTTTAGCCAGCCGCCATTCCATGCTTGTAGATGTAGGTAATGATATCTATCTGCCAGGCACGATACTAATTTACGGTTTGAAGTCTCTACTGCCAAACGAAAGGTACTTTTCAGAATATTGCAGGGCGGAGGGTATCCGGAATCACTTTAATGATAGTGGTGCGGGAAGGATTCAAGCTTCACGCCTTGCAAGTATGCTCACCGGAATCTGCACATATCGCTGCAGATAGGCGTTCACCGTCTCTTCCTTAGATCTTCTGCATATGAATCCGATGGGGTGAAATATCCCCCTTTCCTCTCCAATCAATAAAATTACTTACAGCACAAACAAATGCATTTTTCTTTTACAGGATACGAAGACGACAGTAATGAGAGCTTTTAAACAATATCAGGGAGAGTAGAGCCGCCTAGTGATGCGAAACCGGACAAATGCAGTAGTTCCAACTGAAGTGACGCTGTAATTCTTCCCCCAATGTGAGGTAAGGGGGGCGCAGACTCCCACTTCTACAGCGAGGTTATACCTTCTCGTATAGCGAGCTTAGTAAGTTCAGCGATGCTATGAATATTAAGCTTATCCATGATTTGCTGGCGATAGGATTCTGCGGTTTTAATGCTCACGCTCAGTAATTCAGCTATTTCTTTTGTCTTTTTTCCCTCTGATAAGAGTTGCAGGACTTCGCGTTCTCGAGTCGTAAGTCCAGAGAGAGAAGATAGTTCGTTCTTCGGGATGCGATGTACATAGTCTTTGATAACAATTTCGGTAATTCTCGGGCTAAGATACGTACTATTCGATGCTACCGTGCGTACGGCCTGAATCACTTCTTCAAACGCGCAGTCTTTCAACAGATAGCCTGACGCACCTGCATTGAGCATTTCGAGCACCGTACGCCTCTCAGTATGCATGGACAATGCAATGACCTTCGACGTGGTGCAGTTGGATAAAATTTGACACGTTGCATCGATGCCGTTTAACCCTGGCATTGAAATATCCATGATTACGATATTAGGCATCAATTTGGCCGCCAGTTGAACTGCCGATTTGCCATTGTCTGCTTCTCCGACGACACTCATGTCCGTCTGCTCTTCGAGTAATGCCCGGAGACCTTCACGCATCAGTCGGTGATCGTCTGCAAGTAGAATCTTGATACCCATGATTTTCCCTCCTGCTTCATCGGTCATGCATTATTATTGGATCGGCATTGCCAGGATTACCGCTGTTCCGGCACCAGGATTTGTCTGAATCTCACAATATCCACCCAACCGTTTCATCCTTTCGCGAATTGAAAATAAACCGAATCCCGCTTTTTTTCTATCTGCAATCGACATATCAAAACCAGTCCCATTGTCAGCTACAGTGACATACAGCCTATCAGCCGACCTTGACATGGCGATCTCGACATTGCTTGCTTGTGAGTGTTTGACAACGTTCATAAGAATTTCTCGTACGCATCTGAAATAGAGATAGCGGCATTCGGAGTCAATCTGTATCGGCTGGCCATCGTCCTTTATTTTGATCTTCAAGCCGTGTATTTTTTCAAAAGCCTCCGCAAGCGATTCAATGGCTGCCTTAAATCCGATTTCGACAAGAATAGGAGGATTGAGTTCTACCGTTAAGGACCGCGTATACTGTATTGTTTTCCCAATAAGCTCTCGTATCTCCTCAACATGCCTGAGCATATTCGGATCAGAGAGAAATCGCTGGAGCAACCCCATCTTCAGCTGTAATAGAACGAGATTCTGCCCGACGTAGTCGTGTAGATCTGCTGCTATCAGGTACCTTTCCCGCTCCTCGACCCTTGATTCGAGCGTCGACATCTCAGCTGCCGCTGCATAAAGCTCCTTCTGGTAGTTTCTGATCTTTTCCTCCATATCCTTTCGTTCACTAATGTCGCGCGCTATAATTAGCACAGCCGGCTGACTGCTGAATACAAAAGAAGCAGCGGCCACTTCAGCGGTCACCATCACATTGTCCGGTC
>DASPQB010000277.1:0-7405 GCA_035625205.1 Nitrospirota bacterium | reverse complement strand
ATCGAACATCGTGAGGTGACCAAATGACGACACTGAGAATTGCCGCAAGAAACATTTCAAGGAACATCAGACGATCTCTTATGACAATTTCCGCCATAGCTGTGGGCACTATGTCGATGTTGTTGTTTGGTGAATTCGTATCACAAATATTTGTGGCGCTCGAAACGCAAAATGTGGTTCGGTCGGGACACATCGCATTATTCCGAAGCGGGTACTTCAAGTACGGTGTAGGTAATCCGGCGGCCTACGGCATCCATGACTATCAATCAGTTATCGATATGGTAGCCGAAGATACAGTTCTTAAGCCGATGATCAACGTAGTTACGCCCACTATAAACCTTTTTGGCATCGCAGGAAATTTCGATGCAGAAGCATCGAAGACCTTTTTCGGCTTCGGAGTTGTTCCCGCTGACTATAACCGAATGCATCAGTGGAATGAGCATCAGGTGAAATTGGCTTCCTCGGCTGCTAACGAACCCTTCAATGAAGAGGACGAGACGCACGGATTTGTCGGAGTAGGACTGGCACGAATCCTGGGACTCTGTGAGCCTCTGAAGTTGGGTGACTGTCCGAGGAAAGGACAGGAAGGCGATAAGGAAGCGGCTCAGACGAAATCGGTCCCGAGCATGCGGGATTTCAGCGGGCTTTCGGAAGAGATGGAGCGTAAGAAAGACGAAATAAAGATGGGTGCGCCTCCCCGCTTAGACCTTCTTGCTGCGACGGCAGCGGGTGCCCCGAATGTCGTAAGTTTCTATGTGGACAAGGCTATTTCTCAAGGAGTAAAGGAGTACGATGATTCTTCTGTCATCATGAACTTCAAACTGGCGCAGCAGCTGCTTTACGGTCGAGGTGAAAAGATGGCAGTCGGCATTACCTTGCAGCTTCACCGGACAGAAGACATTCCCGTTGCTCGAAAGCGTCTCGAAATGTTGATCAGGGCAAAGGGGCTTGATCTGGAGACACGTGAATTGACGGAGTTACAGCCATTCTATAAGCAGGCAGTTGGGATGTTCATAGCCATATTTTCGTTCATTGCGACCGTCATGGCGGTGATCGTTTTATTTACAGTGGTGAATACAATGAGCATGAGTGTGATGGAACGGACGCATGAAATCGGTACTCTTCGGGCGATGGGGGTCAAGAAAAGAGGAATTGCGAGACAATTTGTGCTCGAGGGGATGATCCTAGGATTGATTGGCGCTACAGTTGGTATAGTCATCGGTTCCTTGGCAGCCCAGATCGTCAATCATGCAGGCCTGACTTGGCATCCTCCGGGGCAGGCATACCCCTCGCCGTTACAAGTGCGCACGCATGGCGTCGGTCATCTGATCTTCGGCATTTGGAGCGGGCTAGGCATAATGGCTACCATAGCGGCATGGATTCCCGCAAAACGTGCTGCCAAAATGAAAATAGTCGATGCATTGGGGCATGTATGACAAGGCACGCATACTTTTGGCTCATGCTTCTGGTCTTGGTGACGGGTGCAGTGCCGAAGGCGTTTGCGGCTGAGGCATACAGACCTTCGGCCCAGACGGTCATTGAACGTTCTGACGCCGTCAGGAACCCCGACAAGCCTTTCCGACTGAAGCTCCTTCTCTCGGAATATGTTGAAGGATCAGTGCGTAATGAAATCGTTTTGCGGGTCTATTCCAAGACAGACCGGGTATCCGGGCAATTCAAGAATCTTGTGCGCTACATGGAGCCTCCCCGGGACCTGGGTAAAGCTGTGCTCATGAACGGAACCACGATGTGGTTCTATGATCCCGCGTCAAAGAGCAGTGTTCGTATCTCTCCGCAGCAAAGGCTTGTTGGGCAGGCGTCTGAAGGCGATGTCATAACGGTAAATCTGGCGAAAGACTATTCGGCAAAATTTGCCGGACCGGCCGAAGGGGAAACGCTGGCTGACGCTGATCACAAGCCGCGTAAATGTTGGCATTTGGAACTCGCTCCGAGTAACGACAGTGCAGTCTATGGAAGGGTCGAGTATTGGGTCGAAATGGATAGCTATCGACCGGTAAAAGGGAAGTTCTACTCAGACAGCGGCAGGCTGCTGAAGATAGCCTATTATCACAAGTATCAGGAGCAGCTCGGCGCTCTCCGGCCGTCAGAGATTATCCTCGTTGATGCCGTAAACACGAAGCTGGTCACAACGATAAATTTCTCTGGCTATCGAGCAACGGAGATCCCGGACAGTTGGTATCAACGGGAGTTCCTTCCCCATCTGAAGGTCGAGTGATGAAGAAATGGGGGTACCTCGTTCTTCTATTATGCTGTCTCGATTCTCGTCAACTTTGGGCCGAACCAACCGGCGATGAGAACGCGGATTTAAACTTAATCCCGAAATCCGTAGAAACGGCAATCACGGAGCCTCTTCAGGAAGGCGGCTCTCGCCTGAGTGGAAAGGCCTTTATAGAGGACGCATTAACCGGCTGGCTTAATAAACGTCTCCTGGTGCCGGTTCCCAGTCCCAGTCTGTCACCGAGCTGGCAGAATCGAACGAGCCTGGATGTCGACTACAGTTGGCAAGCGGGTGAAAAGATCAGATTGAACGTGAGTGATCGTCTGAACGCCATTGAGGGCGACACGATCACCTTTCCAAGTGGCAATAACGTCAGGAATGATTTTCGCGAAGGTTACTTATCCTGGGAAATTCTTCCGCGCACCTATCTGGAAGCCGGTCGCATCAACCTCAAAAATGGTGTTGCGTTAGGTTATAATCCGACAGATTTTTTTAAACCGCGCACCACAGTTGACATCGCATCAATTGATCCATCGGCCCTCAGGGAGGACCGGCTCGGAGCACTTATGGTCAAGGGCCAAAAAATCTGGGATAATGGCGCCGCTACGCTCGCCTACTCTCCAAAGGTAGAATCGGAGAGCTCTTTACCGATTACCCAGCATAAGAGTTTCGCACCATTGTTCGGTCAGACGAATTCAGACAACCGCTTCCTCGCATCGCTCAGTTACAACATCGCCGACATCAATCCACAGGCCCTTGTTTTTTTCGACAATAACGGCACCCATATTGGCATGAATGTGAGTCGTGTGTTGAGTTCCAGCATCGTAGCTTATGCGGAATGGTCGGGTGTTCGGGAAGCCAGTCTTACCAAGAGGGCGGTCATCTTCGGACAGACAACAGGTTCTCTTCCTCAGGGAGCTCCGCTCCTTCCGCAGACTGCCCCCGGGAAGAGTTTTCAAAATGACCTCGCTCTCGGCGCATCTTGGACAAGCAGTTTCAAGCTGACAGTCAATCTGGAATACCACTACCACCAAGCGGGGTTCGGGGCCTCGGACTTTAACAGGTGGGTATCACTTGGCAGTATAAATCCCCTTCTCGCATCGGAATTCTGGTTCATCCGCCAATACTCAATAGATCAGCAAGAACCATTAATGGAGCACGAAATATTTTTGCGTTTCGATTGGCAGGACATCATCCCGTCGAAGCTCAATGTGGGTGCCGTAATTTTCATTAGTCCCTATGATGCCTCGGTCTTATACCAAGCTTCAGCTCAGTACTTTATTTCCAGAAGGTGGACGGTGGGACTATATTTGGGGAATGGGCTGGGCGGCGCCAATACCGTGAACGGAAGTCTTCCCTGGTCTGCAAGTGGCGTCTTGCAGATTGTCAGGTATTTTTGAGGTTGCCGGTGGGTGCTCGCTGCACCTTGCACCTGCAAAGCCCGCACTGCATTCATGATCTCAGGAAAAAGGAATTCGGGTAGAAATATGTAGCCATATATGGTTAAAGTATTTTTAACGGGAGCTAAGGGCGGTAACGCTGGGAAGATGCTTAGGAACGGAAATCTGCCGAGGATAGAATCGATATGAGCAGGAGCGCAAAGGCTGGCTTGACACTTTATAACCTGCTGCTTGCCCTCTGGGTCGGGGGCATTTTTATATATACGTTCCTTGTTACACCTGCTATATTTGGGTCTTTTGGGCGAGACACTGCAAGCGCAATTGTTGATAAGCTCTTCCCTTTTTATTTCCCTTACGTCCTTGTCATTGTATTCATGGCGTTCGGAACATTTCTTCTGTCAGGCTGGAAAAGAAACGCCAGACCTAAGCTCACGTTTGCTTCGCTTGTCATTGCAGTATTTATTGCCCTGTCTGTTAATTTTTGGCTTTATCCCGAGGTGAAAAAGGCAAAACTGGAGATCATGTCGTTTGAGGGTACCCCCATTGAGTCACCCGCGAGGAAGGAGTTCAGAGTTTTGCACGGTATCAGCATGATACTCAACTTGGTGCTTCTTGTGGATGGAATGGCCTTGATCGTTATTCGTTCTTACTCGGGAAAAGATAATTAAATCGCAGATTCTCATTGAAAACCGACCTGCCTTCGGTTGCTGATTATACCGACAGGGTCTCACTGTACAAGAATTAACACACTTCCAAATGCCGGAAGCGCTCCGCACAGAGAGGGGAAACCAGCGGCGCATCTTTCATCCAGAACTATGCCGCCAAAGAGCTCTGGCATTTTTGGCGGCTCTATTCGCATGCTATCCCTCCTCTCCCGATCTAACAAAGACGTGATATGTGACGGCGTCCCAGGCATTGTGAATGCCAATGAAGAGCAGCAGTAGTGCTGCGGCGCCGACGAGGAACAGGGCTAGGCGCGTATGGAAGTGAGCCACGTATGTCGATACAGCCAGAACTGTGTATGCTGCAAATGGAAGCAGAGCATGAAACAACCAGTCCTCGAACACAGGCTGATAGACGCTTTGCACGCGCATGCGCAGAGCCACGATCACAACGTACACCGCCCCACAGAGACCCAATGATCCCCAAAAAACTGCGACAGTGGTGATCCCGTTCCATGGAGCATTTGCAATAGCCGACAACAGCAGCACAACACCGAAATGAACGATCGTCGGCGTCGCAAATGCGGCGCCGGCCGCGTGCGCGTTACCTACAATCGGCTTTGCGGCAATAAGCGTAATGACGACGAACTGCAAGCCGATCAGGGCTCCGGCAGACGAGCCGACGATTACGTAAAAATTTTCCCATCCGTTGAGTACTGTCATGATCGACCTCCCTCGCACATTCCCATGCTACACCCCCGTCCGTTTGCCCGCCTACCCCAATACTGAAGCGGAGCTGCCCAAGTCAACCTTCACTCATCCGTTATTGCCGCGGACGCCATAGGTATGGATGTAGCCGTTGGTTGTGTGACTATTTCGTTTTCTCTTTCTTATCACTTTATGTCATGTGACTGGGTTGTCAATTCCCGTCCTATTCAAATGGGTTATAACCCGGTTTCTTGTAAAGCCTCTTTTGGCTGTCAAGAATATCCGGTTTATAGACCTTCTCCGCCCAATCCTCGGGCTTGATTTCTTCAATAGCTACCGAAACAGATTCTTTTTCGCTCTTTGTAATGGAAACAACGTCTTTAACTATTGCTTGAGCAAGCCGGGTCTTCTGCTCTTCCGATCTCCCGGGATAGAGCTTTACGATAATATGAGGCATTGTTTACTCCCTTAATTGTTTTTAGGGCCTATACTTTTCTCCCCATCTCATATGCCTGAGTCATAGCCTTGCTACCTTTGATGTCTCCCATCTTCCAGGCGCCGGTCCCATAGATAACCCCCTTTTCTTTCGCCCCGGTGAGGCAGGAAATAAATCCCCTGAATCCCTCCAGTGTTCTTTCCATTGCCTGCTTCCTATTGTCCGCTGCGGCCACAATGAAATAAATATCCTTGTTGCTGATTTCGGTATATCGTGGACACGTCCTATCGATCAACGTCTTCATCTGTCCGTTCATCGTGTAAAAATAGACAGGCGTTGCCATCACGATAACATTGGCAGCGATCATTTTATCCAGCACTTCGGCCATATCATCTTTCTGAACGCACTTGCCTCCATTGCTTTGACAGGTGCCGCACCCGGTACAATAATTGATCTTCTTGTCTCTTAAGAATATCTTTTCCGACTGATTGCCTGCTTCTTTGGCCCCACGCAGGAATTGATCACATAAGATATCGGAATTTCCGCCTTTTCTCGGGCTTGCAGAAAGTATCAATACCTTTTTTGCCATATCAACATCCTCTTCGCATTATCGCAAGATCACTTGCGGTATTGTTCATCGCTAACCTTTTCCATCCAATCGGCCGCTTTGCCATCGAGCTGTTCCTGAAGGGCAATATGAGTCATACGCGTCGTTGACGTGGCTCCATGCCAGTGTTTCAGTCCCGGCGGGATATGGACAACATCACCTTCCCGGATTTCCTCGATTGGGCCGTCCCATTGCTGAATCCAGCCTGAGCCTGCCGTCACGATCAGTATCTGACCATAGGGATGGGAGTGCCAGGCCGTGCGAGCCCCGGGCTCAAATGTGACGCGACCGCCAGAGGCACGTAATGGATCGTTCGCCTTAAACAGGGGGTCGATCTGAACGGACCCAATGAAGTATTCGGCTGGTCCTTTGCTGGAAGGCTGGGAGCCGCTCCGAGTGATGACAATGGTCTGCGAGTCTTCACGTGAAGATACGCGGGAGGCTCCAGAACCAGACGCGTCTCCTGCCAGGTTTGTGCTGACGATCGCTGAAGTCTGCCTGTCGCTCAAAACCTTGCTCAATATTTCTTCGGCACTCTCAGCCTCCTTTTTGCCAACCCTGGATTTGAGTACTGAAATGAAATCCTTCATCTGAGCTTCAGTAAGTCCGGTATTCATTGCAGCACCAAGATGGAATCGGAGTTGGCTGGCCGTTCCGGTCATGCTTGCAAGGGCCGAAATGGTCGCAAGTTCCCTGTTCTGGAAATCCAAGTTGTCGCGGGAGAATATGTCCGCAAAAAGATGTTCTTGCAGGAACGTGTCAATGACAGGCGTGAACAGCTGATACCCAGCAGGAGGAGGAATTGCTTCCTGCCCGGCAAGCATTGCCCGGACCTTTGCGCCGTATTCATTCTTGTTCATGTTGGCGGGCATGGGGCTTGGTTCTTTGCCTAGCTTATCCTTTATACCTTTTGCTTGTCGCTCTTCCATAACTGACATAAATGTGTTGATGCCGTTCAGGCTGCGAGGGAACGCGCAATAGGCATACATCTGCACAAGGATTTCCTTGATTTCATTGACGGTCAAGCCAGCATCCAGCCCTTCGTTCAGGGCCGTTTTCAGTTTCTGTAGATCGCCGTTTGCGATGAATGCCGCAATGGTGATGATCTTTTCGTGTTTCGCGTTCAAGCCTTCATTTTTCATGGTCTGTGCCTCCGCAATAGTTGTAATGCTAAACACCAAGATAATCATGCCTGCCCAACTTGCTATGCGCTCCATACCGGTCCTCCTTGACTTATGGGCGCAGCAGCGCCTTGATCGCGCGGCGCTCGTCCATGGCGCGGTAGCCCTCCGCCACCTGATCAAGAGGTAGAGTCAGGTCGAAGACCTTGCCGGGACTGATCTGATTGTTCAA
>DASPQB010000276.1:0-11819 GCA_035625205.1 Nitrospirota bacterium | reverse complement strand
GGCGTTCTCTTTGGCGTCTTGCGTGAGCTTCGCGGTAGATACGCCTACGTGTCGGGTGTATGCCTGGGAGTCCTCGCAGCCATTCCTGCAATGATTATAAGTTCTTTCCTTGGCAAAACAGCTGCTGCCCCGCCGCTGGTCAGCGCGCTCTGGATCCTGTTCGTCTTTGCCTGCTGGGGCATTGCAATGGCCTGGGTTTATCGACGGTTAGCCGCGATCGGCGCCACCGCTGAACCGGGTACGGATCTCGAACCCCTCGCACAGCGAGTCAGCCGACGTAAATTTCTCATCCGGCTTGCGGGGTACACGGCGACCATTACGGTGAGCGGAGCAGTGGTGGGCCTGCTTTCGGAGCGTCACAGCCGGATGAAACTAGCGAGCCTTATGCCCTGGTCCGCAACGCACGCCCTGCCTAACGCTGGCGCAGCTGTCAAGCCTGCGCCTGGCACGCGGCCCGAATTCACCTCCCTGGAGCGGCACTATCGCATAGATATTAACACGACGCCGCCTAAGATCGACGGGATGACATGGCGGCTTAAGATCGGTGGACTCGTCGTAAAACCCTTGTCCTTCACGCTGGATGATCTCCGGCGCTACGAACCCCTACACCAGTTCGTCACCCTGTCCTGCATCTCCAACCCGGTGGGCGGAGATCTTATAGGGACGACCCGCTGGACCGGCGTCAGCCTGAAGAACTTCCTGCACGACCTTGGCCTGAAGCCCAATGCCACGCATTTGAAGATCAGCTCGGCCGATGGGTTCTTTGAAACCGTGCCTCTGGAAACGGTCATGGCCGACGAGCGGGTGATGCTGGTCTATGCCTGGGACGGGGTGCCACTGCACGATGATCATGGCTTTCCGCTACGGGTCTATATTCCGGACGTACATGGGATGAAGCAGCCCAAATGGATCGAGTCCATCGAGGCAATGGACCATTGGGAGCCAGGATACTGGGTGATCCGCGGCTGGGACAAGGTCGCAAAGATGAAGGCGACATCCGTGATCGACACCATCGCTGTGGACATGACCATCATCAGCGCTGATCGGAGGAAACTCGTGCCCATCGGCGGTATCGCCCACGCGGGCGGCCGCGGTATTTCGAGGGTTGAAGTGCGGGTTGATGACGGCTCCTGGCAGGCGGCTGAGCTCAGAACTCCTCTGTCTCAAACGACGTGGGTCATCTGGCGCTATGACTGGCCGTTCCAGCCGGGTAAACATAACTTTACGGTGCGCTGTTATGACGGGAGCAACACCCCGCAGATCGTAGAAGCGACGCCGCCTGCTCCCAGCGGGGCCTCCGGACTATTCAGTAAAAGTGAGAAATTCTGAGGTCTCCGACGGGATCATAGCACAAGCTGTTTTGCGGTGGTTGCTGCACTCCGGTCATGGCTCTCGGCGCCTCATGTTGTCATTCATGTGGCGGCAACAGAGCCACTGTTTATAGTTCTTCATGATTTGGGCACCGGACCATAAAGAGGTGATCTCTGCTGGCAGGGATTTTCTGGCTATTTTCTAATAAATAAAGACGTTTTAATGAACGTTCGTAATTGTCCGCTTATCCGGCACGGGGCAAACCTGTCTGCCCTTGTGCCGCTGCACGAGCTTGAGCAGTTCCTCTTTACGCACGGAAGACAAGCCAAGGCTGTCCTTTTCCTTCAGCAGCGCTTCATAGGAGCCTTCACCCCCCAAATACCCGTTCACGCGGGCTACTGCTGTCGAGGCCACGAATTCCACAGGAGAGGTATATATCCGCTTTAGTTCATCCTGGAATTCGGTGAACAACTGGAGGCGGTGCTTCTGAAGGTAATTCTCTGCCAGCGTGAAGCCGTTATACGGAACGATCTCCGTGTAAACCGTGCTGCTGCGATCCATCGCCAGCCGGGCCTTGGAAACCTCCGCCATCCGTCTCTGTTCTTCGTTGCGTACGACGATGATGGATGCATACTGACGGCACCAGCTTCGGTGCGTGGGGTCACGGCCTGTCCAGAAGGCATCAAGCAACTCCGGGTAGGTGATCTTCGAGGGATCATAGTCGATCTGGATGGTTTCGCTATGGTCGCCGAGATCATGGTAGGTGGGGTTTTTCTTCGTACCACCCGCGTATCCCACGCGCGTTCTGATGACGCCGTGCAAGCTCCCGAACCGGGAGTCTGGGCCCCAGAATCAACCCATGGCAAAGGTTGCTGTCGCCACCTGTTTCGATAGCTGCGTATCGATCGGAGGCTTGGACGGCACTTTTTGGGAAGCAGAGACGTTCTGTTTCATGGCTGGAATCCACCCATCTGTCGCGGGGTATGATGCGTTCCCGATAGCTGCCACAAGCACCATTAGGAACAGGACTGCCGAGATTCGCACAGCTATTTTCCTCGAAATAATTACATTTTAACCCGGATAAGATGGAAGCATACTTCATTACGTTAGTAAGCTATCCCACGTTTCCATGGATGAAAGCAAGTTAAATTCGGTACCCGAAGGCTTCCTGATTTCCAAAGGATGAGCAAGGGTGGTAACGAATGCGAGTTGGAACTTTATGTGTCTCAGAGAATGAAAACTTCAATTGCTTCAGGAGGTACCTCATATCCATTGACTATATCACAAGGCCTATGATTCAAAAAGCATTCTCTACTCCTCCAGCGAATAATTGCTTTCACTCCATGGCAGGTTTCCGTTGATGCGTGCGTTTGACTGGTTCCCTCAGATGTGCTAGGTTTACCCCATGGATACGACAGCGTATCTTCGTCAGGTGGTAACGGTCCTTGCAAGTGAGATAGGTGCTCGGAGCTTTCAGGACCAAGAACGCCTTACCACTACGACAGACTATATCTCAGGCCAACTTACGTCCTTCGGCTACAATGTCACCCGCCAGACGTTTTACTTCCGCATGCATGCCTACGATAACCTGATAGCGGAGCTTCCCGGCACGTCCATGCCGGAAAGTATACTCGTCATCGGCGCCCACTACGATACTGTACGGACCACGCCTGGTGCGGACGACAATGCGAGCGGCGTTGCAGGTCTCCTCGGCCTCGCACGCCGGCTTTCTGGAATCCAGCCGGACAAGACAATCAGGTTTGTGTTTTTTTGCCTTGAGGAGCCGCCGACCTATCGGACGCGGAATATGGGCAGTTATCACTATGCGAGAAGCTTGAAGGAAAAAGGCGATAGGGTTGAAGGGATGATCTGCCTCGAGATGATAGGTTATTTCTGTGACCGGGATGGTTGCCAGCATTATCCGCTGCCATTCATGAGTTTCACGTTTCCCAGGGCAGGCAACTATATCTCGATGGTCGGGAATTTACGCTCTAGGCGTTTTACGCAGAAGATTGCAAAGGACTTTAGGGAAAACACCGATCTTCCGGTTATCACGCTGAACGCGCCGGCGATCGTCATCGGCATCGATTTCTCTGACCACTGGTCATTCGGCAAATTCGGTTACAGGGCACTCATGGTGACAGATACTGCCTTTTATCGGAATCCGCACTACCACTCGCCGAGTGATCTGCCGGAAACGCTGGATTACGAACGCATGGCAAAGGTCGTGGAAGGGCTTGCGGCTGCTGCGTCCCTGAGGGGACCCGGGACGTCATGATGCAGCTTGAATTGTTTTCTTATACGCGGACCTCACGAAATCGTTTTAGCGATGATGGATATGCGAAAATCCCCTACCGCTCTACTCAGGTCATTGACGATGATCTTTGTCGATATGTCTCAGTTTTAATGACGTGAAGGACATTTTCATATCCTTCTCCTTTGTCGTCGATGGCACAGATCGAGCTGTCCTTGATACCATTATTTACTGTTAAATTGCCACAGTAATCGAGCGAATAAAGCGGGTACCGGCAAAAAGGTCAGTCTTTCCATTCTGGTTGTTTCCTGAATACATGGGAATAAATGCTAGAAACTCCCTGCGACGTTGCAGGGAGTTTCTAGAAGAAGGCTTCAAACGCGCGATAAACGCCGCTTTTCGGCTTAAAATACCGTGGTACTGTTGTAAAATTTGTTTGCCGATCTGTCCGTCTGCATTCCACCGGCAGCGGAGCCTTTTGCCTCGGATACGGGCTGTTCCTGGTCAATATATGTGATTCCGTTATACGACAGCGTTGCGGTCCCTGTGCCGGCTGCTGCCACTTCTACGTATCTTGAAGCAGGTCCGAAATCGAAATAGGTGATGCCGTTATAGGCCATTCCGTGCGGTCTGGCAAAATTGGAAATCTCGTTCGATCCGAGGTCTTGCTGCGGGAACGGTGGATGATGCCGTCGTCTCCTTCTACCCGAACCCGCTTGCAGATCCGCCGAAACTGCCTGCCGCGCAAGCCTATAAGTTCCGCAACCTTCGCCTGGCTGATTCTCTGATCCACTGCCTTGTGGATATTGGGCAGTCTTTTAGTCTCTCCCGCTCATAGTGATCATGTCCTTTTCTGTCACAATAACCTGCAATAACGTCAGGATATTGTATTTAAAAATTGGACATTATCATGTTGTGCTTCTTGTCGACGATATGTTTTCCGATTGATTTTTATGGGCAGATACCATCTAATAAAAGTTGTTGGGTTTCAATGATTTAGGACAACCCGGGCATTCCACTGCTATAATCATAGTATATCTCAGTGAGAAAACACAGCGCGGCCTTTGGGCGCATCCAAAATAATTTGTTTTTGTCATCCACGGACGTTTATTAAACACGGGATTCCCGATTGTTTCTTGTTCGTTAACTTTCGGTATTGCTCTCGCGTTCATGTTGAAGTCTTCGGAGAAATAGCAGAAATGGCCAAATCTATGGACACCAATCGCTATCTCGCCAATTTGAAAGAGGAGCGCAGCAGCGCGGTGCTCTATCGGGTAATGGCTGAGCATGAAAAAAATGCGAAGATTGCTGAAGTTTACCAGAAACTGGCGAAAACCGAAGAGATGCATGCTGAGGGCTGGGCGAAGAGATTACAGGAAGCCGGTGCCGAGGTGCCGATGTATCGTCCCTCGCTGCGAACGCGTGTACTCATGTGGCTTGCTCGATATTTCGGTGTGAACGTAATTGTCCCAACGCTTTGGAGGAGAGAGGTAAAGGGTTCCCGTGATTACAGTTGGCAGCCCGACGCTGTTAACATGGTGCCCGCTGAACAGTCGCACGCACGTCTCCTGCAAGAAATAGGAAAGACAACCCGTGGCGGCATGGAGGGGAGTGCACTGGCAAGGCTTGAAGGCCGTCACCGGTCTGCAGGCGGAAACGCCCTACGTGCCGCGGTGCTGGGCGCAAGCGACGGCCTACTTTCTAATTTCAACCTCATTGCCGGTGTTGCAGGAGCTGAACTCTCCAACAAGAATATCCTCTTCACCGGCTTCGCCGGCTTACTTGCCGGAGCGATATCGATGGCTCTTGGCGAATGGATCTCGGTCACAAGCACACGTGAACTTTACAAGAAACAGATACGCACTGAAAAAGATGAGATTGCCGCTGCGCCGGAAGAAGAGGTTGAAGAACTTGTTTTAATTTACCAGGCACGGGGCATGGACGAGGCCGCGGCGCGCAAAGTAGCGACGCGGTTCATGAGCAACCCCGACACTGCCATCGAAGCGCTTACACGGGACGAACTCGGAATCGACTCCGATGAGCTCGGGGGGTCAGCATGGGAAGCGGCGATTACATCGTTTCTCCTCTTTGCAGCAGGTGCCATCATTCCGATCATACCTTTCGTATTTCTTCATGGTACAACGGCTGTCATCTCGAGCGCCGCTTTGAGCGCTGTTGGCCTTTTTGCCATCGGGTCGGCCATTACCCTTTTTACGGGAAGATCGATGCTCTATTCCGGAATTCGACAGGTTCTTTTCGGTCTTGCCGCGGCAGCAGCGGTCTTTCTCGTCGGGCATCTGATCGGCGTGAGCCTGTCAGGATGAATAACAGCCAACGGGCTTTCATTGCAATGCCTCCGGAGGTGGTTCGCCATGGCGCATCCTAAAATTCTTGCAATCGTCCTGGCCGGTGGTAAGGGCGAGCAACTGACCACACTCATTTATTTTCGGTCTAAGTCCGCTGTGCCTTGCGGCGGCAGGTACCGGATGGTAGACTTCGTGCTCGGCAATCTGGTGAACTCTCACATCTATTCTGTATATCCACTAGACCAATACAAGTCTCAAACACTGATCGAGCATGTGCTCCAAAACTGGGTGCTCTCCTCCTTTATTGACGCGATCGTACATGCGAAGATGAAGGGCCAACACGACTTTGGCTCTCACGTTATCCCAGCCCTTTTGGAAACAGGCAGGGTCTATGAGGACGATTTTGCAACGAACCTCCTGCCTGGAACGATGCGGTACGAAGAACTAGGATACTGGCGGGACGTCGGAACAATTCCTGTATACTACCAAGCGCATAGCGACATGCTGGATGAGCAGCCCATCTTAGGCCTGATTATAGAAAGTGGCCTATCCATCCGGCCGGGTACGAGGGGCCTGCCGCGCAGATTTTGGCGGCGATGCAGAACAGCATCATCTCCGAGGGGGACCTCGTGTGGAACGTTAAGATCGTGAACTTCATCGTCCGGCAGGGTGTCGTGATCGAAGATGATGCTCTGGTGGAAGATAGTATCGTCGTTGACCACACGGTCATAAGAAGGGTTGCAGGCTAAAACGGGCAATCGTGGACAAGTACAACATCCTGCCGGAGAAGCTCGAGGTTGGCGCTGATGTGGAAAAGGACCTTCTGCAAGGTATGATCCATATTGATCCATCGGGAATAAGAATCATCCCCAAGCCGGAAAGGAAGGTCGGGTAAGAGGTATGAACATGGCTCATTTCATCATACAGCGCGTTCGGCTTATAGCACCCTTGGCGTTGATCGCATTGTTTTGTGGATCTGGATGCGGCTCTGCGAGCTCTGCTGAGACTCATCGTATAACTTCCAACATTGCGAGTGCGAATGCGCAGGAGCTTAGCTCCGACGCTCAAGCCTGGCTGGGCGACACCATTAGCCGCGGCAGTTTCACCGAATTGCATTGGCCAGATTTTAGCGATTACAGCAAGCACGTGAAAAAATTCTACGAGTTCAACGGGAATTCATTGTGGTGGGTCAACAGAATGGAGCCGACCGCACAGGCGCGGCAGGTAATCGCGCTGTTACTGAAGGCCGATCAAAAGGGGCTTTCCGTGGAAGACTACGACGGATCTCGGTGGAACGATCGGCTGACAAAACTTAAACCTGCGACGCGTCAGCCGAGCGAGGCGGATGCTGTGAGATTCGATCTCGCCCTCACGGTTTGCGCGATGAGGTATATCTCTGACCTCCACATTGGCAAGGTAAATCCGAAACACTTTGCCTTCGATTACGATGATGAGTCCAAAAAATATGATCTGGCCAAATTTCTAAAAGACCACGTGGTCGATGGAAGCGATGTTGCTGGGGTCTTAGCTCAAGTGGAACCGCCTTATCCCGGTTACCGGCGCACGATTCGAGCCTTGCAAACGTATCTCGAACTTGCGAGAAAAGATGATGGGGAGCAGCTCCCGCTCGTGAAAAAAACGATTGTACCTGGCGACTCCTATCCCGGCGTCACACGGCTCACGCGACTGCTCCGGTTGGTCGGCGATCTTCCGGCTGATGCCAATGTTCCGCCTGATCAAACCGTATACGCAGATCCTCTGGTAGACGCGGTAAAGAGTTTTCAGCGCCGCCATGGCCGAGATCCGAACGGACGGATTGACATTCAAACGCTGGCTGACTTGAATGTTCCTCTGTGCCGTCGCGTTCGACAAATGCAACTGACCCTTGAGCGATGGCGGTGGTTGCCGGACGAGTATCAAAAAGCGCCCATCGTGGTCAATATCCCCGAGTTTCGTCTGCGCGCCTATGACAAAGACCTCAATATCGGTGTGATGATGAAGGTCGTGGTTGGCAAAGCGTATGACCATGACACCCCCGTGTTTAGCGACACCATGGAGTACGTCGTTTTCCGCCCATATTGGGAGGTGCCATATTCCATTACCAGAGATGAAATAATTCCGCACCTTGTTAACGATCCTGACTACTTGGCGAAAA
This sequence comes from Nitrospirota bacterium, assembly GCA_035625205.1. Taxonomy (GTDB): domain Bacteria; phylum Nitrospirota; class UBA9217; order UBA9217; family UBA9217; genus JAJYKN01. The sequence continues at coordinate 3,793 of DASPQB010000276.1, read as the reverse complement.
ATGGATTCGAGATCGTGGACAGCAGGCAGAACGTCATATCGGCCGGGACGGTTACGAACGAATTGCTCGGCCAACTTCGAGCAGGAAAACTTTTTGTCCAGCAAAAGCCGGGCCCAAAGAACGCCCTTGGACTTGTGAAATTTGTCTTTCCAAACAGCTATGGTGTGTACATGCACGACACTCCAACCATAGCCTTCTTCGCGAAGTCCCGACGGGATTTCAGCCATGGTTGTATCCGGTTGGAGAGGCCCGACGCTCTGGCTGCGTGGGTCCTGCGCGACAATCCTGGCTGGACCCCGGAACGTATTCGCGCTGCCATGAAAGGCAGCACGACGCAGCAGGTGAATCTCGCGCACCCGATTCCAGTCTTGATCATCTATTCCACGGTTATCGTGCTGGATGATGGACTGGTTCACTTCTACGATGACATCTATGGACACGACGCCGCCCTCGAGAAGATTCTTGCGAAGGGCTATCCGTATCCCTGGTGAGGGCTCGTACTATGGGGAATTTGAGGGTATACCAACAAGTACAGTTTGGTATGTAAGTGTTACAATCGTCAGTTTGCCTGTGGAGACTTTTGTAATTGACATTGACGTTAAGTGCAATTATAGTACGAGGGAATAAATTCATCAATAGATACTGGTATTTAAAAGATTGCCAGGAAATTCCCGGTAAGGAGTATCCCCCATGGAAGCCACTCGAGAAATATACTGGAATGTAGGACATGGAGTCGTATGGCCTATGTATACTATTTTCGGTATTGCAATTTCCGTATTTCTGTACGGCTTTTACCGGCGATTCGTTGTATACCGGCAGGGAAAGGCCCTGAATAGGAATGACAGGTTGCCGGAGAGAATTTTGCTTTTCTTGAAAACTATGGTTGCACAGACGCGAGTACTTCGAGTGCATGGTCCCGGATTTTTGCATGCTTTTTTTTTCTGGAGCTTCGGTCTCCTCTTTATTGGTACTCTTCTCATCATGGTCCAGGTGGATTTTACCCAACCGATCCTTGGAGTGATCTTCCTGAAAGGGACATTTTACAAATTATATTCGCTGATGCTCGATATAGCAGGCATTGTCGCGATCATCACGCTCGGCGGGCTTCTTGTCCGCCGATTCTTCTACAAGCCTGAAGGGTTGGAGACTATTAAAGATGATTATGTAGTGCACGCAATGCTGTTAGCAATCCTCGTGACCGGTTTCGTTATCGAAGGATTGCGGATGGCCGCTACTGAGCTGAGGAACAATCCAGAGCTTGCGGTCTTTTCTCCGGTCGGGATGCTTTTCGGGAAACTGTTCCTCGGCGTGACACCCGGATCACTATCACTCGCCCATAAGATACAATGGTGGATCCACTTCTTGATCGCCATGAGCTTCATCGCCATTGTCCCCTTCACCAAGCTTCGCCACATCTTTACCACCCCTGCCAATTACTTGTTCACCGATCTGGCTCCCAAGGGGTCGATCACCACGATCAACATGGAAGACGAAGGGACCGGCAGGTTCGGCGCAGCCAAGGTTGCCGATCTCGCCTGGAAAGACATCTTTGATGCCGACGCGTGCACTGCCTGCAAGCGTTGCCAGGACCGCTGCCCGGCCCATGCGACCGGAAAGCCCCTGTCTCCCATGAAAATAGTAAAGCAGATCGGCGATGTGGCTTTCAACAATCCCGGAGCAGGTTTGGTTGAGACGCTCGGTGCTGACGCCCTGTGGGCCTGCACCACATGTCGCGCCTGTCAGGATATCTGTCCGGCAAATATCGAACACGTGAACAAAATTCTCGAAATGCGCCGCAACCTCGCTCTTATGGAGGGTTCCTTCCCCGGCAACGAGGTACGGACAGCCGTAAGCAATATCGAGGTGAATGGCAATCCCTTCGGGCTCGCTTTCGCCAGCCGCGGCGAGTGGGCCGACGGGCTCGGCGTGAAAATCATGCAGCAGGACAGCGACGTGGACGTACTCTACTTCGTTGGTTGTTATGCTTCATTTGACAAGAGAAACCGGGAAATTGCCAGAAGTTTCATTCAGATCTGCAATGCTGCAGACATCCGGGTCGGCATGCTCGGCAAGGAAGAGAAATGCTGCGGCGAACCGGTGCGAAAAATGGGAAACGAGTATCTCTATCAGATGGTGGCAGCTGGGAACATTGAAGTGATCAAGGGATACGGGGTAAAGAAGATCGTAACGACATGCCCCCACTGCTTCAATACCCTTGGACAAGATTACAGGGACTTGGGGCTGGATATTCATGTGGAGCACTATAGCACGTTCGTCAATGGCCTGATCAGCGGCAACAAGCTGAAGCTCAAACCGGAATCGTTCGAATTCACCTACCATGACTCCTGTTACCTCGGACGCTACAGGGACATCATCGCAGAACCGCGAGCCGTTCTCAAGTCGGCCGGTGGACAAATCGTGGAGATGGACCTGTCAGGGTATGAGAGTTTCTGCTGCGGCGGGGGCGGGGGCAGGATCCTGGCCGAGGAGAAACTGGGGACAAGAATCAGCATGGCACGAGTAAAAATGGCCCAGGCAACGCGCGCCCCGCTGCTTGTCTCCAACTGTCCCTTCTGCCTCACCATGATCGAGGATGGAATAAAAACCGGTGACAGTGAAGGAAAACTGAAGGCGCTCGATCTAGCGGAGATTATTGCTTCACGAATCGGAGGGTAGCATGAAATTACTGGTTTGCATCAAGCAGGTGCCTGATATGGCATCCAGGTTTAAGGTCAACGGGAACGGCATCTGGTATGATGAGGCCGATTTGGCCTTCAGAATGAACGAGTATGATGAATTTGCCGTTGAGCAGGCGGTACGGCTCAAAGAACAGCTGGGCAACGAGCCGGACATTACCGTCCTCTCCATCGGACCTGACCGGGTCATCGAGCCCATCAAGAAGGCCCTGGCCATGGGGTGCGACCGGGGGGTCCACATCCAGGACAGTGCTTCCTACAGGAAAGATCCGTGGCAGATAGCCTCTGCCATAGCCGGATTTAGCCACGGCAAAAACTTCGACCTCATCTTCACCGGCATGCAGTCCCAGGACCGCGGTTCCGCCCAGGTAGGTGCTATCCTGGCAGAGCTCTTAGGTATCAATTGCGTCACGACCGTTGTCGGTTTTGCCATTGACAACAGGGTGGTTACCGCTAAGCGGGAACTTGAGGGCGGGGTGAAAGGGGTGGTGAAGTTCAGTCTGCCAGCGTTGGTAACCTGCCACCTCGGGCTGAATACGCCCCGCTATCCGACCCTGCCGAATATTATGAAAGCCAAAAAGAAGGAACTCCTCACCTTTCCGATCACCGACTTCCTTCAAGAGAAGGAAATGACTGTCACGGCCAGTGCATATGCACCCGCTAGAAAGGGGAGTGGCATTCTCCTCGAAGGTGATGTAAACGACGTGGCTGAGCGGCTTTATGGCATTTTAAAGGACAAAACCACGGTCGTGAAATAGGAGGACAGGTATGAAAGCACTGCTGGTTTGCGAATGCCGGGAAGAGAAACTTCTTGCTTTCAGCTATGAACTAGTAGCTTTTGCTGACAAGCTGGGGGCCGAGAGGGCCATGGTCCTGGTCGGGAGCGAGGTGGAAATCCCCAGGGTCAATGGCAAACTCTATCTTGCCGATTCCAAGAAATTCGGAGACTATAATCCGGACCTGCACAAAAAAATCGTGCTTGAAGCGGTAAAGCGGGAAAACGCCGAATGCGTCGTATTTGTTCATTCCTCCTACGGCTGGGACCTGGCCCCACGTGTGGCAGCGGCGCTCAAGGCCGGACAAGTTTCCGAAATCGT
>DASPQB010000275.1:0-17662 GCA_035625205.1 Nitrospirota bacterium | reverse complement strand
CTGAGAAAGTCCGAAGAGAAGCTTATCCGCACGCAGCGGCGTCTTTCGGCAAAGAAGAAAGGCTCCGCGAACAGGGCGAAGGCGAGAAAGAGAGTCGCCAAAATTCATCAGAAGATCCGGAACCAACGTGCGGACTTTCATCATAAGCTTTCTCGCGTGCTGATAAACAGTTACGGGCTTATTGCCGTTGAGGATTTGAACATCAAAGGCATGATACAAAATCATCATCTTGCAAAAAGTATTTCCGATGCCGGGTGGGGCCAATTTCTCAGATTCCTTGCATACAAAGCTGAAAACGCTGGTTGTAAGGTTGAGAAGGTTTCGGCTCGTCATACGAGCATCCTTTGCAGCGCATGTGGAGAACGAGTTGAGAAGACGCTTGCGGACCGGGTTCATGACTGTCCTTTCTGCGGCCTTGTTCTGGGTCGCGATCACAACGCTGCGATCAATATTCTCAGTAGGGCGGGAACCGCCCAAACAAACGCCTGCGGAGAGGCGGTGCTCCAAGGCCCCTCGTTGATTCAGGAAGCCGTGCCCGTGAGGGCATGGTAGTTCACCTAGTTCATTTGTGCCGACACGGTAGCCAAGCCACATCATAGATCATGGATAAGATACCCACTGAAATCAAGAAAAAAATCGAAAAGTTAATAAAGGACATCAACGAGCATAATTATCGGTACTACGTTCTCGATGCTCCGGTGATCTCTGACGAAGAATACGATCGTCTCTTTAGACAATTGAAGGAGCTTGAGGAAAAGTACCGGTACGTCCTTCCCGATTCGCCTACCAAGCGCGTCGGCGCGCCTCCCCTCGATAAATTTGAAAAAGTGAAGCACACTGTGCCGATGCTTTCCCTCGATAATGCTTTTACCCATGACGAGGTTCGTGAGTTCGACCAGCGCGTTAAACGATTTCTGAAATCAGATCAAAACATCGAATACACGATCGAGCCGAAATACGATGGACTCGCTATGGAACTTACCTACAAGAAGGGCTTGCTGGAAAAAGCTTCGACTCGCGGTGACGGGTACGAAGGCGAAGATGTTACCACAAATATTAAAACCATTAAAGCGGTACCCCTCAGGATCGAAGGTGTCCATGTCCCGGACGAAATCGATATACGCGGTGAAGTATATATGGATATCGAAGAGTTTGAGAGCCTGAATAAGGAACGGGAAAAGAACGATGAGCCGCTTTTTGCGAATCCGCGGAATGCCGCAGCAGGTGCAGTGCGCCAGCTTGACTCCTCTGTTACCGAGAAACGCAAGCTTCATATGGCGTGCTACGGTTTAGGCACGACAAAGGGGATAGAATTCAACGGCCAGTCGCATTTCGTTGACTGGCTCAAAAAAGCCCATTTCCCGGTTCCACGGGTTTTCGATGTCGTCACTGGCATCGATAACGTCATCGACTCCATCAGGAAGATAGAAAAAAGAAGGCCTCAATTCCCGTTTGAGACTGACGGCGCAGTTGTGAAAGTGAATGACGCTAAGCTTCAAAATGCGCTTGGCTTTAAAACGCGCGAACCCCGCTGGGCAATTGCTTACAAGTTCCCAGCGCACCAGGGGACCACAGAAATTCAGGACATCATAGCGAGTGTGGGTAGAACGGGAGCGATCACGCCGGTAGCTATGCTGAAACCCATACAGATCGGTGGCGTCACCGTATCGCGGTCAACGCTCCATAACTGGGACGAGATCGAGCGCAAGGATATACGAATCGGCGATACTGTAGTCGTCGAGCGTGCGGGAGACGTGATACCGCATGTTGTAGCTGTCATCAAGGAGAAACGAACAGGTCATGAGAAGAAATTTCCGCCGCCGGGAATCTGCCCTGTTTGCGGGTCGCACGTTGTCAGGGAAGAGGGTGCGGTTGCCTACCGCTGCATTGGGCTCAACTGCGAGGCCCAGGTGCTCGAAAAAATCATTCACTATGCCTCGCGCAGTGCCATGGATATCGAGCACCTTGGTGAGAAAAATGTCGAGCTTCTTTACAGCCAGGGCCTGATTAGACATTTCGTTGATCTCTATAAGCTTAAAAAGGAGCAGCTGGTAGAACTTCCCAGGTTCGCTGAAAAGTCTGCGCAAAACCTGGTCGATGCCATAGAGAAGAGCAGAAAAACCACGCTCTCCCGCTTCCTCTACGCTCTCGGCATTTTCCACGTCGGAGAATACGCGGCCAAACAGCTTGCTAAGAATTTTAAAAACCTAGAGGATCTTTACCGCGTGAAGCCTGAACGCATCATGGAAATAAGGCAAATGGGCGAGATACTCGCGGAAGTGATCTCCGGCTTCTTTAATGACAAAGAAAATCTTCAGACACTCGATGCACTCAAGAAGCTGGGGTTGCAAATCGCCAATCCGGATTTCGAAGGCGGGAGGGCGATCAATGCCAAGAGACCACTGGAAGGACTCAGCATCGTTATTACCGGGACGCTAACCCGCCCGAGGCAAGAATTTGAAGAGATGATCGAACGTTTGGGAGGTCATGCTGTTGGCTCGGTCTCCAAAAAAACAAGCTACGTGCTCGCAGGGGAGGCAGCAGGCAGCAAGCTTGATAAGGCACGAGAACTCGGCGTGAAGGTCATTGATGAAAAGACATTTATGGAGATGGTCGAGGGAAGGAAATGAGGATTGGCTTTCACGTTTCCATCTCCGGCGGTTTTTCACTCTCGGTGCAGCGCGCATTCGAGCTGGGATGCACCTGCATGCAGATATTCAGCCGTAATCCCCGCGGCTGGATGGTGAAGCCGCTCGATAAGTCCGATATATTAGAATTCAAGAAACTGCGTGAAAAGTGGGACATCGGCCCCGTCTTTGTCCATACGAATTACCTTATCAACCTTGCCTCCCCGCGTCCTGACCTCTACGAAAAATCTATAGAGCACTTTGTGATTGACCTGGAGCGCACGGAAACACTGGAAGCAGAATATCTTGTGACTCATCTTGGTTCCGCAAGCGGGAAGGACTCAGCATGGATGATCGACCGTGTGTCAAACGCTATCAATATGGCAATGAAGCTTCATCCACCAACGGCAGCAATTCTTCTTGAAAATACGGCAGGTGAGAAGGGGGATATAGGCTATACGCTAGATCAGGTCCAGGAGGTCATTTCCCGGCTTGACGATGCTTCATGCGTCGGTATCTGCTACGATACCTGCCATGGCTTTGCTGCTGGATATGATATCCGTACGCAGAAACACGTAGATGCTCTTGCAAGGAAGATCGATGCAACCGTGGGGCTAAAGCGGCTCAAAGGGATGCATCTCAATGATTGTCTTCGCGAATTCGGCTCCCATGTTGACCGGCACTGGCATATTGGCGAAGGGAAAATCGGGCTTGATGGATTTAAAGTATTGCTCAACCATCCCGCGTTCAATAGCGTTCCGAAGATCATGGAGACCCCAAAGGAGACAGAAGAGGACGATATCAAAAACATGAAGACGGTGAACTCACTCGTCACTAGGAACCAGAGGGATGCTCGAGTAAAAATATGAATGAATTTGAGAAACGGGCTTATCTCGCTTAAAGGAATGATGACTCTGATAGGGGGATCCTATGAAGAACTTCATACTCTCAGGCTTTCTTGCCATCATGCTGGCCTCAATACCTGCATACGCTGCAAGCGACCACGATATTGTCGGTATTTGGAATAACGAGGAGAAAAACGCAAAAATCGAGATATTCAAATGCGCTGAAAAATACTGCGGCAGGATTGTCTGGCTTAAAGTACCGAGTTATCCAGCAGATTCAAAGGACGGCGTTCCCGGGACCCCGAAGGTTGACAAAAATAATCCTGTTCCGGCGTTTAGAGCAAGACCGATTCTTGGTCTTGAGATACTACAAGATTTTACCTATAAAGGCGAGAGTAAGTGGACAGACGGGAGAGTATACGATCCCGAGAATGGCAAGATTTACAGTGCTAATATGACCCTAGTATCGCCGAATCAACTGGACTTGCGGGGCTTCATCGGCATCTCGCTGCTCGGCCGGACAACAACATGGACGAGATAGATGAGGCTAATGCGCGCAGGACAAGGATTATACCGTTCATGGATGAAAGACAACAGATGCTTGTACGAGACAAATTGAGGCAGGCCAGAGAATCTCTGGAAGACGCAAAGGCGCTCCTGGTCCATGACGCGGAGGTCAACTTCGTGATGAACAGCCTATACTACGCTTTTTTATATCCCGTCCTCGGACTGCTTCAGGCTCGCGGAAGTGCGGCGCCTATGCAGGCCACAGCGATATCTCTCTTTGAGCGGGAATTCTCTGGGAAGGGGGGTATTGAGGCAAGGTTCATTGAGGCGCTCCAAAAGGCTTTTAAACTTCGGCCTGCTTGCGCTTGTGAAGGGCAACAGAAGGCGACGCCGGAGGACGTAGAACAGCTCTTGCCCTTAGCGGAGGAATTTTTAAAAAGAGTCGAGCAGGTGATTTCCTCAAATGCGGATTGAACACCTCTCCACTCTCTCCCCCCTGCTGGTTGTGAAGCGCGATGAGGGGGGATGCGGATGGTGTTTATTTGCGTGGTCTTTCTCTGTCAGTTTACCGTTCAACGATGTGCTCTCTTGTTTCATGAGATCTCTCGCCGGCTGCCAAGATAGCATGCGTGACGCCAAAAGACATCTTTTCAGTAATACTTCCCTGGTTGTGCGATGACTTTGCCGCGAAAACGTCTGGGACTGGCTGTTAGAGGATGTCATCAGAGGTAGAGTTATAAGCTCGTCTTAGGCCCCCGTACCGGATAGGGGATTTGCAGCCTTCTTCACGTCAAAGAGCATTTGTGACGGGAACATGGATCTTTAACTTCCAGAATCCCCAGCTTTACCGGTGGGAGCAGCAATGATACCGCAGATACGAAATTCCTTTCTGGATTTTTCTCCCTGCCTCTGGTATAGTACATGAACGTTCCTGTATCGGAATCAGAGTTTGACGAGTATTGGAAATAGGATCTATTGTGAAAGTAGCAGAATATTCCCATAAAAAATCAACGATTAGGCGTTATAACACTTTCGGTCAATATATGAAGGACCTGTATCACGCACCCGTCTATAAGGTGAACGTTGATGCCGGGTTCACCTGCCCGAACCGGGACGGCACGGTTTCCACTGGCGGTTGTATTTACTGCAATAACGATAGTTTTCGTCCGGCGGCTTGCGTAAGTACCGTGTCGATACATGATCAGATACAAAAAGGAATCCCCTATCTCCGTTCGCGATACGGTGCTGAGAAGTTCATCGTCTACTTCCAGCCGTACACGAACACCTACGCTCCTGTTGAGATTCTTGAACAGCTCTACCGGCAGGCACTCGATAATCCCGGCGTTGTCGGGCTCGCCATCGGCACGCGACCCGACTGCATTGATAAGGGGAAAATCGAGCTCCTGGAAGCTCTTGCGCGCGATCATTTTGTCCTAGTTGAATACGGGCTCCAGTCAATCTACGACAAGACCCTGGAATTTATTAATCGTGGCCATGACTACTCCTGTTTTAAAAATGCACTTGCGCTGACCGCAGGAAGAGGCATCAAGGTGGGGGCGCATATCATCCTTGGATTGCCGACTGAGACGCGTGAGGAGATGCTCTGCATGGCTGATGAACTTTCGCACCTGCCGATCGAGTTTCTCAAGGTCCACCAGCTACAAGTCGTCAGAGAAACGTCGCTGGCCGGCTTATATGCTGCAAAACCATTTCGGACATTCGGCTACGAAGAGTATCTGGCAATGCTTGCAGATTTTCTTGAACGGCTCGCTCCCGGCATCATTCTGCAACGTCTCTTCGCCGCAGCACCAGAGGAGATCCTGGTCGCACCGGTATGGAACAAGACCCGGAGCGAATTTCTGAATGACTTTGACGCCTATCTTGAAAAAAGAGACAGCTTTCAAGGCAAACTGCGTGCTCAGCACGGATTGTAAATGAGAGATATAAAATCAATATGCGAATTCTACATTCATGCTTTCAAAATTACCATCAACCTAAGGTGAACCAATGATTGATCTCCATACGCATTCGTTATTCAGCGATGGCGTGCTCGTCCCCTCCGAACTGGTTCGGCGCGCGGCAATAAAAGGCTACGAAATAATCGCCATTACAGACCATTGCGACGCATCGAACCTTGACTTCACCATCCCGCGAGTGGCTGCCGCGTGCAGAGAATTAAATCGTCGCTGGAAAATCACGGCACTGCCGGGAATAGAACTGACTCACATCCCGCCGGAGACCTTTACGGAGCTTACTCGGCGTGCACGCTCACTCGGGGCGGTAGTCATCGTAGCCCACGGAGAGACGCTTGTCGAACCGGTCCATCCCGGTACAAACCGCGCTGCAATCGAGGCAAAGGTGGACATCCTTGCTCATCCCGGGCTCATTACTACCGATGAGGCATCTCTTGCTGCGAAGAACGGGGTATGCCTGGAGATCACGACCCGCAAGGGGCACAGCTTGTCGAACGGACATGTTGCGAAGGTGTCACTTGAGGCTGGCGCTACTTTAGTAATAGACACGGATACACACGAGCCCGGAGACCTTGTCGAAGATGAACAGGCTAGAAGAATATTGCTTGGTGCGGGCCTCAGTGCAGACCAGGCCGCAGCCGTATTCCATAATTCAAGGGAACTTGCTGCCAGGGCAGTGGCTGCTTTTAAAAATTAGTCAAAAACGTTCATTCAATGCGGTTGATTTTAGCAAGATCATTATATTCACCAGGAGGTTGTTGAAGATGCCGACCATAAAAAAAAGAAGTGGAGCGCTGAAAATCCAAGAGGAGCAGGAGATTGTCACGCTTGCGCATAAAGTCCAGCGCTTCCTGGCGGGATACAAGAAACATTTGCAAATAGCGGCTGTTATCATTGTCGTTGTGATCGTGTTGTTCACCGGCTTTTCGATTATGCGTTCCGCCCAAGAAAAGAAAGCGACTCCGTTGGTTGCCGTTGCTTATGAATATTACAGCTCTTCTACAGGTACGAACATGAACTATGGGAAGGCGCTTGATCTTTTTCGTGACGTCCAGAAGAAGTATCCCGATACCGTGAGCGGGGTAATCGCCCAGTACTATATCGGCAACTGTCTTGTAAATCTCGGCCGGCCTGATGAAGCGCTCAAGGAATACCAGATCTTTGTTGACAAGTATTCCCATGATAAGTTCCTGCTCGGACTTGTATATCAACGCATTGGTTATGCCGATATCGCGCTGGGAAAGCGGGACGATGCCAGGAAAGCATTCGAACAAGCAGAAACACTTACTGGACCCGGTGTAGCGACGGTTGAACTCGCCAAGTTGTACGAGGCAGCGGGGAACATGCCGGAAGCTGAAAAAAAATATAAAGTCATAATGGAATCCATGAGCGGGACATCCTGGGCAAAGGATGCGATGGGTAAGGTCCAGAAGATTTCTCCTTCGGCACAAACGGGGGAAACCAAATCAGCAAAATAGTGGATTGATGTCAATCGACATGTCAAGCCGGTTCTCACCGACGAATCCAAGGCGTGCGGGCTGAATAAGACTGGCAAGGCCCCAAGAAGAGCGGGATCTCGCTCAGCGATCTCTCAGCCCCGTCGGGAAAGTTTTCTCTATCGTTGCCTCAGCTCTTCCGCTTGAGTTCACCGATGAGCGTGGATGCACTGCGTGCTGGCCTGAATGCTCACGCCATAAGTCTGCTGGCCATTGCAAGATAAACGATGAAACTTGCGGGCTTGGCACCAATAAGCACGGTCACGGTAATACCCGGTCAATAGATCGAAGCACGAACACGCCTTTTGAGATCGCAGCACGATGTTAAGAAATCACATGAACGATGAACACGCCATCTGTGAACGCTGCAAGAATATCTCCCGTCAATAATTACGATAAACCATTTCTGCGACCGTTGAAGGGCTAGTTATTGCCTATGCAGACAAATAGTGATTATAAGATATTAGCCCTTGCTATTGCCACCTCTTTCCTCCTCTGGATTATCTACGCCTGCATAGACAGCTTACTACTTCATGATACGTTCATCCTGTCCTTTTTCGATGTTGCCCCCCATGAACTTTACTCCCGTTTCGTTGTGACCCTGAGTTTGATCATCTTCAGTTTAGTAATCATTCAAATCAGGAGGAAAAACAGGCAAAATGAAGAACGTTACAGGAATCTTGTAGAACTGGCGACCGATATTATTTACGTTTCGGACAAAGAGGGCATCCTCGTGTTCATGAACGACGCGGGATACCATGTTCTCGAGTATCTGCCGGAGGAGGTCATCGGCAAGCCGTGGCTACAACTGATACACCCCGAAGACCGGGAAATGACGATGAATAAAAGGAGAGAGATGGTCAGGCAGGGGATGGACGTTTATAATTTCGAAAATCGCTTTATTACCAAAAGCGGTAAGTCCATTTCCGTGATACATAACGTACGGTCTATCGGGAATGCGAAAGGAGTCCATGCCGGTATCCAGGGGATCGCGCGGGATATAACCAAGCGAAAAGAGTCGGAAGAGGAACTGAAAAAAGCCATGGTGAAACTGGAAGACGAAAAGGTCCGCTCTGAATCAATTATTTCCGCCATCGGCGACGGCATCAGCATTGTAAACAGGGACTACATGATTCTGTACCAGAACCATGCGCAAAAAATAATGACCGGGAGCGACGGAACCGGAGCAATTTGCTACTTGATGTATGGAAAAAACGGGGACGTCTGCGAGAACTGTCCTGTGGCTGCGACATTTCGTGACGGTAAGATTCATACCATGGAAAAAATGGCACTCCTTAAAGGTGAGAACCGAACGTTGGAGATCAAGGCTTCTCCGCTGCTAGACTCTACCGGCAGGATTGTAGCAGGAATAGAAGCTACCAGGGACATCACCGATCGTAGGTTGGCTGAAGAGCAACTGAGGCTGTTCTCCAAAGTGATCGAAGAGGCAATGGATGGAATCCAGATCGTCGATCTCGACGGGAGAGTCATCTATTCCAATAAGGCCCTTGCTGAGATTTACGGTTATTCCTCAAGCGAACTTGCAGGGAGGAATGTCAATGACATGAATGTGGATAAGGAGTTTGCCGATAAAATAATCGTACCGCAATTAAAAACGTCCGGCCGGTGGAGCGGTGAGCTTCTCGTTGTCCACAAGGACGAGAGGAGAATCCCCGTCTGGGTATCGGCGTCAATGGTAAAGAATCAGCGAGGTGAACCCATCGCTGTGGTCGAGATCATCCGCGATATCACTGAGCGGAAACAGGCTGAAGGGAGCCTGAAGCGGCACCAAGAGGAGTTGATGAAGCTCGTCGACGATCGTACACAGGAACTGACCCGTGCAAATGAAAAACTGCTCAAGGAGATCGAAGACCGGGAACGGATGGAAGGGGAACTCGTAAAGGCCCAAAAACTCGAGTCATTAGGGGTTCTTGCCGGTGGTATTGCCCACGACTTTAACAACCTGCTCGCTTCCATCTTGGGCAATATATCTCTGGCCATGCTCGATCTCCAGCCTTCGGGCGGTCCCTTTCGACAGCTACAAGCCGCTGAACGGGCGTCCCTCAGGGCACAAGACCTTACGCTACAGCTTCTGACCTTTTCGAAAGGAGGTGCGCCTGTCAAAAGACCAGCGGTGATCTCCGAATTGATCAGGGAAACTGCGGGATTTGCCCTGCGTGGATCGCACGTGCGGCACGATTTTTTCTTCGCTGACGAGCTTTGGCTACTCGATATCGATGAAGGTCAGATCAGCCAGGTCATCCATAATCTACTCATTAACGCTGACCATGCGATGCCTGAGGGCGGGACGATATCGATTCGCTGTGAGAACTGCGTCATCAAAGATTCGAGCGGTCTTCCTCTTCGGCCGGGAGACTATGTAAAGGTCAGTGTGCAAGACTACGGCATTGGGATACCCCGGGAGCATCTGTCAAAGATTTTTGATCCTTACTTCACCACCAAACAGCAGGGAAGCGGATTAGGGCTTGCCACGTCCTATTCGATCATCAAGAAACATGGAGGGCATATCATCGCTGAATCTGAATTGGGGGTCGGTACGACGTTTACAATCTATCTTCCCGCATCGAGGTCCGGAAAACTTGCCAAACGAGCTGATGATACGATACTTTTCACGGGGACTGGCAAAATACTTCTGATGGATGATGAGGAGAACGTCAGGCAGACGACTGGAGATGTGTTGAAGCGGCTGGGTTACCGTGTTCAGTTTGCCGAGGATGGCGCAAGAGCAATAGAATTGTATCAGCAGTCAAGATCATCGAATCAGCCATTTGATGCAGTTATCATGGACCTGACAGTGCACGGCGGTATGGGGGGAAGGGATGCTTTGACCAAACTGCTGGCAATAGACCCGAATGTGAAAGCTATCGTATCAAGCGGTTATTCTAACGATCCGATAATGGCGGATTTCCGGAAATATGGTTTCCGCGGAGTTGTGACCAAACCCTACCGAATCAAAGACCTTGCAGAGACTTTACGCAATGTATTGCTGAATGGAGAGTTCAAACCATCTGATACTGGCCAAGAAGGAGCGGAATCTTAGGCCATCCGGCTCCCCCACCCTCGGTCGTTGTGTTTAAAGTAATTTCATACCACTGGTGCAGAATGTTTGGACTTCGCAGTCAGTGAACGTTATTCTGCAAAACAAAAGGCTGGGAACTATTGACAGTTCCCAGCCTTTGGCATTTTTTATCTGGCTTTCCTGCCTAAATTTGATCGATATCCACGACAAGTTTGATTTTTTGTCCTGCGCGTACTGATGCACCCAATCCCTTATTCCATTCCTTGATATCGGCAACGGTCACGTTGTGTTTCTTTGCGATTCTAGCGAGTGTCTCTCCGCGCCTTACGCGGTACAAAATCTCCTGAAGTTTACCGCCGCCTTGTTCGGGAACGAGATAACTGACATCCTGCGCTTTCGCATTGGTGTCAATGGGAATAAGAAGATGCTTGCCAGGCGTTATACGGTTTTTTTTCAGTCCGTTGATGTCACGGATCGCATCGGGTGACGTATTATACTGTTTTGCGAGGCTAGACAGGGTTTCACCCCTTCTCACCTCGTGGCGTTCCCATTTGATCTTCTGCTCTGGAGGGATCGTGGCAAAATTCGCAAGAAAAATTTCTTTCTTTCCTGCGGGAATCCTGAGAACGTATTTGTCATAGTCTGGAGGGGTGACCCACCGTCTGAGTTCTGGGTTCAACTCCTTGATTTCTTCATAAGTGCTCCCTGCGCAACGGGCGAGTAGCCGAAGATCCGTGCTTTCTTCAATCACGACCTCGTCATATTTAAAAGGTGCGTAGTCTGCAACTGAAAATCCGTAGGATTCAGGATTTTTAGCAATCATGGTCGCGGCCATGAATTTGGGCACATAATTCTTGGTCTCTTTTCGTATGTATCGCGAGGCCTTCAGGTCCCAGAAGTCATCAGAACGAGTCCTGAGGACGGCACGCTGGACCTTACCGGCACCCGCGTTATACGAGGCAAGGGCCAATGGCCAGGAACCAAAGAGGTTGTGCAGATCTTTAAGATGTTCCGCGGCCGCATAGGTCGATTTTACCGGGTCCTTGCGCTCATCGATCCACCAGTCGATCTTGAGGCCGTAGAGTTTGCCTGTTGCCGGCATGAACTGCCAGGGGCCGACGGCTTTCGCCCACGACACGGCGTAGGGGTTGAAACCGCTTTCGATCATGGCAACGTAGACCAAATCTTCAGGGAGGTTTTTTTCGCGAAAGATGTCTTTCATTACGGGAATATATCTGGCTGATCTATCGAGCCATCTTTGAAATACTTCTCTCCCGCGCGTTTTGAAATACTCGAGGTGGTTTTCAACGCTGTCATTTAGGATCATCGGAATGCTAAATGGCTTTTCTTCTGGCGTATCCTCGATATTTTCATCGAGCTGCGCTACATCTTCTGTCGGGGGTTTTAGCTGAGAGGGAATACCGGTCGTTTCATGCTGAGTGGCCTCAGTATCTGCAAAAAGGGGTTTAACATTAAGAAGTAAGATAGAGCTAACTATAAGTAAAATATGGATAATTCCACGACTCATCTTTCCTCCTACTTAGTTATGAGATTACCATTTTTGACAGTATTTGTCAATTAAAAATAGGCTGACGATGTGCAAGAATCTCTGTAGAGGATATCGACACATTCTGAAAAAAAGATGATAAATCAGCGTGGGAACCTCACTTCCTTTAGCTTAGGAGAACATAAAACAACGCTGTCAATTCGCAGCGGGATAGTTCTCCTTGTCCGCTTGTATTTCATAGTATTGTTTTGTATTATGATCAGGTGAAAGATGCTCGCGTTTATGAAATCTTTGAATCAATTCAAGGAGAGGGGCTGTGGATCGGACAGCGTCATATCTTTGTTCGGTTCCAGGGCTGTGATATTCATTGCGTTTATTGTGACACGCCTGCTGCCCTTTCGCCAGGACAACGCACAGGTGAGGAACGGTATTGTACTGTGCAGGTGAGACCAGGGCCGAATGCTGAGCAGCAACAGGTACGTAATCCGGTATCTGAGGACAATCTGAGCGCACTATGCGCTCGATTGATCATTTCCGGGCCTTCACGTCCGGTGCTTAGCCTGACGGGAGGAGAGCCTTTGCTCCAAACCGATTTTTTGGTCCGGTGGCTCCCACAGGTGAAAAGAAACTATCGAGTCTACCTGGAAACCAGCGGAATTCATGATCAAGCGATGAAGGCACTATTTGACTTTGTAGATGTCGTAAGCATGGACTTCAAACTGCCCTCGGCTACAGGGCTACGCCCCTTCTGGAAAGAGCATGAAAAATTCCTGGCTGCCTGTGAGGGCAAAGACCTGTTCGTAAAAGTTGTTGTGACGAAGGATACGACAAAAGAAGACATCCAGATGTCAGTGCGTCTCATCACGAACGCTGATGCGTCCATTCCACTTGTTCTTCAACCTGCCGGCGGTGCCTATGCTCCTGCCACCGCCATGCTGGTAGAGCTGCAGAACGAAGCACTTCAAGTCATCGCTGATGTTCGCGTGATTCCTCAGGCTCATAAAATATTGGGCATACCGTAATAACAGAAACTTGCGAACAATTCGTGCCGCATAGTTCATTTTTTAAACGACTGTAAAGAATCATGAATTACCAAATACTCGCACTGGTCATAGAAGAGCTTTCAGCGCTCCTCACCGGGGCACGCCTAGGGCGTGTCATCCAGGACAGGGAAGGAGGACTGTATTTCCTGTTTCGGCGCAATAGAAAGAATTACGCGCTTCTATGCTCTCCCGATCGTGCTTTGCCCCGCATGCATCTGGTAAGTTCGAAGCCTCTGTCCGTTCAGACACCGCACCCCTTTATCCTTGCACTACGAAGTCGCCTCACTGGCTCTCATGTAAAAAACATATCACTCCTGAACCAGGACCGGATTGTAAGGATTTGTTTTGAAAAGTCTTCTACAGAACTTTGCCTTGTCTTCGAATTAACCGGGAGATCAGCAAACCTCTTTTTTATCGGGGCAGATTCTCGTATTATTGCTGCTTACTATTCGGTCACTCCTCATGAGCGTGCGGAGCGAACGCTGTCGCCAGGGGTCTCCTATGTTTTACCTCGCGCAAAGGACATTTTCCCTGCCGACAAGGATAACATTGCTATTTCCGACTCTGATTCACCGAGCAATGCGGTGGAAGCCTACTATGCTCAATTGACGCAGGAGCGATGTAATGCTGCGCTCGGGTCGGAGGTCCGCTCCAGTATCCGAAAAGCTCTTGTAAGGGCTGAACGTAGGCGCGATGCGCTCGAATCAGATCTGCGGTCATCAGAACATGCCGAGCAGCTTAAAGAGGTTGGAGATTTGATCTTGGCGAATTTGAATCTCTTGCATGGTGGCATGGACCATGCGGAACTCACCAGCCATGACAGCCGGAAAGTCGTGGTTCAACTTGACCAGAAGCTGTCGCCGTTGAAGAATGCAGAATTCTATTTCAAGAAGTATAAAAAAGCCAAAGCTGGGCAACAGATCATTTCGACGCGTCTCCATGATGCGGTGGAGGAAATATCCTTTCTGAACTCCCTGTTGGACGAGACGGTGAAGCCGGACAACGCATCTCATCTGGAAGCAGTTCGGTCTGAACTGTCGTCCCGCGGATACTTACAGGAGAAGTCCGGAAAAAAGGGGAAAGCCTCTCCTGATAAAAATATCTCTGGCTCCAGAACCATAGTCTACCGTGGGTGGGAAATTCTTATCGGGACCAATGCGTTGGGCAATGATCATATCACGACGAAGATGGCCCGTCCCGATGACATATGGCTTCACGCCGAAGGATTGCCCGGCTCACATGTGCTCGTGAGGAATGCGATGAAGGGAGAGCTTCCGCTGGATGTACTTCTGAAAGCTGCGGCACTTGCGGCTTATTACAGCAAGGGGAGAAACGCAGGCAAGGTTCCGGTTACGTATACGTATGCGCGGTTTGTCAAAAAGCCTAAAGGCGCAAAGCCGGGGCTCGTTATGATCTCAGAACGGAAGACGGTCATGGTCACGCCGACAGACCATGTGCAGGCATGATACTTCACGTTTCCTTCGCGAAGATGGTGATTATTTTCTTTACACATGTAATCGTTTCTAGTAGAATTTAACAGGTTTTTGCGCGCAAACCATGCCAAAAAAAATAATTATTACACTCCTTATTGCGGTAGTGATTTTCATTGTCACTGTCTCCTGCTATTCATTCGGTCTATTCGAAAAGCCGGAGTACTATTTCTATGACCTGCAGGCAAAGCTCCTGCGATCCAATAAGATGTCCGATAGCAAAATCAAGGTTATTCTCATTGATGAAGCCGCTCTCAAGTCCATGGAAGAGATTATCGGCAGATGGCCGTGGCCCCGGGCGATCTGGTCGGACCTGCTCGATTTCCTTTCGATCGGCGGCGCGCGAAATGTGCTCTTCGATCTTCTTTTTTTGGAACGAGACCGGTATAGTGAGACCAACGACCAGACGCTGATCGAGGCGACCAGGACATCGCAAAACGTTTACCATGGCATGATGATCATGCGCGAAGATCCTGACAAGGATGCCAGGAATAATACTGACCTGAACCGTCCCATGGCCGCCGATTTCGTGAACCGCTTCGCGCTCAAGCAAGTCTCAGGCAGTCTCTCAGTCAGGCCGGGCACCGAATATAACAACTTTTCTCTGCCGATCCCCGGACTGGCAGATGCTTCAAAAGGCATGACTGTCGTTGAATTCACGCCGGACAGTGATGGCGTATACAGGAGGACAAAGCCACTCAGAGAGTACCATGGCAAGTATTTTACGGTCCTGGGCCTTGCTCCTTTTGTCGACGCCGCAAGCACCGTGGAGATCAATGCCGACTCAATAACAATCAATGGCCGGATAATACCGATTGATAAAAACGGTAACTGCATCATCAATATGTACGGTCTCGATAATGTGGAAACATATTCCATGAGCGGTGTGTTCGCATCGCTTCAGAAAATCAGGAAAGGCGATGTTGAGGACCTCCTGGTGAACCCCGACGTTTTTAAGGACAGTATCGTCTTCATCGGCGCGAGCGCTGTCGGTACTGCGGACCTTAAAGCCATACCCGTTGCCCCAAATGCTCCCGGCGTCATGCTGCACGTATTCTTAGCGAACAACTATCTCCAGAACGATTTCATGAGGCCGCCCGATAAACGGCTGACGCTCTTTTCAGTGCTTCTTGGCGTGCTCCTCACGTCATGGGCCGTGATGTTTTCCAAGCGGTTTATCATTCAAGCCGCATTTCCTACATTCCTGCTCTTGCTCTATACAGGCTATGCGCTGCTTTCCTTTAGATCAAATGCGCAAGTCGAACTGATGCCGTTCCTGTTCGCCTTGGTGACGACCAGCTTTTTGTCATTCGGTTATCTTACCTTTACCGAGGCCGTCGAGAAACGCCATGTATCGCAGTTGTTTACTCAGTACGTTTCCAAGGATGTTTTGAACGAAGTGCTGAACAATTACAAGGAATATACCAAGTCGAGCGCGGGCCAGAAAGTGGAGTTGACCGTCCTCTTCTCCGATATCCGCGGATTCACGACCATGTCCGAAAACGCCCCGCCTGAGAAGATCGTGGAAATGCTGAACATTCATTTTTCCGTCATGGCCGATATCATTCTGAAGCATAATGGGACCATCGATAAATACATCGGCGACGCCATCATGGCTTTCTGGGGCGCACCAGTCAAGAGGGATGATCATGCAGAGCGGTCAGTTCTTGCGGCCCAAGAGATGCTCGAAGGCCTCAAGGAAGTCAATAAGACCCTAAGGGAGCGGGGCTTTGACCTCGAAGTGAAGATCGGCATCGGCATAAATACCGGCGTGGCCACGATCGGAGAAATCGGCTCGGAGAAAAAGAAAAACTACACCATCGTGGGCGACACGGTCAATCTTGCATCACGCCTCGAAAGCATCACCAAGGAATATAAAACCCCTTTGATCTTTTCCGAATATACCTATGAGAAAATCAAAAATCGGATTAACGGCAAACTGCTCGGGAATGTGAAAGTCAAAGGGCGGGAGCAGCCGGTTGACATTTACACGGTTGCATAAGCGATGCGGTTATGGAACAGGGCGATATAGAGGTCAGAGGGCAATCAATGGAAATGTGATGCCCGGGCTTAACGTATAAACTCCCGCCTGTGAGCGTTGCAGGCGACATGTCTGTACACTGACATCGTGCCAAGGAGGCGTGCTATGAAAAGAATACCTGTGCCAGCTCTGTTTCTCATGGCTTTGATGTTCATCGCGTCAACGGTCTATGCCCAGAGCGAGTATTATGTGCAGAGCGTGAAGGCAAAAGTGATGTCCTCTTCTTCCTTTAAATCTAAAGTGATGGGAGAGGTAGGAAAAGGCTATAAATTTATTTCCTCGGGCAAAGTAGGCACCTGGGTCAAGGTGAAATACAATAACAAGGACGGCTACGTGCCGTCCATCCTGCTCGCCACGCACCCGCCCCTTGACAGAGTAGCTCTCATCAAAGGCGAAGAGGGAGAGATTAAGCAGGGTGTCCGAAGGCGCGCATCATCATTCACAAGCGCAGCAGCAGCACGAGGTCTTGCGGCAGATGACCGGCGAAGGCTCAGTACTGAGGAAAAAGCGGATTACGATTTGCTCGACTACATGGAATCCTTCAAAGTTACCACTGACGAGCTCAATCGGTTCATGGAGGGAAGCACGCTATGAAAAAATGGCTCATCTTTCTATTGGCGTTCGTCATCGGAGGCGGTTTAACGTCCCCCCTCTCCCTTTCCGCAGCTACCTCTGATCCGAATTTCAGGCAAAGAACATCTTCTGGCGATGAGGTCATTACATCGGATATTACAGAAGAGGTTCGTTTGGGGCGGGAAGTTGCGGCGCGGATTATCGCACGGTTTGGGCTGTATGACAACCCGGAGCTCATGAAGTATGTAAATCTAGTCGGGAATGTTCTGGCTATCTACGCGGCCCGGCCGGAACTTGAGTTCCATTTCGCAATCCTGAACACCGACGAGATCAACGGGTATTCGGCTCCTGGCGGGTATGTCTTCATTACACGCGGCGCGATTGCAAATATGCAGGACGAATCCGAGCTTGCTGGCGCGTTAGCCCACGAGATAGGTCATGTAGTCGAAAAACATGCTGTCAAGGAGCTGAACATCAAGGGACAAGAAGCATCAACGGTGTCCAACCTTGCAATGCTCAT